>NZ_CAJYTV010000007.1:0-108672 GCF_913777885.1 uncultured Agrobacterium sp. | reverse complement strand
GCCTGCAGGCGGCCGCGATCAAGGCAAAGGACGATCCCATGGCCTTCCTCGCACTCAGCGATATTTTTGGCGACGTCGCAAACTCAGACCTCTTCCGCACCCGCTTCGCCCATGCTCTAAACACATTGTGGGAAAAGGGTACCGCAAAGACGCTCGAACTCTATCTGGACGATAAACTTATCGAAAGCTGACATCATGCCTACCGAAACCGGCCCCTTGGTGATTTTCGACTGCGATGGCGTGCTTGTCGACAGCGAGCCGGTTTCTGTCGCAGTGCTGATCGACATGCTGGCACGTCTCGGTGTCCAGATGACTGAGGAAGAGGCCTATCAGCGATTTCTCGGTCGCAGCCTTGCCAATATGACGGCAACGCTTTGGGAGGAATATGGTATCGAGACCGATATCGATTTTCTCGAACACATGCGAAGCGCCCTTTTCGAACGCTTTCGCCTGGAATTGAAGGCGATTGACGGCATTGCCGAAACGCTGGACCGGCTCAACGTGCCTCGTTGTGTAGCGTCCTCAAGTCAGCCGGAACGCATCCGCTATTCTCTGGGCCTTACGGGTCTGATCGAGAAATTCGAGCCCCATATTTTCAGCGCCACCATGGTGAAGAACGGCAAACCGGCGCCGGATCTCTTCCTGCACGCCGCGCAAGAGATGGGTGCGGAGCCGGCCAATTGCATCGTTATCGAAGATAGCCCGGCTGGCATTGCCGCGGCTAAGGCGGCGGGCATGTGCGTTTTCGCTTTTACAGGCGGCTCTCACGCACGCTTCCCCGCGTTCCGTCAACAGATCGCAGCACTTGAGCCCGATCTCGTGTTTGACGCCATGCCGGATTTGGTTCACCTTGTGCGCGACCGAAAGGGCCGCCAGGGCTCAAGAGCAGAGGCTGGTTGACGTGCAGATAACGACACGGAACGCTTCTCTCCCGGTTTTCGGTAAAACAGGGATGGGAAACTAGCTTTATGCGCCAATATCTCGTTGCGGTCGATGTCGGAACAGGCAGCGCGCGCGCCGGGGTGTTCGATCGTCATGGCACAATGCTGTCCCGTGCGACCCATCCCATCCTTATGCAGAAACCGAAGGAAAACCACGCCGAGCACGATTCCGAGGACATATGGAGGGCCGTGTGTTTTTCGGTGCGGTCTTCCATGGCTGAGGCAGCGATTGGCCCTGCAAGTGTGGCCGGTATTGGTTTTGATGCAACATGTTCGCTTGTTGCGCGCGGCAAATCCGGCGAGCAAGTGTCGGTCTCAACCACGAGCGAGGACCGCTTCGACACCGTGGTCTGGCTCGATCATCGCGCCATTGCCGAGGCGGATTTTCTGACAGCGTCGGGTCACCCGGTTCTGGATTTCGTCGGAGGATCGATATCCCCCGAAATGCAGATGCCGAAACTGATGTGGCTGAAGAAACACCTGCCTGAAAGCTGGTCGAAAGCGGCCTATTTCTTCGATCTTGCCGACTTCCTTACTTGGAGGGCAAGCGGCAGTGCGGCGCGCTCCAACTGCACACTGACGGCAAAATGGAATTTCCTGGCGCATGAGCAAGAAGGCTGGTGTCAGGATTATCTTGGCCTTGCAGGTCTCGGGGATCTGAAAGAGCGGGCTTCGCTCCCTTCAAGCCCCGTCGCGCCTGGTCAAGCCGTTGGTGTTCTGTCGGCCAGGGCTGCCGATGAATTGGGGTTGGATACTGAGTGCCATGTCGCAACCGGCATGATCGACGCCTATGCGGGCGCCCTGGGTGCGCTCGGCGGTAGTCTCGGCAACCATGTGGAAAACAATGTTGCGCTAATAGCCGGCACATCGAGTTGTCTCGTCGCTCTCACGCCCAAACGCATGCATGGTCGCAGTCTGTGGGGGCCTTACTGGCAGGCCGTTCTGCCCGATCACTGGCTGGTCGAGGGCGGGCAGTCGGCAACGGGTGCTTTGCTCGACCATATCGTGCGCATGCATGCTGCGGGCGGCGAGCCGGATGCGGCGCTTCACCGTCGCATCGTCGACCGAGTCATGGCGTTACGGGCCACAAAGGGCGACGGGTTTGCCCACCGTCTGCATGTCCTGCCGGATTTTCATGGCAACAGATCGCCTTTCGCGGATCCACATGCTCGGGGCGTGATCAGTGGCCTCACTCTCGATACGTCTTTTAATAGCCTCTGCGCCCTATACTGGCGTACCGCCGTGTCGATCGCGCTCGGAACGCGCCACGTTCTGGAGGCGATGGAGAGTTTCGGATATCGTATCGCCACGCTTCACCTAGCGGGCGGGCATGTTCGTAATCCACTATTGATGGAGCTCTATGCTGACACGACGGGTAAGCACGTCGTCGTGCCGCAGACCAGCGATGCCGTGCTTCTCGGAACAGCCATGACCGCCGCGGTAGCGGGTGGCGTATATACGAGTTTGTCTGAAGCTGGCGCTGCCATGTATCCCGGTTATGAGGAGCGCCACCCGGATGGGACGCGCGCATCCGCCTATGAGCGCGATTACAGAAAATTCCTCGCAATGCATCGGCATCGCGAGGAACTGGATCGTCTCTGAGCGACGCTTCAGATCACCGGATAGAGCGACCAGAAAAACAGATCATGTTCCTGATCGCGATCACGCTGTTCAGCCTCGTCACGAACGGTGTGATCTTTTCTCGATCCGCTCTCGCTTTTGAGCTTTTCTTCCTGCGCCCGACGGCCGAGGCCGAAGAGATCGAAGGAAAGCATGTTGTAGCCTGCAACCATTTTCATTCCTCCAGTCACCGAACTTAACAATGTGTAAAGTTTCGCGTTTTGCCACGATTTCGTCAAGATTGCTGGAGGGATTCCTATATTAGAGCTGTGGACGGGAGAGAAAGATCCTTCCATTTGCAGCGTTACAGCTAGGGATTTTTTCTCGGGAGCATCAGCTGCCCCGCAGAGTCGGACCGCGTTATACGCCGATGAACGCGGCTTTTTGCTTGTCCATCGGGCCGCCCGGGGTCTATTGCTTGGCGGCAGAAGAGTAGGTCTCATCTACCACCTCGATTGCCTTATCCACTTTGTTTGAATGTCCGTGGTGGCGCAGTGCGTGGGCGAGGGCTTTGATATTGGCCAGCACGGGCTCTTTGTTGGCGCGCAGTCCCGTATGGTTGAGGCGGATCAGATAGTCTGTTCCGGGGCCGACAGCGGCTAAGATATCGGACCCATCGATTTTTGCCTGAGAGACGAGATCGGCGCGCTGGACAGCTACCGGGAGCTTGACTGCTGTGACGAGTGCAGAGGCTTCTTCGTCCGGCACCCAGAGCTCAACGCCGAGTGCGGTGAGAGCTCTTCGCGTTGCCGTTGCAGCCAGCCGATGTCGCTTCTGGCTGACGTCTATGCTTTCCGCCTCCACACGATCCAATGCAGCTTCGAGCGCAAAAAATTCAAGCGGTGCGGGCGTACCAGGCAAAATCCCTCTGCCGGTATCGAGCCATTGTTCTTTTTGATCGAGAAGCGAGAGCATCGAACCGCGTGGCGCGTTGCCATGGTTCAGCATGGCCCAGGCGCGGTCGCTGACTGAAATTGCCGAAAGGCCTGCCGGCCCAGCCAACGATTTTTGCGGACCGATCACGGCGATGTCGATGTGATCCTTGTCCACATCGAGACTATGCCCGCCAATCGATGCAACTGCGTCCACGACGGCAAGCACGCCTTTTTCTCTGGCGAGCCGGACAATTTCTTCCAATGGGTTGAGAATGCCGCTGGCGGATTCGGCGTGAACGAGAGACAGCACGGCAATGTCGGGGTGTTGATTAAGCTCGCTCCAAACAGCGTCTACCGTGATTGGACGCCCAGCTTCGGCCACGAGGTTGACGACCTCACTGCCACCGCGCTTCAGCCAGTCCCCGAACCATGCGCCGTAGGGGCTGGTAATGATGTTGAGCGCTTTCAGTCGCGGCTGGGCCAGGCTGGTCGCCACCGCTTCCAGCGCGAGAACGGCTTCGGCCTGAATGAGGAGCACGTCGTTTTGCGTCTTCATCAATGCGGCCAGCCTGTCCGCGAGCTTTGCATAACGCTCTTGTGGGAAAGCTGGGACATCGAGCAGGTGGCTCCAGTTGCGGTCAGACATGGTTCTTGTCCTGAAGTCGAAGTGTGGGAACGGCGGCAATCAATCGCTTGGCAGTGTCCGATTGCGGGCTGGAGATAATGCGGCCTGTCTGGCCATATTCGACAATCCGTCCGCTCTCCATGATCGCGACGCGATGGCAAACAGCGCGAATGACGGCCAGATCATGCGAAACGAAAAGGCAGGAGAGGCCGGTCTCGGATTGAAGCGACACAAGTAGTTCCAAAATTTGAGCGCGAATGGAGATATCCAGCGCCGAAACCGCCTCGTCCATCACGAGCAAGGACGGGCGGCAGGCGATCGCACGCGCAATCGCAACACGTTGCCGCTGGCCCCCCGAAAGATGAAGTACGGGACGTTTGGCCACGTCCGGGCTGAGACCGACGCGTTCCAGCAGCCGGGTGATTTCGTAAGGTCTTTGACCGCTCGCCACAATGCGGTGGATGCGCAGCGGATCGCCAATTGCATCTTCCACCGTGGCGCGCGGATTGAAGGCGCCATGGGTATCTTGAAACACCATCTGCAGGCGGCGGCGAGCGGCTCTCAGTTCACGGCCTCTCAGGTTCAGCCAGTCCTGGTCCTCAAAGCGCACTTGGCCACTATCCGCCGGAGAGAGCCGCATGATGATCCGTGCGAGAGTAGATTTTCCGCAGCCTGATGGACCCGCAAGTCCAAGTGTTTCGCCCCGTTCCAGCGTGAAGGAAACATCGGCCAGCGCCTGCACTGCTCGGCCTTCCCATTCATATCGCTTCGAAAGATGGCTGACTGAGAAGAACGGGGTCATCAGCCTGCAGTCCCGATGAGCGGCGGAGTGGTAAGGTCAAGATGAGAAGACAATAGACGTCTGGTGTAGACGCTTCCCGGATTGGGAAGCACGTCATATACTTTGCCGGCTTCCACCAAGTGGCCCGATTTGAACACGGTGATATCATCTGCGAGGTTGGAAGCGAGCGCAATGTCATGCGTGATGAAGATCAGCGTCATACCGTTGGTTTGAACCAGTCTGTCCAGCAGACTTGCGATGGCCGCCTGGGTTATCGTGTCGAGCGCGCTTGTGGCTTCATCCGCAATCAGGATTTTGGGGTTAGCGGAAATGGCAGCGGCGATGGCAACTCGTTGCCGCTGACCTCCGGAAATCTGATGCGGGTAGGTCGAGAGCAGCGCCTCCGCATGGGTTAGTTGTACCTCTGCGAGCAGATCGCGTGCATGATTTAGCGCCTGTCTGCGTGTCAGGCCGAGATGGCGTATGGCCGCTTCACACACCTGCTCGCCAATCGTCAGGATAGGATTGAGGCTAGCGCCGGGATCCTGAAATACATAGGCGATATCGCGTCCAGGTGCCGGAAAAGACCCGTGTTTCGTCCTCACCTTCGCATCATTCCAGATCAATTCGCCGGTCGTTCTGGCGCCAGCTGGCAGCAGCCCTGCAATGCAGCGTGCCAGCGTGCTTTTGCCCGAGCCGCTTTCGCCGATGATGGCGAGCCGGCGTTTTTCTTCAAGGGTAAGCGACACATCGCTCAAGGCGGGTCCGGACGCGCCGCGATAGGTGACGCCCAACCCCTTGATCGTAAGAAGTAGCAATGGGCTCATTGCACACCTTTTTGGAATGCGAGCGCCTTGTTGATGCCCTCGCCGAGCAGATAGACCCCGAGAACCGTGGCAAGCAGAGCGACACCCGGAATAATTGAGAGGTAAGCAGCAGAGCGAAGCACGTTTCTTCCTTCCGCGATCATTCCACCCCAGGTGACGATATTCGGATCGCCAAGACCAAGGAAGGAAAGCGCTGCTTCCGTCAGAATGGCTGCTGCAACGATGATCGCGGCAAGTGCCATGACGGGCGGCACTGCATTTGGCAGGATTTGTCGAAAGGCGATTTCCATTGGATGCATGCCGATGGTCCGAGCGGCTGCGACATAATCCCGCTCGCGAATTGACAGCACCTGCGCGCGCGTCAACCGCGCGGGATCGGCCCAAGCGCCGAGTGCAATGGCCATCACGACAATCGGCAGGGACGGGCCTACGGTGCTGACAAAGGCAAGCGCGAGAAGAAAACTCGGAACGATCTGGAAGGCATCGGCGATCCGCATCAGTGCTTCGTCGACAATGCCTCCAGCAAAGCCCGCTATCGTGCCCATGAACGTGCCGATCAGAAGCGCCGCTGCTGCAGCGGAAAGACCGACGAGAAACGAACTGCGCACGGCATGGAAGAGACAGGCAAGAACATCGCGGCCGAGCGTATCGGTGCCGAGCGGCAGGGCACGGTCGGTAAAGGGCGGGATCAGTGGTGCCGCGACGATGGAAAGCGGATCGTTGGGGAAGACAAAAGGCGCCGAAATGCCAGCGAACGTCACTGTGAGAAGGATCACGAGGCCGGCCACACCTTCTGGACTGCGAGATACCCGGCGAAGAATGGTCACGCCGCTTTCTCCCCCGTACCGATACGCGGATCGAGAAATGCGTAAAGCAAATCGACGATCAGGTTGACGAGGATGACGAAAACGGCGCTGACTAGGATGATGCCCATCAACAATGGCGTGTCACGCCCGGCGACCGCCTCTTGCGCCAGTCTCCCGAAGCCAGGGATTGCAAAGACGCTCTCGATGACGACGGAACCACCGAGCATGGTAGCCGATTGGAGACCGAGCACGGTGAGAAGAGGAAGTGCGGCATTGCGCGCAACGTGGCGCAGCACCACCCGGCAACGTGACAGCCCTTTCGACTGAGCGAAGGCGACGAAATCCGTATGCCAGAGGTCCCCCATGGCGCTACGCATCACGCGCAGGAAGAGGGCTAGGTAGATAAGGCCAAGGCTTGCAACTGGAAGGACGAGATGGCGCATGATGTCGAGTGCCCGCGCAAAACCCTCTTTGCCAGAGGCTATGGTTTCCAGACCCGAGGTCGGGAGCCAGCGGAGCTTGACGGCGAAAACGAGCACGAGGACGAGGCCGAGCCAGAAGCCCGGAACGGCGTAAATTGCCAGCGATACAGAAGACAGTGCCCGATCCAGGAGGCTTCCGGGCCTTGAGCCAGCGGCAATCCCCAGTGTCGTGCCGAGGATGAAAGACAGCAGCGTTGCACTACCCATCAATAGCAGAGTGTTCGGTAGACGCTCCAAGATCAGCGAAAGGACGGGCCGATCGAAGGCGACCGACCAGCCGAGGTCCAGCCGGACGATCGATGTGACGTAGAGCCACAGTCGCCAGAGGACCGATTGGTCCAACCCGTATTGTGTACGCAGAGTATCGCGAAGGCTTGCATCCCCGCCGCCTATGGAGACGAGATAGGCGTCAACGGCATCACCCGACGCATTCTCCAAAAGCAGAAACGTAAAGATCAGCACGATGACCAGCACTGGTACGGCGCTGATCATTCTGCGACGGAGAATGCGGCCTGCAACTGCCACTCTATTCCTCGATGGCGGTATCCGCCCAGTTCGAAACCGCCCATCTTGGGTTACTGGCAACGTTTTTCACCGTGTCGCGGGCAACGGTAATGAAGCCCCACTCTGCCACGTTAATCAACGGCAGATCCTGTTTCACCTTCTGCTGAAATTCCTTGTAGAGCGCAGTACGCTGCTTTTCGTCGACAGTTTCCGCCGCCTTGTCGATCAGAGCGTCCAATTCCTTGTTTTGATATCCGCCCTGATTGGAGAAGGGAACACCGGCAGGTGTTCCCGATTTCACCAGAATGGTTGTGGAAATGGCGGGATCGCCGCGAAAGACGGTCGGTGCTACGGCGAGGTCGAAGTCGTGGTCAGTGTAGACCGCCTTCTGATGAGCGGCAGCATCGTTGTTTACCTGTTGCGCATCGATACCGATGGCAGACAAAGCCTGGCGCAGATAGGCGCCGAACTGTTTGGTCTCATTGAAATAAGGCGCAGGCAGCAACTTCAGGGAGAAACGGTTCCCATCCCGACCGCGTGGATAGCCAGCCTCATCGAGAAGAGCGTTCGCCTTGTCGATGTTGAAGTCGTACAACGTGACGTCGGACGTGTAGAATTGCGACGCGTTCTTCGGCACAGGACCGGTGGAATTGGTCGCGTAGCCAAGAAACACCGTGTCGACCACGAGCTTCTTGTCGATTGCGTGAGCGATGGCTTGTCGCACCTTGAGGTCGGCAAGCTCTTTCCGGCGGTGATTCATTTCGACGACGAGTTGATAGGTCAAAGCCTCATAGCCATCGGCAATCACCTTGATGCCGGGTTCCTTGGAGATACGCGCAAGATCGGAAAGAGGAACGGCAGAAAAAGCGGCAAGCTGTATCTCCTCCGCTTCCAGCGCGGTTGCTGCGCCAGCGCGGTCGGGAAGCACCCGATAGATGATTTCGCTGAGCTTTGGCCGATCCTTGCCCCAATATGTCTCGTTGCGCGTCAGGCGATAATATTCGCCGGGCTTGTACTCGGCAAAAACGAAAGGTCCGGTGCCGACCGGTTTGTTGTTCAGCGGGTTGGTGGCGATATCGGTGCCGTCGTACAGATGTTTCGGCAGAACGCTGGTGACTACCGGCAGGGCATTGCGAATGAGCTGGAAGGGTGTAGGCTTTGAGAAGCGGAAAATTGCGGTGTGCTCGTCGGGCGTGTCTACGCTCTCAAGGTTGGCAAAGACCAGCCGTCCGAGGTTCTGCAGCGGTTTCCAGACGGACAGAGCAGAGAAGGCCACATCCGCCGAAGTGAAGGGTTTGCCGTCGTGCCACGTCACGCCTTCACGCAACTTGAAGGCTGCACTCAGGCCATCCTGCGAGCCTTCCCAAGCGGTTGCAAGCCGAGGCTCAAGCCCATCTTTCCCGTTGTAGGACGCTTCCGCCAGCGGTTCGACAATCTTGCTGGAAATATAGAAGACGCCGTTGGAAGCGACGATTGCAGGGTTGAGATTTTTAGGCTCGGAGTCTGCCGCGACGACGAGGCGCTCGCCGCTCTCCTGCGCCCAGGCACGGTCGATGCGCATCAATGCTGTGGATGCGGTGAGCAGTGCCAGGGTCTTGAGGAGGGATCGGCGCGAAATCGGGGACGGCATGAAGGGCTCCGGATTGAGACGGTGGTTCTCGGTCGCATTTACGACCATGACCACTTCAGTGTCCATGGGAAGCCGCCACATGGACAGCAATGTTTTCATCCTGCTTGAAACGAGGAGGATATTTCTTTTCCTCGCCCGCGGTAACGAAGCGAAATCATTCGCATTCATGCGAATGTCTGTCTGTTTCTGAAGTATCGAAGAAACTGATAGACCTATCGCGGTTCCGCGGTCTTTGACTTCAATGCCTTCAATACTGCGTCGGCTTCGTAGATGGCGCAGACGATATGATAGAAAGTGCTTGCAGGCGCTGGCTCCTCGATCATTGGTGCATCGTCGGGCCATTTGTCGAACCACAGGCCGCGGATCTGTGTGTCGAGGAAGGGTTGAATTGCCACGACTGCCCGCAAGGCGGAGGTCAGATATCGATGCCGCTCCTCTCCTTCCGTCACACTCGCCAGTCGAATGGCCGCCTTGAGCCATTCCGTTTGCGGCCAGAAGCGGGCGAGCCGGTCATGCGGCGAGAAATCGTCGAGCAAGCTCATGACGGCGACTTTTCGCCGTGGGCAAATACCGTGACTTTCGGCGATCTCGAACAAGCGCTTGGCCGCTTTCACCGCATCGAAACTGTTGCGCAGAAGCCCCCAACGGGTGAGAAGCCACGCCCATTCGAATTGGTGGCCGGGCTCCATGATACGGCCGTCCTCACCAGAAGCCGGCATCCAGTCCTTATCGAAAAACTCTCGCAAGCCACCATTGCCCTGATCGATGAAGCGGCTCATGGCCAGATCGGCAATCTCATCGGCAACGGCTGTCCACGGGCCGGATGGGTCGACTTTTTCCCAAGCCAGCATCGCCTCGAAAAGGTGCATATGCGGGTTGGAGCATAGAGGATAACGGGGGGGATTATCTTCCTCGAACCCCTGAACCGGATGGGCGTACTGCGCTTTCAATATTGACAGGATCAAAAGCGCTCGCTCGCGCATCTCGCCCTTTCTTTCGGGCAGCACTTTCGCGGTCTGGGCCGCTGCGAAAAGGGCAAAGGCCTGATTGTACAGATCGAACGACGGATCGATGAGTTTCCCAGACGCGTTCGCCAGGTTGCCGTATAGCCCGCTTTCCAAACGGTAGACCCTGTCAAACCACGAGAGGCCTTGGTCTAGGGCGCGTTTCCAGTCGCCGCCCCAGCCGTTTTCGCCCGCCGCCGCATAACAATAGGCCTGGCGCGGTTGAACGCGGGCGCGGCGATCATCTCCAAGGATAGGCCTGCCGTCCTGACCGACCCGTTCATGAAATCCACCATCCGGCTTTGCCGCTCCGGCCTCCCACCATAGAGGCAGGGCAGCCTCCTCCAGCCATCTGCGCAGTGCGGTAATTTCCTCTGTCAGTCGTGCTGTCGTGCTTAACGGTTGGTCAGTCATCCTGCTACGCTTTTTGATCCTTCATTTCATCATGCCGCACGATAGGCCATCATGGCGACGTTCAACAATTCCAAATCCTTCTGCACCGGCAAAGTTCCCGCAGGCTGTCGTAAAGCGTAGACTACAACCGCAGGCATAAGTCTCAACCCTCCATATTTAGGATTGCTAAATCGCAGGGCTCACGTATTTCGAAACGATGAACTGGTCACACGTGATTCGTTATGCTCAAACCTCGTTAAGGGGATATAGTGCAGGGGCGGAAAAGGCCGCTGCCATTGCATCATTGTGTGGTGTGGCGTTTGCGCTTTCGGGCTGCAATACCCCAGCGGGCGTGCAGCAATCAGGCGCACCCAAAATGGCATCGCCGGAAGAGGCGTTGATTTTTCCACCACCTGGTGGTCCAGAGATCCTGACTGTTATCAATCGCAATTATTCCAATGCGGTTCAGCAGGATGTGATCCTGCGCTCGAACGCAACGACGCCTGGCCAGAATTACTTGAAAGTCCAGATTTTCGGGCCGCAAAAAGCCGAGGATACGGGAAAAGACGGGCTTTCGGAAAGCAGTCTGCGCGCTTCCTCGATCTCGCGCGAAATTCGGAGCGCATTTCCCGGTGTGGCCATGTCGATGTCCGCGGAATATCTCCAGAACAATTACGGCGCTTTTTCCTACGCCTCAGGCAAAGGTTATGGCGATGACGCGTGCATCTATGGCTGGCAGCAGATCCGCTCTGCGGAAAGCATGCGCCAGGGCTTCAAAAATCTGGGCCGCATCAATGTCACGTTGCGCCTCTGCCAATCTGGCGTCACCACCCGCGATCTTCTCGCTGTAATGTACAATTACATCATTACCGGCAATTATCTGTCCAGCAATTGGAACCCCTACGGAACGGCGCAGAGGCCTGACAGTGGACTAGGCCGCGCCGGCAATCCTGTCTACCCCGTGTCGGGTAACGCTCCGATGTCGCCTGGAACCCAAACGCCCGCGGCGGCGCCAGTCCGCGCGGTGACGAGACCTGCCCCTATTTCGGTGCCTGCGTCCAATACTCGCCCAAGCCCGCCTCAGCCTCAGCCAGCACCTGCCGTGGTGATTCCCTCTCCCGCACGACCCATGGCAACCAGTGGCCGACCGGCGGATGTGGCTCCGCCAGCGCGACGTATTGAAACGAAACGGATTGCCATCCCGTCGCCCGGCTGTGTTGCTGGTCAGACGAGCGGGCAAACCTGCAATTAACTGTTTTGAGTGTAACTGCTCCACAATGGCTTTTCGACATGCCGTCGGATGGCCGGTGGCATGAGGCCAAAGGAGCGACCTGCTTCTTATCGACTTGATGTAAAGGTTTGCGGATGAGCAAGGCCATCACTTTCATCCTTTGGCTGTTCGTGTCGGCCTGTGTGCTGCTGATCATCACTCTGCCCGTCAGCCTGCAGACACACCTCATCGCAACCGCAATCTCGCTCGGTCTTCTCGCGACGATCAAAACCCTGAACGGCAAGGGAGCATGGCGGCTGATCGGCCTGGGCTTCGGAACCGCCATCGTTCTGCGCTATGTCTATTGGCGCACGACAAGTACCTTGCCGCCCGTCAATCAACTCGAAAACTTCATTCCCGGCTTTCTGCTGTATCTCGCCGAGATGTACAGCGTGATGATGCTGGCGCTCAGCCTCGTCATTGTCTCCATGCCTTTGCCCTCGCGCAAGACACGCCCCGGTTCTGCCGGTTATGTGCCGACGGTGGATGTCTTCGTTCCGACTTATAATGAGGACGCCGAACTTCTCGCCAATACGCTGGCTGCGGCAAAAAACATGGATTACCCGACGGACAGGTTCACGGTCTGGCTGCTGGATGATGGCGGGACGCTACAGAAACGCAATGCGCCGAACATTCTGGAAGCGCAGGCGGCCGCCAGACGGCATGCGGAATTGCAGAGGCTCTGCGCCGATCTCGGCGTCAACTACCTGACGCGTGAGCGTAACGTCCACGCCAAGGCCGGCAATCTGAACAACGGTCTTGAGCATTCCACCGGCGAACTGGTGACAGTTTTCGATGCAGACCATGCCCCCGCTCGTGACTTTCTTCTCGAAACGGTCGGCTATTTCGAAGAAGATCCGAAGCTCTTCCTCGTGCAGACGCCGCATTTCTTTCTCAATCCAGATCCCATCGAGCGCAATCTGCGCACCTTTGAAACGATGCCGAGCGAGAACGAAATGTTCTACGGCATCATTCAGCGCGGACTGGACAAGTGGAACGGTGCCTTCTTCTGCGGTTCGGCGGCGGTTCTGCGCCGGACGGCATTGAAGGAAACCGAGGGATTCAGCGGGGTCAGCATCACTGAAGACTGCGAGACCGCGCTTGCACTTCATTCGCGCGGCTGGAATAGCCTTTATGTCGACAAGCCACTGATTGCAGGTTTGCAGCCGGCAACTTTCACCAGCTTCATCGGCCAAAGAAGCCGTTGGGCGCAGGGCATGATGCAGATCCTGATCTTCCGGCAGCCGCTGTTTCGCCGAGGACTCTCCTTCACCCAACGGCTTTGCTACATGTCGTCCACGCTGTTCTGGCTATTTCCGTTCCCGCGTACCATCTTCCTCTTTGCGCCTCTGTTCTATCTCTTTTTCGATCTGCAGATCTTCGTGGCCTCGGGTGGCGAATTCCTGGCCTACACGGCCGCGTATATGCTGGTGAACCTCATGATGCAGAACTTCCTCTATGGAAGTTTCCGCTGGCCCTGGATTTCCGAACTCTACGAATATGTGCAGACGGTGCATCTTCTGCCGGCCGTAGTCTCGGTCCTGTTCAATCCCAGCAAGCCGACCTTCAAGGTCACCGCCAAGGACGAATCTATCAGCGAAGCCAGACTGTCGGAAATCAGCCGTCCGTTCTTCGTCATCTTTTTCGTGCTGGTCATCGCCATGGTCTTTGCGATCTATCGCATCTACGCAGAGCCCTATAAGGCGGATGTGACGCTGGTCGTGGGCGGATGGAACCTGCTCAATATCATCTTTGCCGGCTGCGCACTCGGCGTCGTGTCCGAACGCGGCGAAAGGTCTGCTTCACGGCGCATCACCGTCAAGCGTCGCTGCGAGTTGCAATTCCAGGAAGACGGCCCGTGGTTGCCGGCGACTGTTCAGAACGTTTCGGTTCACGGCATGCTGATCAATGTTTTCGAAGACGATCTCGATCGTATCGAGAAAGGCAGCTCGGCTCGCATCAAGGTAGAACCCTACAGCCCAGGGTCTCCGTCCACGATGACGATTGATATTGTTAGAACCGTCAAGCAACAGGGTTTCATGTCCATCGGCTGCACTTTCGCGCCTAAGGAAAATATCGAACGCCGACTGATCGCAGATTTGATTTTCGCCAATTCAGAGCAATGGACGGAATTCCAGCGCGCTCGCAGACGAAATCCCGGTTTGATTCGAGGAACAGCCTCTTTTCTGGCGATTGCGCTCTTCCAGACGCAGCGCGGCCTCTTTTACTTCATGCGGTCTTTCCAATCCAAGGCAAAGCAGAAGGCTCCCGCGGGAGTGGCAAAATGATGAAAAAGCCGCTTGCTTTTCTGGCCTTTTACGCTGCCTTCGCGGCGACAGCTTTTGCTCAGTCCGCACCCTTCGATATGTCACCGGAGCGGCCAGCCGGTTCGCCGCCAGCAACGACGGGTCCAGTGCCACCGTTCGCACCGTCAGCGCCCACGACAGCGTTACCACCGACCCCTCAAGTTCCTGTCAGGCCGCCACCTGCGGCTTCGCCCGCGGGTGCGCCACCAACGCAGCAAATCGCTCCATCGTCTGTTCCATCCGTCACGCCCAGCGCCTCGACGCCGCCGATGGCCGCACCGCGGTCGGCGCAGGCAGCCCCTGAGCCCATCTCCAAATCCGTCGATCAGCGCCGCCGCTACATCCTGCCGTTCACCGAACTCAGCCTGTCTGGCGAAATGGACCAGCGGCAATGGACGATCTACATGACGCCACAACAGGCTGATGCGGCCAGGGCTCTGACCGTTGCCTACCAGAACGCCGTAGTGGTTGCGCCGGAAAGCTCAAGCCTCGAGATCGCGATCAACAATGTCCCGCTGGAGCAAAGAAGCATTGCCTCTCCCGACGCGGAGGGCAATCTTTCCATCACCATTCCGCCCGGTCTACTTCAGGGTGGCGCTAATGTGGTGACACTTGGCGTCAAGCAACGGCACCGAACTGACTGCACGATCGAATCCACATACGATCTGTGGACCGACATCAATCCGTCCGGTACCTTCATCACTCTCAATGCCGATGTGGCAAGCCGTTTCGAGACAATCGAGGACATACAGGCTATCGGGGCCGGTTCCGACGGGCTGACCACCATCGACATCGTCGCGCCCGGCATGTCCAACCCTGTGATGGCTTCGTCTCTGCTGAAACTCTCGCAGGCATTGGCGTTGCGCACGCAAATGCCCAATCAGGAGATCGTCTTTCACGCAAACGTTCCGCAGGCAAGAAAGGCGGGTTCGCTTCTCGTGCTGGCTGGCACTTCGCGTGAGATTGCAGCGGTTACAAACACAGTCCCCGCAGAAGTCCTTGCAGGCCCCTATGCTGGCTTCGAAAGCAATCTGATCAATGGTGCGTCGGCTCTGATTGTCGGAGGCCCGACATCGCAAGCCACGCAAGCGGCGATCGCCAGCCTGGTTGCGTCGGTCGAACCTCCCGACCAGTCGTCTCGTTCCTTTTTGTCGACCAGGAACTGGCACACGCCAGATGCGCCTCTTGTCCTTGGCGACCGCCGTCTCTCGCTTTCGTCGCTTGGTGTGACGAGCACCGAATTTTCAGGAAGGCGCTTTCGCACCGATTTCACTATCGGCGTCCCCGCAAATTTTTACGCCGCAGCCTATGGCGAAGCCACTCTTCTTCTGGATGCCGCCTATGCCGCAGAGGTGCTTCCCGGAAGTCATATCGACGTCTACGTGAACGGAAACATCGCATCCACCGTGCCGATTTCCAACCGGGGCGGTGGCATCTTCCGGCACCTGCCGATCAACGTCACGTTGAGGCACTTCGTGCCTGGCGCAAATACAGTGACAATAGAAGCTGTTTTGCAAACTCAGGCGGACGAGACCTGCCTGCCCGGCACCACGGCGAGCGCGACACCGCGTTTCGCTCTCTTCGATACGTCTGAGTTTCACATGCCGAACTTCGCCAGGATCGGGCGCGCACCGGACCTTGCCGCTACCAGTGGGGTTGCGCAGCCATATCGTTCCGCAAAACAGCCCGTGGCTATATTTCTGGAGCGGATCGATCCCGATCTCTTGTCGTCTGCCGCCACCCTTATGGGGCGTCTGGCCGTTGCGGCGGGGCAGCCCGTCGACGTGGATATGGTAGGATCTATCGCAGGCGTCGGAGACAGGGATGCGATCTTCATCGGCACACTTCCGCAGATCCAGCCGGCGCTTGCCGCCCAGTTCAACATAGCGTCCGCCAGTCAGACCGCTTGGGGCGAAGGAAGGCAGTCGGCTCCAGCCGCCGAGCAGACAGACCAACTCTTCGAAGACTGGCGTCAGCGTGTGGATGGTGGGCTCTGGCAGGGCCAGATATCCTCCTTCGAGGAGTGGATGCGGCGCAATTTCGATATCAGCGCCGACACGTTGCGGTTTCTGCCTGGAGCGGAGGAGATCTACGCACCGCCCGCAAATGTTAGTTTCATGCTGGCGCAAGGCCTCAGCCCAGGAGGAGAAGGCGTCTGGACCCTTGCGACCGCACCGGCGACAGACACCCTGCGCTCCGGCATGAAGGCGATGACGGAAATGAAGCGATGGTCTGGCCTTTCCGGGCGGATCGCGACCTACGATGCGGGCGCCGACAAGGTCGAGTCGATTGTCGCAAAGCAGCAGACGTTCTTTACCACCGGCCCCTTTACATTTTCGAACTGGCGACTGATCGCGGCCAACTGGCTGTCCAGCAACACCTTATCCTATTCGCTGTTTTTTATCGGCTTTCTGTCGCTTCTGGGGTTTGTGACTTTCCTGCTTCTGCGGGGGCTGGGTCGCAAACCATGACGAGATTTGTCCTAAAATTCCTCCAAACGATAGTGCTGCTGGGGATCGCGATGGTTCCGTTAAGCGGCAGGGCCGCATCTATCGATGCAGCGGATTGGCAGAGCTATCGCGCAGCCTTTCTGGATGCCTCGGGACGGATTGTCGATACCGGCAATAACGGCATCAGCCATAGCGAGGGACAAGGCTATGGCATGTGGCTTGCGGTTCTTGCGGACGATCCCGCCACGTTCGAGTTGATCTGGTCTTTCACAAGGACGGAACTTCTCATCCGGGATGATGGCCTCGCTGCCTGGAAATGGGACCCGCAATCCAAGCCGCATGTCTCCGATATCAACAACGCAACAGACGGCGATATTCTCATTGCACAGGCGCTTGCCCTTGCCGCCCGGCAATGGGGACGCCAGGATTTTGCAGAGGCCGGTCGCGTTATTGCAAAGGCCCTGCTTGACAAGGCGGTTATCGAGCGGGGCGGAAGGACGTTGCTGCTTCCGGCGGTGTCGGGCTTCGCAGACCGCGACAGACAGGACGGGCCGGTCACCAACCCATCCTACTATATCTTCGAGGCGTTTCCGCTGCTGAACGAACTTGCGCCTTCGCCCGTCTGGGACAGGCTTTCGGCAGACGGTTTGAGCGCTCTTAACGGTTTTGCATTTGGCCCGCGCAAATTGCCTGCCGACTGGGTGTCAGTCCGGACCAAACCCCGCCCTGCCGATGGGTTCCCGAGCGAGTTCGGTTACAATTCCGTTCGTATTCCACTCTATCTCGCGAGAGGCGGTGTCGGCTCGCCCGATCTTTACATCCGTATGGCAGCAGGCATGTCGCTGGAGGGTGGAGATATCGCGACCTTCGACCTGAAATCAGGAGCGGCCAAGGATGTGCTTTCGGATGCGGGCTACCGGATCATGCCTGCTCTTCTGGCCTGCAAGGCCGCGAAAAAGCCCATTCCGGCAGAACTTCGAAACTACACGTCAACACTTTATTATCCATCTACGTTGCATCTCTTGGCTTTGTCTTTCGTAGCGCAAGCGAATCAGGAATGCCTATGAACAAGAAGCCACTTCTGCTTTCCGCTGCCGTGCTGTCCCTGTGCGCCGTCGCACTGTACCAGTCGCGCGACGAGCTTCTTGGTCATGTGAAGAGCGTTCATCCAACTTCGGACCATAAAACAGCGGCTGGCGCTTTCGCCGGCGAGCTCGGCAATGGATATGCGCAAAAGAGCACTGCCCCGCTGACCTCGGGTCAGAAGCCGGCGGAATCCTCCACGGCTTTATCCGCGCCGCCGGAGTCATCGGTAGATGTCGCACAGGCGCCGCACAATGCGCCATCGCCGCCGCGCACCAGCCCAGGCACTGTCCAGTCCGGACAGCCTGTCGCCAGCGAAACCGTACCGGTGGTGGATGAAAGTGCGCTTCGTTACTTTGCCGCGCGCGGCGATACGGCGCGTCTGCAAGCGGAAATCGCCCGCTTGAAAGCCCTTTATCCAAACTGGACGCCGCCCGCCGATCCTGCGGCAGCCGCTCCGACCGGCGACCCGCAGTTGGAGGCGATGTGGCAGCTTTACGCCAGTGGCCGCTACTCCGAAGCGCGAAAGGCGATTGCCGATCGTCAGGCTGCCGAAGCCGGATGGCAGCCGCCGGATAATCTCAAGCAAATGCTGGACCTTGCCGAGGCCCGCCAGCGCCTCGTCAACGCATCGGATCTCAAGCAATATAATGCGGTGATCGGGGTCGCTGCTGAAAATCCCGGTCTGTTGACCTGCAGCGAGGTCGATGTGCTCTGGCGCGTGGCGGAGGCTTTTGTCCGCGTCGAAAAGCCGGAGCGTGCGCGTGACGCCTATAATTACCTGCTCAGCAACTGCCAAAATCCGGCTGAACGTCTCGCGACGGTCCAAAAGGCCTCGGAACTGCTGCCGATTTCAATGACCCAAGATCTTCTGTCGCGTGAGAAGCCTGGGCCTGACGGGCAGCTCGAATTTGAGCCGTTAAAGGACGATCTCGCACGCCAGTTCGTTGCGAAGGCTGGTGAAGATCCCAAGGTGAGTGTGCCGCCTGCCTATCTGTCCCGTCTGGAACGGTTGGCGGAAACCAACAAGCTTGCAAGCGATGCGCTTCTGCTTGGGTGGTACAATGTCGAGCGTGAGAAGATGGACGATGCGGAAAAGTGGTTCCGCCGTGCAAGAGAGGTTGACGATTCCGCTTCGGCTTCGGAAGGACTCGCGCTGGCATTGGTGGCGCGCGGAGAGCCGCGAGAGGCTGAGGAGATCATGTTTAAATGGCGCGACTCTTCGGATGGCGCGCGTGCGACCTATTTGGCGGCGGCTGCGAACCTTCTGGCGCTCGATCCACCGGTCGTTCTCACGCCAATTGTGTTGCAGCGTATCGCTGCAGAAACGGTAGCGCAGAAAGACGCGGCAGTCGCACAGGAATTTGGCTGGTACTCTCGCGCCTTCCAGCAGCCGCAACTGGCGCAGCAGTGGTTTTCAACGGCAATACAATGGAAGCCGGATGATGAGCCTTCGGCTTATGGTCTTGCGCTGACGTATCAAGAGCTCAATGATATCGCAGAGGTTCGCCGTCTTCAGCAGCAATGGGGGTCCAAATCCCAGCGCATCCTCGATGTCGGCCGCCCTGTGGCCCAGACGGGCGTTATTGCGTCCAACCCGGCGGTAACGGCGCCCGCACCTGTCCAGGCATCCTCACGGGCAGTCGCCGAAGGGTCGCGCCTCGTATCACCACCCACCGGTCCGGTCGCCTACGAACCGGCAATGCCGCGTCAGGCACAGAATTTTCGGACTGGGCGCAGGCCGGGACGATGTTCAACCCATCCCAATCCGGAAACATTGTCCGCGCAAGGCGCGCTGCAACAGGGCTGGTGTTTGATGGAGGTGAACAGGCCAGCCGAAGCGGCACAGGCTTTCTCCGTCGCAATCAAACGTGGGGAGCCCACAACCCGCAGCGATGCCGCCTATGGCCAGAGCCTTGCCTATCTTCGCATGGGGCTGACCGACAATGCAGCGGTGTCGGCCACGAAATCATCGATGGACCGGCAAAAGGCAACGGAGCTGCAGGTCGCGATCCTCACCGACCGTGCGCTCGCAGCCTATCGTAACAAACATTACGAGGAAGCGCTCATCCTTCTCGATCAGCGGGCGAGGTACGCCAGCGAGCGCATCGATCTGATGGTCATTCGTGGTTATGCCTATCTCAATATGAACCGGTATGGCGAGGCAGTCCAGGTTTTCGAGGCAACTGCAGCGACCGGAAATCCCGATGCCATTCGAGGTCTGGCCGCGGCGCGCGACGCGCGTCCGAGCCGCGGCCCACAAGGCGGATAAGCCAGCGTCCACCTATTCGACTATTTTCATGGAATTCATTGAAAGTTCATGTCGGGAACAGTATGTGGTTTTTAAAGTCAGCTGGAAGAGCGTTGCGATCTTTCATCGTGTGAAACACACTTCGGATATTCTGTTGCGGCGTGAATCTCGTGACCGCAGGCTGGCTGGACAGGGTTATTTCGTACGAACGTTCGAACGCGTTTTTGACCGTCAATGCGTGAATGACCATTAGGAGCGATGGGGTCAGCCCATTTGCATCCCGACTTGCAAGCAACAACTTTTGATGAAAGACCGTAATGCTGACAAAAAAGGGAAAATACGGCCTTAAAGCGATGATCGATCTTGCCGGTCTCGACAAGGGCCAGACCGCCTTTGTCAGCGATATTGCCTCCCGTAACAATATACCGAAGAAATTCCTTGATGCGATTTTGCTTGAGCTTCGCAACGAAGGCATGTTGCGCTCCAAGAAGGGGCCGGGCGGCGGCTATGCGCTGTCGAAGCCAGCTTCTGAAATCTACATAGGCCAGGTTATTCGTGCCCTTGATGGACCGCTTGCCCCCATCCGTTGCGCCAGCCGTACGGCCTTCGAAGCTTGCGAAGACTGTTCCGACCCGGAGAGCTGTCAGGTCCGGCGCTCGATGACGGATGTCAGGGACGCCATGGCTTCCGTTCTCGACACCATGACGCTCGAGCAGTTCGTCCTGAACACCGGCGACAAATCGGTGAACAAGACGGCTTGAGGCAATACGACCTCGACAGCATCGGCCCGAAAACCGACACTGATTTTTCTAAAGCACAGTGTGCCGATAAAAGTCGTTTGAGCGCCCCCTGCGCGCTTCTGATGATACCGGAGCTCTGAGGGTCCGCACCTAACCGACAGGAAAATATTGCCCCGCGCGGTAGACCAGCGCTTGTCCTTCGCTATGGGTGATGGACAGCACCCGACCGATGACGATGGCGTGGGTGTGGCGCTCCACCACATCTTCGACGGCGCAATCGATCACCGCAAGCGCGCCGCGCAAACCAGACGCTCCGCTTTCAAGCTCGAACCAGTCCGCCCCCTCATAGCGTTCAGCACCCTTAAAACCACCCACGCCCGCAAAGCGCGACGCAATCGCTTCCTGATCGCTGGACAGGATATTGACGCAGAAGTGGTTGAAGCGGGCGATGACCGGCCATGTGGAAGAAGATCGGTTGATGTTGACGATCATCGTCGGCGGTTCCGTCGACAGCGCCGTTGCTGAGGTGACGGTCGCGCCCGAACGATAGCTGCCATGACCGGCCGTGATAATACTGACGCCCGACGCAACCTGGCGCATGGCGGCTTTCAGGTCTGCCGCTTCGCGAGCGATATTCTCTCGCTCCTCATGTATGTAAGTCACTGTCGCTGTCATCGTTTCCACCTTTCAGCGTTCTTCCCCCGAACAGCTTAAAGCTAGCAACGTCGCTGCGCGGACCACAGCCAAAGGATTTCTTTGTTGATCGATTTTGTAGAATGATCTGTGTGCGACTGGCTCCTACCGTAGCGCTTGCATATCGAAGCGTGCTCGGAATCCCATCCACCTGAGGACCAAGGTCGCACGTCAACTCACCTTGATGTTTCTCTCCTTGAATCGAAAATTCACGCGCCCCGACTCGACAAGAAGGCTTGTTTCGAATAACGTGATTAAACGTTTAAGCAAGAGTTAGCAGGGGCGACGAGTGATGGCTTCGCAAAAGCCTGCCGCAAATCTGACCGGGATTGCCGCCGCCCTCGGCGTTTCGAGCGCCACTGTGTCCAACGCGCTCTCCGGCAAGGGCAGGGTATCATCGGAGCTGACGGACCGGATACGTCGCATGGCGGCTGAACTCGGCTACGTGCCAAGCCCGGCTGCGCGGGCGCTACGTACCGGACGAAGCGGCGTTCTGGGCCTCGTTCTTCCCGATATTGGCAATCCTCTCTTTCCTCAGATCGCTCAAGCTATCGAAAAGGCTGCGGCAAATGCCGGTTATGGCGTTCTGATTGCGGACTCCCACGGTGAGATCGCCAAGCAGACAGAAGCGATCAACCGGCTGATTGAGCGCGGTGTCGAAGCCATGGTCGTCATTCCACGCCGCGGCACCAGGATTGCAAATGTCGATTGCCCGGTAGCGGTGATCGATTCTCCCTCCACGCCTGGCAACACCGTTGCCGCCGATCACTGGGACGGCGGCGTGCAAATCGGCCGCCACCTTGCCGGGTTCGGCCACCGGGATGTCGTGATCATTGCCCGAAATCCGGATTCCAACGTGCAGAACGATCGCGTTGGAGGAATTCGCGCCGGTCTTTCCGCATCGGCCCGTAGCGAAACGCTCTGGATCGCACCGCTCGAACACCAAAGGGGTGAGGGCTGTCGGCTAGGTGTTGCCGATAAGGTGCAGGAAGGTTTTACCGCTTTTGCCGCTGCGTCGGATTTGCATGCGCTGCGTGTCCTGACCGAACTTCAGGACGAAGGGATTGCAGTGCCGGAGCAGGCAAGCGTCACCGGTTTCGATGATCTTATCTTTGCGCCGGTCGTCACGCCGTCGCTCACGACTGTACGCATGGATATGACGCGCATTGCCGATGCTGCGATCGCAGCGCTCGTTCGCGCCATCGACACCGAAGACCCTACGCTCCGGCCCGAGACGGGGGGCGTGATCGCCGATATTTCCAAAGTGGCCATGGAGCTCGTCATTCGCCGTTCCTCCTCCGCCGCCAATAACAAGAAGCAGACTGAAGACAGACCCCTCACAGCTGGAGAACACACATGAAGAAGATCATTTTGACATCGGGAACGGCCCTGATGCTGTCCCTCGGTGTCGCTCAGGCGCAGGATAAGACATTGACGATTTCCGTCTATGCCTTCGCGCAGGACGAGTTCAAGGAACTGGTTTACACGCCCTTCGAAAAGAAGTGCGGCTGCAAACTCGTCGTCGAAACCGGCAACAGCGTCGAGCGCTTGGCCAAGATGGAAGCCAACAAAGCAAATCCGGTCGTCGATCTCGCCATCGTCTCGATGGCGGATGCATTGTCCGCTGCACGCAAGGATTTGATCCAAAAGATCGACACGGCCAAGGTGCCCAACATCGACAAGCTCTACGACATTGCCAAAGATCCGAATGGCGATGGCATGAGCGTCGGCGTCAATCTTTATGCGACCTCCATCGTCTACCGGACGGACAAGATGAAGATCGATAGCTGGGCCGATCTTCTCAAGGATGGTGTGGTCGATCACATCGCTTTCCCGAATGTCACCACCAATCAGGGTCCGCCGGCACTCTATATGCTTGGTAAGGCCCTGGATAAGGATACGCCGGATCTCGGCGGACCGATCGAGGCCGTCGGCGCCAAGAAGGATGATATCGTTACTTTCTACGTAAAGTCGTCGCAGCTGGTGCAGCTGATGCAGCAGGAAGAAATCTGGGCAGCACCCATCGGTCGTTTCTCCTGGGCGCCTTTCACAAAGCTAGATCTGCCGCTCGCCTGGGCGACGCCCAAGGAAGGCCAGACAGGCGGCATGAACGTGCTCGTCGTGCCGAAGGGTACGAAGAACGAGGATCTGGCGCTGCAATTCATGAATTTCTGGCTCTCGACCGAAACGCAGAAGGCGCTGGCAGACAAGTTGGTGGATAGCCCGACCAACAAGGAGGTCAAGGTTTCCGAAGAGGCGGCGAACAACCTGACCTATGGTGAGGATACGGTCAAAAGTCTCCAACTCATCCCATCCGCCACGGCGCTCGACTACCGTGATAAGTGGGTTGCCGAGTGGAACGCGAAGGTGGGGCAATAATCTGCAGTTGGACGTCAATCTCGGATCCGATCCGGATTTCCAGATGGCGTGATTTTGCTGATGAACCCTTGAGGATACACCGCCATGTTTCAAAATCGGACCGAGGCTTTTGTACTTGCCTTGCCCGCCGCAATCTTTGCGGCGGCAGTTTTTCTCGTGCCCGTTTTCATTCTGCTGTCGGAAGGCTTTCGCTCTGCGGACGGATGGACGTTGCAAGCCTATACGGGCTTCTTTTCCGATCCCTTGAACCAAGCGGTGTTTCTGCGCACTTTAAAGCTCGGAGGGCTGGTGACGGCCGTTTCGGCCGTTATCGGTTACGCTGCGGCCTTTGCTATCGTCAGCCTGCCGCCAGGATCCAAGGGACATATGATCAATCTGGTCATTCTCCCTTTGATGATTTCGCCGGTGGCACGCACCTATGCCTGGATCGTCATTCTCGGTCGCACCGGCATCGTCAACGAGGCGCTGAAGTTCCTCGGTCTGACCGACAGTCCCATCCGTATCCTCTTTAGCGAGACGGCGGTGTTCATCGGACTTTTGCAACTCTTCCTGCCCTTGATGATCATTTCGCTGATCAGCGCGCTGGAAAACATGCCGCGCGATGTGGTGGCCGCATCGCGGGTTCTGGGTGCAAACTGGTTTCAGGTGTTCTGGAAGGTTATCATTCCGCTGACCAAAGAGGGCCTCGTCGTTGGCGGCACGCTGGTCTTCACCGGCTCGCTCACTGCCTACATCACACCCGCCATCCTCGGCGGATCCAAGGTCCTGATGCTGGAAACGCTGCTCTATCAGCAGGTGACGGTGTCCAACAATTTCGTCGCTGCAAGCGTCATTGCCTTCATTCTGATCGTCATGAGTTTTGCGGCCAATATCCTGCTCAAGCGCATTGCAACGGCAAGGAACAGGAAATGACCCGCCATCTCTTCATTCCCCTGACCCTTGTCCTGGTTATCGGCTTTCTGATCGGGCCTTTCCTGATCATCGTTGCCGCATCGTTTTCGGCCGGCGATACGCTGGCCTTCCCGCCGCAGGGCTTTTCGCTGAAATGGATCGCCAAGGTCTTCACGGTGGAAAGCTTCCGCGACAGCTTCGCCATGTCGATGTTCCTCGCCATTGGCGGTACATTCGCAGCACTCCTGCTTGGCATCCCGGCGGCTTATGCCATGTCTCGCTACAAACTTCCCTTTTCGGAAACGATCCGCACCGTCGTCTCCGCTCCGATCATCGTTCCGGGAATCATCGTCGGTCTGGCATTGCTTCGCTATTTCGTTGTGCCTTTCGGCATCGGCATTACGCTCGCCCTTTTCCTCGCACACACCGCGCTGATCCTTCCCTATGCCGTGCGAGTGGTGTCCGCCAGCCTGACGAATTTGCGCTCGGATATCGAAGAGGCTGCGGTGCTGCTCGGCTCGTCGCGGCTTGGTGCTTTCTTCCGCGTCGTGCTGCCGAACATCCGGGGCGGCATTCTGTCGGCCTTCATTCTTGGTTTCGTCACCAGCTTCAATCAGGTGCCGGTCTCGCTCTTCCTGTCGGGGCCGGGCGTTCGCACGCTGCCGATCGATATGCTGGGCTATATGGAAATCGTCTTCGATCCGTCGGTTGCCGCTCTTTCCTCGCTCCTCGCTTTCCTGTCCATCGGCATCGTTTTCATGGCCGAACGTTTTCTGGGATTCTCCCGCTATGTCTAACGCACAGTACCTCTCGCTGCAGAACCTTTCGCTGGCTTATGGCTCCACAATGGCCGTCGAAAGGCTCAATCTCGATATCCGCAAGGGCGAGCTTCTGGCTCTGCTCGGCCCCTCCGGCTGCGGCAAGACCACCACGATGCGTGCGATTGCCGGGCTGATGCCGGTTGCAGGCGGTCGTATCGATCTGGATGGCGCGGACATTACGCGCGTTTCCGCCAACAAGCGCGCCGTTGGTCTCGTCTTCCAATCCTATGCGCTCTTTCCGCATCTCAGCGTCTATGAGAACGTCGCCTTTGGTCTGCGGCTGAAGGGCATGAAAGGCAGTGATCTTGATACGAAGGTGGCATCGGGCCTCAAATCTGTCGGTCTCTCAAGCTTTGCCTCGCGCAAGCCGGCAGAACTTTCCGGCGGTCAGCAGCAGCGCGTGGCGCTTGCCCGTTCCATGGTCATGGACCCGAAAGTCCTGCTACTCGACGAGCCACTCTCCAACCTCGATGCGCGACTTCGTCTGGAAATGCGCACCGAGTTGCAGCGTGTGCAGAAGGCAACGGGCGTGACAATGATCTTCGTCACGCATGATCAGGTGGAGGCCCTGGCGCTGGCTGATCGCATAGTTGTGATGAAGAACGGCGCGATTGAGCAGATCGGAACGCCGGAAGAAATATATAATGCTCCTGTTTCGGCCTTCGTTGCCGATTTTGTCGGTTTTGAAAATATTTTCCGTCTGGAAGGCACGGCGCTAAAGACAGACGCTGGACGCATTACGCTTTCTGGCCAGGTTCCGAGTACGGCGGGACTGGCATGGAGGCCGCGCATGGTAACCCTCGGTTCAGGTCCTTTCGAGGGAACCGTGCGCGGCACGTCTTTTGCGGGCAGCAGCCGCGAATATCTGCTGGACAGCGCGCTCGGGACCATTAAGGCCGAGGTCGATGCAGCCCTGCCAGCTCATGAAATCGGCGCACATCTGGCCTTCGATCTGCCCATTGAAAAGGCGGCCAGCCTGAAGGTGTTCAGCTAAGATGGGCCTCTGGATCGATACCGATATGGGCTTCGACGATATCGCTGCCATTCTGGTGGTGGCTGCATCGGACCTGCCGATCGACGGTGTGTCGCTGGTCTTCGGCAACGCGCCGCTCCATCAGGTGCGCAGGAACGCTGCCGGCGCGGCGTCCGCCTTTTCCTGGCGCTTTCCAATTCATGCCGGGCGTGAAAAGCCCGTGCTGGGTGAAATCGAAACTGCACAGCGCATTCTCGGCGAAACCGGTATTCCGACCGTCGGCGCCACGCTTCCCTTAGTGGATGATCTGTTGGCGTCCGATGGCTTCGAAGCTCTTTGCCAGTGGCTGGCCGACGGGGAAGGGGAGAAGCGCATCCTAGCGCTTGGCCCTCTCACCAACATCGCAGCCGTCTGTCTTGCCAGGCCAGACCTTGCTGCCCGCATCACCGAACTGACCTGGATGGGCGGTGGTGTTACGCTTGGCAATCATACCGCGTCTGCCGAATTCAACGCCTTTGCCGATCCGGAAGCCGCAGCGATTGTTATCTCACACGAACTTCCGTTGCGCATGGTCGATCTCGATTTCTGCCGCAAGGTGACGGCCTCCCTTTCGGATGTGACCCCTATCCGTGAAGCGGGCGGCAAAAACGCAAAGCTGTTGGCCGACATGCTGGAAGGCTTTATCAATATCGCCATCAGCCGGGGACGCGACGCCATGGCGCTTTACGATCCTTGCGCTGCCGTTGCCATCGTCGCTCCACAGAGAGTTACCTGGAAACAGGCCCGTATCGATATTGAATTGCACGGTGTTCTTACCCGAGGGCGAACGGTTGTGGAGGCGCGGCCTGCCCACGCCGAGCGTTTCAATGCCCATTATGCGCAAAGCGTCGATGCTGAATTTGCGCGAGAGGCCATTCTTGGCGCGCTTCTGCAAGAGGCAAGCCGATGAGCGAAACGTCGATCGTTGTCGATCGCGATGGCGTGAATGACGCGAATGTGCGCACTCGTGCCGTCGCAGCGGCGCGGGGTGATGCGCCTTTCGATATCCTGATGTCCGGTGGCACTCTGGTGGATGTCGTGACCGGCGAATTGCGGCCTGCTGACATCGGCCTCGTCGGCCCGCTGATTGCGAGTGTCCATTCTTCCGGCTCTCGGCAGGATGCGACACACGTGCTGGACGCCAGCGGCGGTTACATCGCGCCGGGATTGATCGATACGCATATGCATATCGAAAGTTCAATGGTCACACCGGCGGCTTATGCTGCGGCGGTGGTGGCCAAGGGTGTCACGACAATCGTCTGGGACCCGCATGAATTTGCCAATGTGCATGGCCTGGATGGCATGTGTTGGGCGTCAACGGCCAGCCGCAGCTTGCCGCTTCGCACTATCCTGCTTGCGCCCTCATGCGTGCCTTCGGCGCCCGGATTGGAGCAGGCGGGTGCCGACTTCGATGCGAGTGCGCTCGCCGAGATTCTCTTCTGGGCGGAAGTCGGTGGTGTCGCCGAAGTCATGAATATGCGTGGCGTCATTGATCGCGATCCGCGCATGAGCGCTATTCTGCAGGAAGGACTGCATGCCGACAAGCTGATCTGCGGACATGCGCGTGGCTTGGCGGGTGCCGATCTCAACGCCTTCATGGCCGCCGGCGTCAGCTCGGATCACGAACTGACCTCGGCAGAGGACTTGATGGCGAAGCTGCGTGCCGGTCTGACGATCGAGCTGCGCGGCTCGCACGATCATCTGCTGCCGGAATTTGTCGAAGCCCTGAATACGCTCGGTCATCTGCCGCCGACGCTAACACTCTGCACCGATGACGTCTTCCCGGACGATCTATTAAAGGGTGGCGGGTTGGACGATGTCGTAAGGCGGCTGGTGCGCTACGGTCTTCGTCCGCAATGGGCTTTGCAGGCCGCGACACTCAATGCCGCCGCGCGCCTTCAGCGCAACGATCTCGGTCTTGTAGCTACGGGCCGCCGGGCCGACATCGTGATTTTCGACGATCTGACGCAATTTGCCGCCCGCCATGTCCTGGTCAGCGGCACGCGGGTTGCCGAACAGGGGCGGATGATCATTGATGTCCCCACGGTTGATGCGGCGCCCTTGAAACATTCCATGAAGCTGTCGCTGCGCTCGCCTCAGGATTTCCGGGTGAAGAGCGAGGGAAAGCGCGTGCGTCTTGCCACCATCGATAAACCCCGCTTCACCCAATGGGGAGAGATCGAAGCCGATGTGATCGATGGCTTCGTTGTGCCGCCAGAGGCAACAACGATGATTTCCGTCACGCACCGGCATGGTAAGGCTGAGCCTGTGACGCGCACAGGTTTTCTGACGGGATGGGGAACTTGGAATGGCGCGTTCGCGACCACCGTCTCGCATGACAGTCATAACCTGACGGTCTTTGGCGGTAACGAGACGGATATGGCACTCGCTGCCAACGCGATTATCACGGCGGGCGGCGGTATGGCTGTGGCCTCCGGCGGAAAGGTGACGGCTCTGCTGCCTCTACCTCTCTCCGGTCTTGTGTCCGATGCGCCGCTGACCGAGGTCGCCGCAGGTTTCGAAGCGGTGCGAGAGGCTGTCGGCAAGGTGGTCGAGTGGCAGCCGCCTTATCTCGTCTTCAAGGCCTGCTTTGGCGCGACGCTCGCGTGCAATATCGGCCCACACCAGACCGATATGGGCATTGCCGATGTGCTGACCGGAAAGCTACTGGAAACGCCGATGCTTGAGGTTCTGGCGTAAACGCGGCTATTGCGCCGCCAATTCCTGCTCCACCAGCGTTTTCCAGAAGGCAACGCCGGATGCGATCGCATCATCGTTGAAATCGTAGGAGGTGTTGTGGTGCAGTGCGCCGTCCACGGCAGGTCCGTTGCCCAGCCACACGTAGCAGCCCGGTGCTTCGCTGGCAAAGAAAGCGAAGTCGTCACCGGCAGTGGACGGCGGAAAGGCCGTGCGCACCTTGGCTCTGAACACGCTTCGCGCCGCCTTCAATGCGCGCTCGGTCGCGCTCGCCTCATTGACCACAGGCGGGATGCGGCGGATGAATTCGTAGTTGGCCTCAATGCCAAACATCGATGCAGTGCCGTGCGCCAGACGGCCGATTTCTTCCTCCAACTGATCGCGCACATGAGCCGCATAGGCCCGGGCCGTGCCGCCAATATGGACGAGATCGGGAATCACGTTCAGCGCATTCGGATCCCCCGCCTGAAGCGAGCAGGCGCTGACGACTGCGGGTTGCAGCGGATCGACCACACGTCCGACAATGCTCTGCAGCGAAGCGAGAAAGCTTGCTGCGGCCGTGATCGGATCGCGCCCGAGATGCGGTTTTGCGCCATGGGTACCGACGCCCTTGAAAACCACGCGCCAGCTGTCGGAAGACGCAAGCTGCGGCCCCTCCACCACCGCCATCTCATCAGTATCGAGGCCGGGCATATTGTGCAGACCATAGACCGCATCGCAGGGGAAAAGCTCGAAGAGCCCGTCTTCGACCATTTTCCTGGCACCGCCGCGACCCTCTTCCGCAGGCTGAAAAATGAAGTGTACGGTGCCGGAGAAGTTTCTGGTCTGCGCAAGTACGCGGGCAGCACCGAGAAGCATGACGGTGTGTCCGTCATGACCGCAGGCATGCATCTTGCCCGGTCTGGTCGATTTATACGGTCGCTCCGCGAGTTCAGGCATGGCAAGGGCGTCCATGTCTGCGCGCAGCCCGATCCGGCGCGTGCCGTTTCCCACCTGAAGCGTGCCGACCACACCTGTGATCCCCAGACTGCGATGGACGGAGATGCCCGCCTTCTCCAGCAGCGAGGCGACGATCTGGCTCGTCCGCTCCTCTTCGAAGCCAAGCTCTGGATGGGCATGCAGATCGCGACGCAGCGCCGTCAGATAGGAAAGCTCTTCGGCGGTCATGATCGACGCAGTCATCAGTGAAGTCCTTGGGATTTGTGTGTGGAAGCCGAGCAGTGTTGCCCGGATATCAGAGGTATTTGTAGTGCAAAAGTACGTTGAATTTAATAGGAAATTTAACAGGAATGCAGACGATGTTGAGGAAACAAATGATGGGGAAAGACGCATGATGGAGCCTCACGAGTTCTGGCAGGAGCTACATGAGCCAGGCAGCTTTCCCACCGAAGGAACGAAGGTCGGCTTCTACCCGGTGACGTTGGACGATGGGCGGCAACTGCGTTTGCCGATCCGTCCGCTTGCCGATGGAGCGCATGCGCTGGCCTCCCTGATTATCAATCAGGCCTCCTTCGAGGTGCTGGGGGTGCTGGCGGATGATCTTGCTGCCAAGCTGAAGGCCTTCGAACCGGATGTGGTCGTGGGATTGCCCACCCTTGGCCTGACGCTCGCAAGCGAAGTGGCGCGTCGCCTCGGCCATTCACGCTATGTACCGCTCGGTACGTCGCGGAAATTCTGGTATCTCGATGCGCTCTCGGTGCCGATGTCGTCCATTACGACGCAGCAGGAAAAGCGCCTCTATGTCGATCCCCGCATGCTGCCGCTTCTGCAAGGGAGGCGCGTGGCGCTCATTGACGATGTTATTTCCTCCGGTACCTCCATTGTCGCGGGCCTCTCCCTGTTGGGTGCATCCGGTATCGAGCCGGTCGTCGTTGGTGCTGCCATGCTGCAATCCGAGCGCTGGCGAGAGGCGTTGGAAAAGCTCGACCAAAAGTGGCCACTGCGCGTCCGTACTGCCTTCTCCACGCCTTTGTTGCAGAAAGAAGGAGAGGGCTGGATCTGATAGTCGGGGAACTTCATCTCCGCTCCGGGGATTAGAAGAGGCTGTTGGAAGAAATCGTCGCCTCCGAGGAGTTTCCATGCCGAGACAGACATTCTGGAAAGGTCACCTGAGACTGTCGCTTGTCACGGCAAAGGTGTCACTCACGCCCGCAGTCTCTGAAAGCGGCAAGATCCGTTTCCACGTCATCAACCGCGAAACCGGAAATCGCGTGGAAAGCCGCTACGTGGATAGTGTCACGCACCGGCCCGTAGCGGAAAAAAATCAGGTGAAGGGTTTCCCGAAGGAGGACGGTGACTTCGTGCTTCTCGAGGATGACGAGATCGATGCGGTCGCCCTGGAAAGCACCAGAACCATCGATATCCAGACCTTCGTGCCCGCAGGCTCCATCGATTGGATCTGGTACGATCGACCGCACTTTCTCAAACCGGAAGACAAGATCGGGGCAGAAGCCTTCAGCGTCATTCGTGAAGCGATGAAGGCCAACAAGGTGGTGGGCATCGCCCGCCTGGTGCTTTACCGCCGCGAGCACGCGGTGCTGCTGGAGCCGTCGGGCAAGGGCATCATCCTCTGGACGCTGCATTATGGCGACGAGGTTCGCGAGGCCGTCGATACGATCGACAAAAAGATAAAGATCGACAAAGAGCTGCAAGAGGCGCTGGATAAGCAGATCGACAAGCAACTGACGAATTGGAAGCCGTCTCTGGTACAAGATACCGTGCAGAAAAAGGTACAGAAGCTGCTGAAGACAAAAGCGAAGAGCGGGCCGAAGTCGAAGACAAAGACCTCGCCAGGGCCGGTGAAAAAGGGCGGCAATGTCATCAATATCATGGACGCGCTGAAGAAGAGCTTACAGTCCTAGAAATCCACGTTCATCTTAACCAGGAAGCGGCTTGGCGGATGCCCAGAATTCGGCCCATGGGTTTGTCTTCCTCTCCTTGACGTGCTTCGGCGTGTTCTTCACGTTGAACTCCGCCGGTCCTTTGACAGTGGAAAGCTCGGACCATTCGAGCGGCATCGACACAGTCGCGCCAGCCCTCGCACGAGTGGAATAGGGTGCGACCGCCGTGCTTCCGCGCCCATTGCGCAGATAATCGATGAAAATGCGACCATTGCGTTTGGCCTTCGTTGCGACAGCCAGATATTTATCCGGCTCATCTCTGCCCATGTCAGTCGCAAGCTTTTTCGCAAAACTCTTTACCTTGGCCCAGCCCGCCTTCGGCTCAAGGGGTACGACGACATGCAGGCCCTTGCCGCCGGAAGTCTTTACGAATGCTGCCAACCCCGCCGCTTCCAGCCGGGATTTGAGATCAAGCGCGGCTTCGACCACCGCGCTCCATACCACGTCCTTCCCCGGATCGAGATCCATGGTGATCAAGTCCGGCTTTTCCCAAGCCTTGGTGCTCGAACCCCAAGGGTGAATTTCAAGCACTGCGGATTGAACGAGCGCCATCATGCCATCGAAATCGCTGATGACCACAAGCGGTTCGCCCGCGCGGTCTTTCGGGTCCTTAATCGAACCGATCGCTTTGTTCATACCGCGCCAGGGGTGCTTTTGGAAGAATGTTTGGCCGTCGATCCCTTCCGGGCAGCGGAGCAGGGAAAGTGCGCGATTGGTGACGTAGGGTGCAATATACTCCCACACCGTCGCATAATAGTCTGCCAGGTCTGCCTTGCTAGTCTTCTGATCCGGCCAATAGACCCGCTCGGGATGGGTGAATTTGATCTTCGTCTGTGGTGCCTGTGTTGCGCCATCTGTCTTAGACTTTGTTACGTCTTCCGTCTCCCGGCTGACCTCCTTGGGTGCCTTGTCTTCGCGCAGCCCTTTGAAGGAGGCGTGGCGAAGATTGCCATCGCCGGACCAGCCACGAAACTCGACTTCCGTGACAAGCTCTGGTTTGACGTAGTGAAGATCGCGCCGGGCAAGTGCTGTCAGCTTCTGCGAGAAGGGACTTTCTGTCTGTGTCAGAGGTTTGAGCCTGTTAAAGATCATCTCTGCGGTCGCGCCGGTGAAGCCGGTTCCCACCCGGCCGACATGCCGAAGCTTGCCATTCTCGTAAACGCCAAGCGCCAGAGAGCCGATAGCCTCGTCCGATGAGGAAGACAGCGTATAGCCTCCGATGACAAATTCCTGACCGCTGCTGCACTTGGACTTAATCCACTGTCCCTTGCGCCCGGAGACGTAGGGAGACTCGGCGACCTTAGAGATGACACCTTCCAGTCCAAGCGAGCAGGCATTCTGGAGAACCTTTTCTCCGTCCTCTTGAAAATGCGCGCTGTAGCGCAGCACAGGGTCGTCGGAGGGTAACAGTTTTTCCAGCAACGCCTTGCGATCCACAAGTGGCGCTTCCTGCAGGTCCCGGCCATCCAGATAGAGCAGGTCGAAGAGGTAGTAGCGAAAACGATCATGCCGACCCTCGCTAAGATCGGACTGAAGTGCGGAGAAGTCGGAAACGCCACTTTGCTTTTCGACAACCAGTTCGCCGTCGATGATGGCAGTTTCCACCGGCAGTGCGGCGAGCGATTGGCGGATGGCCTCTCCGAATTTCTCCGTCCAGTCCAGCCCGCTACGGGTGAGGAGCACGACCTCACCCTTCTCGATCCTGGCCTGCAGACGATACCCGTCGAACTTGATTTCGTGCAGCCAACGAGATCCTTCCGGCGCCCGGTTCTTCAAGGTCGCCAAGGCGGGCTTTATGAAGGAGGGCATTGCAGCCTTGCGGCTGCCCTTTGGGAAATCATGCACCTGTTTGCTGACGGTCCCCGCGCTTTTGGCCTTTGAAGACACCGGCTTGGAATTCCAAGTGTCCTCGGGTTTTTTCGCCACCTGCTCGATGCTGCGACCGGTCTTGACGGAATCGGCAGCCTTGTCGAGCAGATCGATTGTGTCGCTGGCCTCTTCGTCATGCGCCTTGATCAGCAGCCAGTTTTCCCTTTTCTCGTCTGGTTTTCCCTTCATCCGTACCAGATGCCAGCGGCCCTTCAGCTTCTCGCCGTCGAGTTCGAATTCCATGTGGCCTTTGCTATAGGCCTTCTTCGCATCGCCGATTGAAGACCAGGTGCCGCGATCCCAGACGATAACTGTGCCGCCGCCATACTGTCCCTTCGGAATGGTGCCTTCGAAGTCCGCATAGCTTAGCGGATGATCCTCGACATGAACGGCAAGCCGCTTTTCATTCGGATCGAGACTCGGGCCTTTGGTCACCGCCCAACTCTTCAGCACGCCGTCCATTTCCAGGCGGAAATCGTAGTGCAGCCGCCGGGCATCGTGTTTCTGCACCACGAAACTGTTGCCGGCGGTGGCAGCCGCTTCGCCTTTCGGCTCCGGCGTCTTGTCGAATTTGCGCTTCTGATTATAGGTTTGAAGGCCCATGGATCAACTTGCCTTCTTGCTTTTGGCGGTGCCGGATGACTTGGGCTTGGTAGCCTTTTTGTCAGAGGCACCGGCGCTCTGGCGCAGCGCTTCTTTCAGATCAATGACGTTATCGCGCTTCTCGGGCTCGCGCTTCTTGATCGTCTTGCCTTCGATTTTCGCCTGCACGAGTTCTGTCAGAGCATCATTATAGCGGTCGCTGTAATGCGACGGATCGAACTTGCCTGCCCGCTTCTTGATGATGTGACCTGCAAGTTCCAGCATCTCATCATCGAATTCGATATCGGGAATGGATTTGAATGCGGCGGCTTGCGAGCGCACCTCGTAATCATAGTTCAATGTCGTGGCGATCAGCGCATCGCCATCGAGCCGGATCAATAGCATTCGGTTCCGGCGAAAGAGTATCGCTTCCGCAAGTGCCGCGACCTGGCGGTCTTTCAGCGTTTGCGCCAGAAGCGATAGGGCTTCACGGTCCTCGTCCGTGGAAGGCGAGAGGTAATAGGGCTTGTCGAAATAGAGCTTATCGATTTCGGTACAATCGAGGAAATTCTTGATCCGGATTGTCTTGTTGGCATCTGGCAACAGCTCGGCAAGCTCATCGCCCTCTATGACGATATGATCGCCATTCTCAAGTTCGTAACCTTTAACCTGTTGGTCGCGCTCGACCTTATCGCCAGTTTCACTATCCAGGTACTGTCGCTCGACACGATTACCCGTTTTGCGATTAATGATGTTGAATGAGATTTTCTCCGACGACGAGATGGCTGTGTAGAGTCCGACATCGCACTGAAAATCAGCGAATTTGATGCTACCTCTCCACACGGCTCTCGGGGCCATTTGTCAGCTTTCTTGCACTTTGGATCGGTCGGAACGATCCCGCTCGATGATGCGCTCTACTGCGACCAGATCGTCCTGCGAGAACGCCGGGACGGGGTCAGAAGTCATAGCCTCCATCACCTCCGGCGATAGTCCGCCGTGGCGAGCGACCCATTCCATCGCTTCACGCGTGTCTCGCTCCGCCTTTAATTGCGCATAGAGCGCCACGATCAACCGGTCGCGAATGTCGGGTTGATGGTTCTGCGCCTGTGCGGGTCTAGCGGTATTTGCCATGTCTCTTAAATTCGGCATGGCATCGAAAGTTCCCTGAACACGAGCTTCGCCAGGTGGAGGGGGTTTCCTGTGCTCCTAGCCCCGGAAATCGCCCTCGTTCATTTCACGCTCGTCGTAATTTACGTCCCAGTCCTTTTCAGGCTTTTTTTCACCCGGCGGGAGTTTGTTGGCTGTCGCGTCGTCAGATCCAGTAATGACAGTGGGTTTGGCGCTTGCAACGCCGTTATTGCCCGAGGTCTTTTTGCCCGGCGCAAATTGCGGTTTTGCATCCGCATGGATCTTGTCGACTTCTTTCTCCGAACTCATGGGAACCTCCGTTGGTTGATGGGCCTAACCTCGGAGTGTGGGATGTGTTCCCTCAGGAGAACGTGACAAAGGCGCGATGTTGATTGTAGGCGCACAGAGTGTTGGGGAAAGGGCGGAGTTTGCGCCTTTCCCCCAAGCGCGATCAATCGATCGACATTAGCGCGGCGCCAGCCTGGAGATAATCGCCTTCCTTGACCAACAGGCGGATCTTGCCGCTTTTCGTGGCAATGATTTGCGTTTCCATCTTCATGGCTTCCATCACCGCCAAGAGGTCTCCCTCGGAGACGCTCTGCCCATCTTCAACCTTGAAGGATTGCAACGTGCCTGAAACGGGAGCGGCGATCTCGCCATCCTTTTGAACGGCTGCGCTATCCGAACCAATCGGAGATACGGTGCCGACTTTGCCGAGGGCGGAGAGGAGAACGGTGGGTAGACCCACGGAAACGCGCTTGCCATCGATTTCGAGGTAGGTGCGTTGGATGGATGGATCTTCTGCTTGGACAGGGCGCTCCATCGCATGCGGCATTGCGGCGAAGTCGGTTTCGATCCAGCGGGTGTGGACGTTGAAACGATCCTTGCCTGCAAAGTCGTCCGACTCCAGCGCCGCACGGTGGAAAGGCAAAACGGTCGCCACACCTTCGATCTTGAACTCTTTCAGGGCACGGCGCGCGCGTTGCAACACTTGCTGGCGATTTTCACCGGTGACGATCAGCTTCGCCATCAGAGAATCGAACACGCCAGGCACGCTTGAGCCAGTCACGACGCCGCTATCGAGACGAACGCCAGGGCCGGCGGGCGGATCGAAGAGTGTGATGGCGCCGGGTGTGGGCAGGAATCCACGGCCCGGATCCTCGGCGTTGATGCGGAACTCCATCGAGTGGCCGCGAGGTTCCGGCGTCTCCAGAACACGCAGCGACTTGCCTTCGGCGATGCGGAACTGTTCGATGACCAGATCGATACCTGTCGTTTCCTCGGTAACGGGGTGCTCAACCTGAAGGCGGGTATTAACCTCCAGAAACGAAATCGTACCGTCGACGCCCAGCAGAAACTCAACAGTGCCAGCACCGCTATATCCAGCTGCAGCACAGATGGCCTTGGCAGAGGAGTGGATCTTCTGCCTTTGCTCGTCCGAGAGGAAGGGAGCAGGCGCTTCTTCGATCAGCTTCTGGTTTCTGCGTTGCAGCGAGCAGTCACGGGTACCCAGCACCAGCACGTTACCGTGCCTGTCGGCCAGAACCTGCGCTTCGATGTGGCGCGGCCGATCGAGAAAACGTTCGAGGAAGCATTCGCCACGACCGAACGCGGCCGTCGCCTCTCTGACGGCGGATTCATAAAGGTCGGCTATCTCTTCCATTTTCCACGCAACCTTCAGGCCGCGTCCACCGCCGCCATGGGCGGCCTTGATGGCGACCGGCAGGCCGTGTTCTTCGGCAAAGGCGATGACTTCTGCCGCGGTGTCCACCGGACCGTCGCTCCCAGCAACGAGCGGCGCGCCGACGCTCGTCGCGATGCGTCGCGCCTCGACCTTGTCGCCCAATGCTTCGATCACCTTCGGGTCAGGGCCGATCCAGATCAGGCCTGCATCAAGCACGGCTTGCGCAAATTCGGCGCGTTCGGACAGAAAACCGTAGCCGGGATGGATGGAGTCCGCACCCGAACGCTTCGCGATGGCAATCAGCTTGGGGATATCGAGGTAGGTTTCCGAAGGGCGCACACCTTCCAGCGCATAGGCCTCATCCGCCATGCGCACGAACACCGCATCCTGATCCGGGTCGGCATAGACGGCGACAGACTGGAGACCGTAATCCGCGCAGGCGCGAATGATCCGGACAGCGATTTCGCCGCGATTGGCAATCAGAACTTTCTTCATCGCTATTCTCCTCGGATTCAAATGTTCTTGGCTGTGATGTCGGCGAAAGGCCCGATCGGGCGGAACTGGATTTTGGCATTGACGGGGATCTGCCCCGCGAGATCGAGATGATACTCCGCCACGGCTCCGATCACCGGATAGCCGCCGGTCAGCGGATGATCGGCAAGGAAGAGCACCGGCTGGCCGCTATGGGGAATCTGGATTGCGCCTGTGGCGGTGCCCTCACTCGGCAGTTCTGCGCTATCGCGGCGTTCCACAGGAATCTCACCTGCCAGGCGAATGCCCACGCGGTTGGATTGCGGTGTCACCTGCCAGAGTTGGTTTGTCAGCGTCTCGATACCCCTCTGCGAGAACCAGTCGGTGCGCGGACCGAGAACGACGTCGAGCGTGACAACATCGTCTACGGACGGCGGTTCGAAGCTCGCAACTTCATCGATGGCAACGCTAGACAGCGTCTTGGCTTCGCTTTTGAGCGGCAGGATCGCGCCAGCGACCACCGGCTTAGGCCCGACGATGGCCAGCGTATCGGTAGCGAAACTTCCCAGCACCGGCTCGACGTCAAAGCCGCTGCGGACGGAGAGATAACAGCGCATGCCCTTGGAAGGTTGGCCAAACGTGACCACGTCGCCGGACTCAAGCGAGATCGGCGTGTATATATCGGCTGTGAAGCGCCCGTGTGCCGTCTCGATGGTAATGGGGCAGGGGGCTCCGGCAAGAGCGATCACGGCCCGGCTCGAGGCGCGGAAGGAAAAGCCGCCGAGCGTCAGTTCCAAACAGGGCGTGTTATGTGGATTGCCGGTGATGCGGTTTGCCGCATTGAAGGCGCCGCGATCAAGCGCACCGGAGGCGGAAACGCCTTGACCGGTCTGTCCGAAGCGGCCGAGGTCCTGAAAAAGCGCGGGCATGGGTGCTGTAAGCACTTCGAAATGTGGTTTTTCTCTCGACGGTTCGGTAGCCTGCTTCGCAGGAGCAGACGCCGGTAGGCTGATCTTTCCCGTCACCTTGTCCATGTCGACAAAACGGACCCGGTAGCCTGGCTGGAACAGCGCGCCGGGATCTCGGTCGATGTCCCACATTTTCACCGGCGTTGTGCCGATGATCTGCCAGCCGCCTGGACTGTTTTGCGGATAGACTCCGCTGAAGGCACCCGCCAGCGCCACAGAGCCCGCCGGAATGCGCGTGCGCGGGCTTAGACGCCGCGGCACATGCAGCGCCGGATCGCCACCAACAAGATAGCCGAAGCCCGGTGCAAAGCCACAAAAGGCGACAGTGAACTCGCTCTCCGTATGGCGGCGAACAACTTCATCAACACTCAGTCCCGTCAGACCTGCGACATCGGCAAGGTCTTCGCCATCGTAACGAACCGGGATTTCAACCAGTTGATCCGAAGGCGGGATCTTCGCCGTCAGGTCGCGACGGGAAAGTTCCGCGGCTAGCGCTTTGCGATCGATCTTTTCCGGACGGAAGCGGATCATCAGGGTGCGGGCCGCTGGAACGGTCTCCTCGACGCCGTCGACCGGATCGTTTTCGAGAGAGGCGAAAAGCGCAAGCGTCTCATCAAGATCGGCTAGTTCGACCAGGATCGTCGTGAGACTGACGGGAAGAAAACGCATCATATCCTCACGCGTGATAGGCGGAATCGGGAATATCTGTGATGAACATATGGCCCGGCGCATTGGTGATGGCAAAGGGCACGCCAGACGCCATGACCGCCGCCTGCGGGGTCACGCCGCAAGCCCAGAACACCGGCACTTCGCCGGGCTCGATGCGCACAGGATCGCCAAAATCCGGCTTCGCGAGATCGGTGATGCCCAGTTCCTCTGGCATGCCGATATGCATTGGTGCGCCATGAACAGCCGGGAAGCGACCGGAAATCGTCGCCGCATCCGCAACCCGCGATGCCGGGATCGGCCGCATTGAGACCACCATATTGCCCTTCAGGCGTCCCGCAGGACGACAGGCGCGGTTCGTCAAATACATGGGAACATTGCTCTTGTCCGTCATGTGACGGATTTCGATACCCGCTTCCACCATCGGCGTTTCAAAGGTGAAGCTGCAGCCGATCAGGAAGGCCACCATATCGTCGCATTCGGCCCAGGCCGACGTGGCATCATGGGTTTCCTCAGCGAGCTTGCCATCACGCCAGATCCGGTAGAGCGGCAGATCGGTCCGTAGATCAGCACCGGGCGCCAGAAGCGTGGTGGGTGAGCCGGGATCGGAGACGTCCAGTACAGGGCAAGGCTTTGGATTGCGCTGCGCATAAAGCAGAAAGTCGAAGGCCCAGTCGCGCGGCAGCACGATCATGTTGGCTTGCGTGAAGCCCGGCGCGATACCGGAGGTCGGCTGCACGAGACCGGCGCGGTAGCTGGCGCGTGCTTTTTGTGCAAGCTCGACATTCTTGGCGGTGTGCGATGTAGGGATGGTCATTGGCCGCTCCTATCGTTCAAGAGGTGAAAGAGCGAACGGCAATACCGTCCGTTTCAAACCGGCGGCGAATTTCGCGTGCAATATCGACCGCGCCTGGGCTATCGCCGTGAACGCAGATGGATTGCGCCTCGATCTTGATGATGCTTCCGTCAATGGCTTCCAGCGTTCCCTGGCGGGCCAGTTGCACCATGCGGTCGGCAATTTGATCGGCATCGTGGAGGACCGCACCCTTCTCGCGACGGGACACGAGTTGTCCATCCGGCGTATAGGCACGGTCGGCAAAAGCTTCTGCCACAACGGAAAGTCCCGCCTTGCGTGCCAGATCGAGAATTGGCGCGTTGGCGAGACCCATCAGCACCAGCGATGGATCGACGGCTTTGATGCCGTCAACGACGGCCTGTCCCTGCTTGGAATCGTGGGCGATGCGATTGTAAAGCGCACCGTGTGGCTTGACGTAGCGAACCGTGGTTCCAGCGGCAGCGGCAATGCCTTTCAGCGCGCCGATCTGGTATATCACGTCAGCGATCAGATCCTCCGGCGTTACGTCCATATCTCTACGGCCGAAGCCGACGCGGTCAGGATAGGACACATGCGCGCCGATCACCACGCCATTGGCAGTTGCCGCCTTCACGGTCTTGAAAATGCCGGTCGGATCGCCCGCGTGAAAACCGCAGGCAATATTGGCGCTGGAGACGATGGAGAGCATCGCTTCGTCGTCGCCCATGCTCCATGCGCCGTAGCTTTCGCCAAGATCGCTGTTGAGGTCGATATGCGCCATGGTGGTGTTCTCCTGAACCGTTTTGGTAAGCGTGGCCACCCGGGGCGGCCACGTGTTTTTTGTCACAGTCTTATCAAAGACCGAGCAGGCCGAAGATCGTGCCAGCAGACTTGTAGCCCATGTACCATGTCAATGCGCAGGTCAGGACGCCGAGGCCGAGCAGGACGCGGGAGTAGCGATGACCGCCCATCAGGTCTTCACGCTTCCATGCGGCGAAAAGGAAGATGCTAAGGCCAATCGGCAGGATCAGGCCGTTCAGACCGCCGACGAAGACCAGCATGGCCGCAGGCGGCGTGGTGATCAGAATGTAGGCGACGAGCGACACGGCAATAAAGATGACCGTCGCGATGTTGCGGGCGCGCTCGCTCATGTCCTGCTTGAAGACTGGCAGGAATGAAACGGAGGTATAGGCCGCCCCAATGACGCTCGTGATCGCGGCTGCCCAGAAGATGATGCCGAACAGACGGAAGCCGAGATCACCCGCAGCCGAGCGGAATGCCTGACCGGCCGGGTTGGCCGCCTGGCTGGAGGTATCGATGATGACACCGCTGGCGACGACGCCGAGAATGGCAAGAAACAGCACGTAGCGCATGATGCCGGTGACGGCGATACCCGTCAGTGCTGCGCGGTTGACGGCGGGTAGATTTTCGATGCCGACCATGCCGCGGTCCAGCAGACGATGAGCGCCGGAATAGGTGATGTAGCCGCCAACGGTGCCGCCCACGATGGTGGTAATCGTTGCGAAATTGATCGTGTCCGGCAGGAACGTCTGGCGGAACGCATCACCGACGGGCGGTGCAGAAACAAACGCGACATAGAGCGTCAGCACGATCATCACGATCCCAGCGAATATGATGAAGCGGTCAACCGCCAGGCCAGCGCGCTTGGAAAGGAAGATGGCGATAGCGAAGACCGCGCTGATAGCGCCGCCGATCTTCGGGTCGAGGCCAAACATGGCGTTGAGCCCAAGGCCGGTGCCGCCGATGTTGCCAATGTTGAAGAACAGACCGCCGATAATGACCAGGATGGCGAGAAGATAGCCTGATCCCGGAATGGCTGCATTGGCAATGTCGGAGGCGCGCATACGCGTCAGTGTGACGATGCGCCAGATGTTGAGCTGGACGACGAAGTCGATGAGGATGGAGGCAAGAATGCCGAAGGCGAAGGCGGCGCCCAACTGCGTCGTGAATGTCGCCGTCTGTGTGATGAAGCCTGGGCCGATGGCCGATGTCGCCATCAGGAAGATGGCAGATAGCAGTGCAAAGCGTCTGGAGTTTGTTTTGGACGCAGCCGCGTTCGTGCGGCCGGGCATTTGCTCGGTCTGCTGCATGAGAGTTTTCCTGTTCTTATCGTCACCCGCCCCTCGCGGATGCTTATCAGGTCATCATGGATGGTTTGTTTGTGATGTCAATATTGTTCAACAATTTTTTTGTTTTGTTCATTCATATGCCGTTTCTCAGGTCAACAGTGACGTCTTGGACAATACTTCCTCGTCCTGGCGGCGCAGCCGTTAAAGCCGTTGAAACTATTGCTTGATTCCTCCAGTCTTTTGTTATCTGAAGACCGCGCAAGAAGAAGCGAGGAAGCCTGTGACAGACACACGTGAAAGCATGCCGCTGTCCGACTGGATCGCCAAGCGCATCCGCCTCATGCTGATTTCGGGCGAACTCAGACCGGGTCAGCGTATATCGGAAGCAGCCTTCAGCGAGCATCTGGAAGTGTCACGCAATTCTCTGCGTGAGGCCTTTCGCATCATGACGAAAGAGGGTCTTCTGCGGCACGAGACCAATCGCGGCGTTTTCGTGCAGACGCCGACCATGGCTTCGATCATGGATATTTACCGCGTGCGGCGCATGCTCGAGTGCGGGGCGCTCCGCAAAGCGTGGCGCCTGCATGAATCTGTCAAAGCCATGCGCCAGGCGGTGGAGGAGGCCAAGCAGAAGCGCGAGCAGGAGCTTTGGCTCGAGGTCGGCAGCGCCAATATGGCGTTCCACTCCGCTGTGGTCGCGCTTGCCGATAGCGAGCGATTGAGCGAGCTTTATGAAAGGGTGTCGGCCGAGCTTCGTCTGGGCTTTGCTCTCATTGAGGATCCGCGTCTGCTGCACTCGCCCTTCGTCGACATGAACGAGGAGATCGTCACTCTGTGCGAAGAGGACAGGTTTGCAGAGGCAAGCGAGAAGATGGAAGACTATCTGGTGATCTCCGAGAACGGTCTTCTAAAAGCCTTTGGGAAACTTTCCAGCAAATCGAGATAAAGTGCGCGGCGCTTTGGGTTCGCTCTCGCACTAGCGCTATTCGACTTTCAAACCACTCGCCTCAACAAAAAAGGGACCGCGCACGGCGCGATCCCTTTTCATTCGGAGCGACCGTTGTTCGATCAGAACTGACGACGGAAGCCGGCGGTGATGGCGTGGCTCTTGAAGTCTGTGCTGGAAACCGTGCCGTCTGCTGCGGTGAAGTCGAAGTTGTCCGCACCCGTGTAACGATAGCCGATATCGAAGGTGGTGTTGGCAAACAGCGCGCTGTCACGCAGGAAGGAGATGGTGTTCAACTCGATGCCCACGCCTGCATCCAGATGGTATGCAAATGCCGTGTCGCTGTCGTTCATGATCACGCCAGGACCAGCTGTGCCCTGATCACGAAGCTTGAGGTTCATCGCGCCAATACCGCCACCGAAGTAAGGGGTGAAGGCCGTGCCGGTCGGAACGTCGATGTAGCCGTTGACGTAGCCCTGGAAGTTGCGGGCGGAGCCGAAGGAGCCAGCAGCGCCCACGCCGTTCACCGTGTGCGTATCGACATCCGAGCGGCCGTAACCGACTTCAAGTTCCACGCGTGGGGAAACGAAGTCGTAAGAGCCGAAGCTGTAACCGGCGCGAAATGCGCTGTAGTAACCGACATCGTAATCGGTGTTGACGCCAGCGCCAACGATCGAGAAGTTTGTGTCGTCCATAAATGTCAGGCTGTTCAGGCTACCGATGTAGAAGCCGCCTGGATCGGCAACGACTGCCGGTTCGGTCTGAACGGCAAGGTCAGCCGCATAGGCGGTGGTAGAAGCAAGCGCTGCCATGAGTGCAGCAAGCTTGAAGACGTTTCTCATTTGAAAACCTTTCTGAATCAGCCCCCGCCGAATGCCGTGACACTGCGCGCGAGTTCCTCCTGTGTCCACGACGTCGCATTCAATTAGCAGATGATTGCAAGCTGAAATCCTCGATCCGTTGCAAGGCGGCAACGAATGGAGGAGTTGACGTAAGGGCAGCCGAATGACCAAGCCTGCTCGACATAATGTTGTTGTTTTTTCAACGGATGGCCGTGCTCGCCAATTTGTTGGCACCAGAAGGTGCCACTCTCAGGAGACGTAAATGGACGAGATTAGAACGACACGTTTGGCTCTCAGAAACTTCAAGGCGGAAGACGCGCAGGACCTGCTTGCCTATTTGCGCGATCCGCGGCCGAACTGCTTTCTCTCGCAACGGCTTCAAAACCTCGAAGAGGCCGAGGCAGAAGCAAGCAAGCGTGGCGGCTCCGATGACTATATTGCAGTCTATTCCACCGAGCATGACAGGGTGATCGGCGATCTCTTTGCCATTGCCGATGAGGAGGGTGATACGCTGTCCGTTGGGTGGAATTTTAATGGCGACTATGCCGGCTGTGGCTACGCGCAGGAAGCGGCTCGCGCCCTGTTTCGCTGGCTTTTCGTCGAGAGGCAGATACGTCGCCTCTACGCCTACGTCGAAGATAATAATTATGCCTCTCAGAAGCTATGCGAGAGGCTCGGGATGCGCCGCGAAGGGCTGTTCCTGGACTTCATTTCCTTCACCAAGAACGAGGCTGGACACCCGCTTTACGAGAATACAATGCAATATGCACTTTTGCGCCGGGAGTGGCAGGCGCAGACATAAGGCTCCGTTGACAAAGAAGCTTGAATAGGACCAAAGTCGCGCCGATCATTGTGTTTTCGGGGAGAGACCGATGTCCTTTCGCGTCGTTTCGCACGCTTTTGCTCTTGTTCTTGCCGCTTTGACCGCATCTCCGCTCCTGGCACAGGATGCGACGCGCAAGGTGGTGACGACCGCAAATGGCGACTATTTCGGTTTCGATCTGCGCACCGAGCAGAATGTCTCGCTCGACCAGTGCAAGAGCATTTGCATCGATGACAAGGGCTGCAAGGCCTTCACCTATAACCCCAAGGTGAAGTGGTGTTTTCTGAAGTCGGATTACAACCAGCTTAACGCCTTTCCGGGCGCTGTCGCCGGCAAGATCGTCGAAGCAGCCAGCGAGCCAGACCTTGGCGCACCGCAGCGTCTCTCCTTCGTCGAGGACAGTCTCTACCAGCAGGCGCGAAAGCTGAAGGCCAACCTGCCGCAGGCCGATGACACGCAAGGGCTTGATGCCCTGCTGTCGCAGGCCCGCCAGCAAGCGGTATTCGACATCCCGCAGGCTGTGGAAGTCTATAAGTCCGCGCTTTCTCTCAACCCAGAAAATGGTGATCTGTGGGCTGAACTTTCCTCCGTCGAAGCGAAGGTCGAAAACAATTATGAAATTCTCGGCGAGGCACCAGCGGCAGCGCTCAACGCCTACCAGTTCAGCCGAACGCAGAGCGCTCGGTTGACGGCGCTGAACCGGCTGGCTCAGGCGTTCGAGAAGGGTCAGAACTATCGCGCGGCGCTGAATTCTTACAAGGCAAGCCTTGCGCTTTCGGATGTCGCCAAGACACGCACGGCCTATAACGATCTTCGCACCCGCCAGGGCTTCCGCGTCGTTAACAACACGGTTGACAACGATAGCGTGACGCCGCGTGCCTGCATTCAGTTCTCAGAGCCCCTGGTCAAGAATGCCGATTATTCGCCCTTCGTAACACTCGATGGCGCTGCGCCAAAAGCGCTCGAAGCCAAGGGCAGCGAGATTTGCGTGGAAGGTCTGACCCATGGGCAGAAATACAAGATAGCCCTTCGCGCCGGCCTGCCGTCCTCCGTGGAAGAGCCGCTGGAGAAGCAGGTTGATCTCGACATTTACGTGCGCGACCGCGCAGGCTCGGTGCGCTTCACCGGCGATAACTTCGTGCTTCCCGGCACGGCGCGTCGCGGCATTCCGCTCGTCTCGGTCAATATCGATCATGCGGATTTGAAGCTTTATCGTGTAGGCGATCGCAACATCACCTCGCTTCTGGCCAATTCACAGTTCCTTACCCAGATGGATGGCTATGGCGCCGAAAAGATCGAGAACGAGTTGGGGGAACTCGTCTGGCAGGGCGGGATCGATATCCAGACCGAACTGAACAAGGACGTGGTCACAAGTTTCCCGGTGGACGAGGCTCTGCCGGATCGCAAGCCCGGTATTTATGTCATGACTGCTGTTCCGCCCGGCACGGCTCCGGAAAACTGGGACGCGCGCGCCACTCAGTGGTTTCTGATTTCCGATACTGGCATCACCACCTATGCCGGAACCGATGGTCTCAATGTTTTTGTGCGGGCTCTGAGTACGGCCGAACCATTGAAAGGCGTCTCGCTTCAGCTTCTGGCCAAGAACAACGAAGTGCTCGGTTCCGCCACTACGGATGGCCAAGGCCGTGCAACATTTTCCGCAGGCTTGATGCGAGGTTCTGCAGGACAGGCGCCTGCCATCATAACAGCGCGCAATGGCGAAAAGGACTATGTCTTCCTCGACATGACACGCGCTGGCTTCGATCTTTCCGACCGCGGCGTGACCGGTCGCGCCGCACCCGGTGCCATCGATGTGTTCAGCTGGACGGAGCGCGGTATCTACCGCGCTGGTGAAACGGTGCATGCATCCGCACTTTCGCGCGATGTCGAAGGCAATGCGATCGAAAACCTGCCGTTGACATTTATCTTCTCGCGCCCTGACGGCGTCGAGGATCGGCGCTTCGTCAGTGATGGCAAGGCGCTCGGCGGTCACGCGGTAGATCTGCCACTTCAGGAATCTGCCATGCGTGGGCCCTGGACGATGCGGATTTACACTGATCCAAAGGCCAGCGCGATCAGCGAAAAATCCTTTCTGGTCGATGATTTCGTTCCTGATCGCACCGAATTCGAGCTGACCAGCGCATCGAAGGAGATCGATCCGGCGGGTGAGACCGAGATCGACGTCGATGGCCGCTATCTCTATGGCGCACCGGCGGCAGGACTTGAGCTGGAAGGCGAAGTGGCGCTGAAGCCGACGCGCACCAACCCGGCCTTCGAAGGCTACTTCTTCGGCCTTGCGGATGAGGAGACGGAAGAGGAAAGCCGCACGACGCTCGATAATCTTCCTGCCCTGGATGAAAACGGCAAGGCAAGCTTCCCGGTGGAGCTTGGTGATCTTCCCTCAACCACGCAGTTCCTGTCGGGCAACATCACGGTCCGCATGCGCGAGGCGGGCGGCCGTGCGGTGGAGCGTTCGCTGACATTGCCGGTGAAGTCCGACGCCAACATGATCGGCATCAAGCCGCAATTCTCGGGGGATCTGGCGGAAAACTCCATCGGCCGTTTCCATGTGATCAGCCTTGCGCCAAATGGCAGCAGGCAGGCCATGAAGGACCTCACCTGGAAGCTGATCAAGGTCGAGCGCAATTATCAATGGTATCGTCAGGGCAATTCCTGGCGCTATGAGCCGGTGGTTCATACCAAGCAGGTAGAGACCGGTACGCTTTCCGTAACATCGGATGGTGCGGAGATTTCCGTTCCCGTCAACTGGGGCCGTTACCGGCTGGAGGTAGAAGCCCCACAAAATGATGGTGCAGTCTCCAGCGTGGAATTCGATGCTGGCTGGTTCGTCACCGCAAGCTCGACCGAGACGCCGGATGCGCTGGAAATCGCGCTCGACAAGCAAAGCTATAAGGTCGGCGAGACCGCCAAGCTTCAGGTCACCTCCCGTTACGCCGGACAGTTGATGGTGGTCGCAGGTTCCGAAAAGCTGATCTCGGTGCAGAATGTCGAGATCGGTGACAAGGGCGGCGAAGTCGAAATCCCGGTGACCGAAGATTGGGGCGCTGGCTCCTATGTGACGGCAACCCTGTTCCGCCCCGGCGATGCGCAGGAAAGCCGCATGCCGATGCGCGCCATTGGCGTGAAGTGGCTTGCGGTCGATCCGGGCGAGCGCAAGCTCGGCATCGCGCTCGATCTTCCCAAGCAGACATTGCCAAGACAGGCGCTGCAGATTCCGGTGCATGTCTCCGGTGCGGGTGCTGGGGACAAGGCCTATGTGACGATTGCAGCCGTGGATGTCGGCATTTTGAACCTCACCCGCTACGAGCCGCCGAAACCGGATGAATGGTATTTCGGCCAGCGTAGGCTTGGGCTTGAAATCCGCGATATCTATGGCCGCCTGATCGATGGTTCGCTCGGTGCCACTGGGCGTCTCAGAACCGGTGGCGATGGCGGGCAGGTTGCGCTGCAGGGCAGCCCGCCGAAAGAGAAGCTCGTTGCATTTTTTGCCGGTCCGGTTGAATTGGATAGTGAGGGCAAGGAGACGGTCAGTTTCGATATTCCGCAATTCAACGGCACGGCGCGGGTCATGGCGGTTGCCTGGACCAAGACCGGAGTCGGCCATGCGGTTTCGGATGTCGTCATTCGCGATCCGGTGGTTGTGACTGCCAGCGCACCAAAGTTCCTCAGCCCAAGCGACGTGTCGCAGTTGCGGCTCGACATTGCCAACACCGATGGCGAGGCAGGTGATTACAAGATAGATGTCACCAGCAACATGGCTGTGACCGTGGATCAGGGCGAATTCTCTGAGGTAAAGAGACTGGAGAAGGGTGGGAAGACGTCCCTGACAGTGCCTTTGACGGGCGAATTTCCCGGTGAGGGGGAGATCGCGATCAGGGTCAGCAATGCCAGCGGTATTTCGCTGGAGCAGGTGCTGATCATTCCCGTGCGTCCATCGGTTCTTCCGGTCACGACACGCCGCAACATCAAGATTGCGCCGAACAGCAGCCTGACGGTGGACGGCAACCTCCTGGCCGATAGCTTGCTGGTTGGCTCGTCGGTGTCGGTCAACGTCACCCGCTCTCCTGCCTTCGATGTTCCGGCACTGATGATGACGCTGGACAAGTATCCCTATGGCTGCGCCGAACAGACGACGAGCCGGGCGCTGCCGCTGCTTTACGCGTCCGAATTGATGAAGGACAGCGGTGGCAAGGACGATCCGGAACTGCGCAAGCGTGTGCAGGATGCGATCTACCGGGTGCTCTCCTTCCAATCGAGCGCAGGTAGCTTCGGTCTCTGGTCGCCGGGCGAAGGGGATCTATGGCTGGACGCCTACATCACCGATTTCCTGACGCGGGCACGTGAGCAGTCCTACGATGTGCCGGAAGCGGCCATGTTGCAGGCACTGAACAATCTACAAAATGGGCTCGCCTATGACAGCAATGTCAAGGATCGCGGCAACGAGATCGCCTATTCGCTCTACGTTCTGGCGCGCAACCGCAAGGCTGCGATCAACGATCTGCGCTATTATTCTGATACGGCCTTGAACGAGTTCCCGACGCCGCTAGCCAAGGCTCAGGTTGCGGCAGCACTGTCTCTCTATGGCGATGCGGCACGCGCCAAATCCGCCTTCGGAGCCTCGTTGACCATGGCCTCTTCCAGCGCGAACGTGCCGCTGGCGCGCGCCGATTATGGTTCAGCGTTGCGAGATGGTGCCGCCTCTCTGGCGCTGGCGGCAGAAAGCCGTCCGGTTCCGGCGGTCGTGTCTCAGCTTGCGGGCGTCGTTGCCAAGGATTTCGAGTCAAGGAGCTATACCAGTACGCAGGAGCAAGCCTGGATGGTTCTGGCCGCCCGTGCCTTGAAGGGCGAGGACAAAGATATTCGCCTCGATGTGAACGGCACGTTGCAGCAGGGTGGCTTCAGCCAGCGCCTGAGCGGCGATGAATTGCTTAAGGCACCGCTCAACGTCACCAACGCCTCGGCTAACCCTGTCACGGCGGTCGTTACCACCGTGGCGCCGCCGTCCAAGCCCCTGCCGGCGGGCGGCGACGGCTTTACCATCGAGAAGACCTACTACTCGATGGATGGCGAGGAGGTGAATGTCAGCGAGGTCGAGCAGAACCAACGATACCTTGTGGTGCTGACTGCCATTCCGCAAAATGACTGGCAGGCACGCATTCTCGTCACCGATCTTCTGCCAGCCGGTTTCGAGATCGATAATCCGAGCCTCGTCAACAGTGCAGCGCTTGCCAACTTCGACTGGTTGCCGGAAACGCAAGCGGCGCATACGGAATTCCGTTACGACCGCTTCGTCGCGGCTTTCGACAGAAGTGCGGGCGATAGTTCGGAAATCACGCTGGCCTATGTGGTACGTGCCGTAACGCCCGGTACCTATGACAACCCGGCCGCGAGCGTGGAGGACATGTATCGTCCGCAGTTCTCCGCCCGTACCGCGACGGGCCGCATGGAGGTTCGCGCAGCGCAGCAATGAGGGGTTGGCACAGCTTTTTCTTAGGCTTTGCTCTGGCGGCGTGCGTAACTGGCGCCGCCATGTATGGGCTTGATCGTCTGGATCGTGCCTATCCGCCCCCGTTGGAAAATGCCCGCCTTGTTTCGCAGGAACTGGTGGATGCCGATGGCAATCTTCTGCGCGCCTTCGCTACGCCGGACGGACGCTGGCGACTGCAGACCACTGCCTCAGAGGTCGATCCGCAATTTATCAAGATGCTGATCGCCTATGAGGATCAGCGGTTTTACGACCACCACGGCGTCGATATCCAGGCGCTGGGACGCTCCGCGTGGCAGTTGCTGACCAATGGCCGCATCGTTTCCGGCGCGTCTACGCTCTCGATGCAGGTGGCACGGCTGATCGAGCCACGCGCCGATCGTTCTTTCAGCGCCAAATTCCGCCAGATGCTGCGCGCCGTGCAGATCGAGCGCCGTTTAAGCAAGCACGAAATCCTCGAACTCTATCTCAACATCGCGCCCTATGGCGGCAATATCGAAGGCGTTCGCGCAGCAAGTCTCGCCTGGTTCGGCAAGGAGCCACGGCGGCTCGATACGGCAGAGGCGGCGCTTCTGGTGTCGCTACCGCAACTTCCCGAAAAGCGAAGACCGGATCGTTTTCCGGACGCTGCCAAAGAGGCTCGCGAGCGCGTGCTGCAAAGGCTCGCTGTCGCTCGCATTGTTGGGGAAGGAGAAGCCGAACGTGCATCCGCCACAGCTGTTCCCAGGGATCGTTTGGCGCTGCCTGCCTTCGCTCCGCATTTGGCGCAGGCTGCGCGGACAAAGTTTCCAAGCCAGCATGTCATCGGTTCCACGTTGCGGCGCGGCATCCAGAACGAGCTCGAAGCCTTGGCGCGACATGCAGCAGACAGGATTAACGACAAGGTGTCGGTCGCCATCGTCATGGCCGATAGCAGCACCGGCGAAATTCTTGCAGACGTCGGCTCCGCCGGTTTTCTAGATAGCGACCGTCGTGGCTGGGTGGAGATGAGCCGCGCCATCCGCTCACCGGGCTCGACGCTGAAGCCCTTCATCTACGGGCTTGCTTTCGAAAATGGCCTCGTCTCGCAGGAGACGATCATCGAGGATCGCCCGGCGGATTTCTCCGGCTATCGACCGCGCAACTTCGATATGCAGTATCAGGGCGATGTCAGTATCCGCCAAGCCCTGCAATTGTCTCTCAACGTGCCTGCGGTCAAGCTGCTAGATGCCGTCAGCCCAGCCGCTTTGATGGTGCGCTTCAGGCGCGCTTCCGTCAATCTTACGCTTCCCAAGACCGAGCCACCAGGGCTTGCCATCGCGCTTGGCGGCGCTGGCATCTCTCTGGTCGACCTTGTTCAGCTTTATGCCAGCCTGGCCAATCAGGGACAGCCTGTGAAGCTCGGCGACGGCGTGAGAAACAAGCCGGAGATGCTGGATGTCGAGCCTGTCTTTTCCCGTAGCGCAATCTGGAACGTCACCAACACGCTGTCTGGCGTTCTGCCGCCGCTCGGCATGAAGCAGCGCGGCATCGCCTATAAGACCGGCACAAGCTACGGCTATCGCGACGCCTGGTCGGTCGGTTACGATGGCCGATATGTGATTGGGGTCTGGGTGGGGCGCGCCGATAACGGCTCCGTTCCCGGCATTGCCGGTTACGCGACTGCAGCCCCTATACTTTTCGATGCCTTTGCCAAGTCCTCCGTGGCGGTCACGCCCTTTGCACCCGCACCAAGCGGCGTTTTAAGGCTGAGTTACGGCGACCTTCCTGCCAATCAGCGCCGCTTCACCACAACATCCAGCGGACTTCTCTCATCATCCAGGCGCGAGTCTTCGCCTTTGATCGTCTATCCGCCGGAGGGTGCTCGGGTCGAACTGTCAGATAGCACAGGCGCAATTTCGCCGCTGGTCCTCAAACTTCAGGGTGGCCGTGCGCCGTTCCGCTGGCTTGCCAATGGCAAGCCGCTGCCGGATCTCACGCGCAAACGCAGCAACGAGTGGCAGCCGGAGGGTCAAGGCTTTTCCACGCTGACCGTCATCGACGCCGATGGCCGGGCGTCGAGCGTGCGCATTTTCGTTCAATAGAGCGGATTGCCGCCTCAGAGCGATGGCACTTTTGTCGGGAAAACTCGGTTCTTGACGCTGTAGGCAAGGGCGAGCGCCATCGGAAAGGGCCTGCGAAGGAAAGCGACCTTGCGAACATAGGTGTCCACGCGCCACGTGGCCCACGTCCCAGCTTTGAAGTAGGCAACATCACCTGCATGGAGATGATGTACCGACCCATCGGCCGCCGTTACATGCACATCTCCCTCAATGATATGAACGGTCTCATCCCACATGAAGAACCAACGGAACGTCCCCGCCGTGCAATCCCACAGCGCGGTATAGGCAGCCCGGTCACCACTGCGAGAATGGTCCGCCATGCGCGCTTGTGGGTCACCAGAGATAATCCACTCCGGATTGATCGGAGCTGGCTTCATCTCCATATGTCCGGATGAAGCCGAAATCACCGGCGCTGTTCGTCTGCGCCCCATCGAAATCGGCATCAGTGGCATTGTCCGCGACGCCATCGCAATGGCACTCGCTATCATCATCTTCACAACCATCGTCGGTCCCCCACCTTGATCGGCTCGATTTTAGCAATGACGGGTGAGCGAAGGCTTCACAAATTACGTCGAATTCGACTTATCCTCGGTGACAGATTGTCGGCGCGCCTTGACCATCAGGCCAAACACTAAGGAAAGTCGCCACACTTTTAAGTTCGTTTCGATTAAAAACTGGGTGTTGACTTCAGGCGCTCTAGACTTCCCCGCCATGCCGATCGGAGTCTTTTCCAAAACTCTCGTAAGAGCAGAACCCAGTCACCGCCGTGCGACACTTTTACCGCAAAACCGAGATTAGCTTTTTGTCTCTTTTGCTGTGAGTCACTCCAGAGTAGGTCCTGGACGCTTCGTTACGGCTGGCTGATCCTGCCAACAAAAAGAATTTTTCACGTCATTTATCAAAGCCGTGGCAGTGAAACCGTCCGGTAAACAAATCAAGCCGCAGCAGAAAGCCTCTCACCGGCGATGCGGTAAGAAATAGCCTCCGCCAGATGCAGTCGCCCGACGACAGACTTATCGTCCAGATCGGCGAGCGTCCTCGCAACCTTGAGGATGCGGTGATATCCGCGAGCGGAGAATTTCAGCTTCTCGGCGGCGTCGCGCAAAAGCTGAAGACCGGCTGCGTCGGGCTCGGCGTATTTTTCGATCAGTGCCGTGGTGCAGCGTGCATTGGTGCGAATGCCCTGAAAGCCTGCGGCTGCAAAGCGTTCCTCCTGCATCTGGCGGGCACGCGCGACACGGCGGGCCACATCGGCGCTCGCTTCTGCTGCCATGGGGCGGATCAGGTCGGCTGCGGAGACGGCAGGAACTTCGATACGGATATCGATGCGGTCCATCAGCGGACCGGAAATACGCGCTTGGTAATCGGAAACGCATCTTGGGCCGCGTGCGCAGATGAAGCCGGGTTCACCGGCCATGCCGCATTTGCAGGGGTTCATGGCTGCCACCAGCTGGATCTCGGCGGGATAGCTGACGCGGTGATTGGCGCGGGCGATGATGCATTCACCGGTTTCGAGCGGTTGGCGCAACGCATCCAGCACCTGCGGCGAGAATTCTGGAAATTCGTCGAGAAACAGCACCCCGTGGTGGGCGAGCGAGGCCTCGCCCGGCTTGGCGCGCAACCCTCCGCCGACAAGGGCGGCCATCGTCGCCGAGTGGTGCGGTGTTCTAAACGGGCGTCGATCGGAGAGTTTACCGCCGGAAAGTTGGCCTGCGATCGAATGTACCATCGAGACTTCGAGAAGTTCAGAAGCCGAAAGCGGTGGCAGAATTGAAGGCAGACGGGAGGCCAGCATGGATTTGCCGGAGCCGGGCGGGCCAACCATCAGGAGATTGTGACCACCGGCTGCCGCAACCTCGAGCGCGCGTTTGGCGCTCTCCTGGCCTTTGATGTCTGCCAGGTCCGGCAGATTGTCCGGGTTGGCGCGAATGGCGGGAACCGGTCTTGAGAGAAGTTGCGTGCCGCGAAAATGGTTGGCGATGGCAATCAGGCTGCGAGGCGCAAGGATGTCGATATCGGCACCCGCCCATGCGGCTTCGGGTCCGCTATCGGCGGGGCAGATCAGACCCTTGTCTTGCGTGTTGGCGGCAATCGCGGCTGGAAGAGCACCTGCCACCGCACCGATTGTACCGTCCAGATTAAGTTCTCCCAACACGACGAAGCGGTTGAGCGCCTCTGCCGGAATGGCGCCAAGTGCGGCCATAAGGCCAAGCGCGATTGGGAGGTCAAAATGCGAGCCTTCTTTGGGAAGATCGGCAGGGGCGAGATTGACCGTGACCCGCTTGGCGGGCATGGCGAGGCCGGATGCGTGAAGTGCCGCCTGGACACGTTCGCGGCTTTCGGCGACAGCCTTATCCGGCAGGCCGACGATCTGCATTCCGACTTTGCCAGGTGCCACCATGACCTGAACTTCGACAGGGACGCCCTCGATACCCTGAAACGCAATTGTATTGACGCGCGCTACCATGAATGGCCCCCACAGCCGTATTCGCCGTCCGCACGGCTCTACCCTATCGTGCAGTTAACTTGGCACGGGAAAGAGAATAAAACAAGAACATAAGGGTCAGATTCGATGTTCTTACTGCGGGTGGTGTTTGAGATCGTTCACGGCCACGGCTGGTAACCTGTATGACAACTAGACCGACCATGTTATCTGCGCTGCGGCGTGCGCAAACTTGTCGGCAAAAACCCGATAAACCTGCCAGGCGGCGGCTATGTTTGCGCTTGACAGAAAAGACAAACCTCCTAATAGCTTTGGCACGAAAAGGAGCGCAACGTCATGCGACATGTTCAGCACATGACCGTCATGCAAAGCCCGGCGGGTTCAGCCGGCGATCCTGCGCGCCTTTCCTATTCCATCCGAATTACGGCCAAAACGACGATTAAAACCGTCTGACGTCTCTGGCCCGCCGCTCTCTCCCCGGTTTGGCCGGGGAAAGGAAGCCGCAGTTTGGCGGCTCCCCCTCACCAAAAAGAGGAGAGGCAGAAAGAGAGCTTGATCATGGGTTTCAAAGTTGCAATCGCAGGCGCCACCGGCAATGTCGGGCGCGAAATGCTGAATATTCTGGCGGAACGTGGGTTCCCGGCAGACGAAGTCGTTCCACTGGCCTCTGCCCGTAGCCAGGGCACGGAAGTGTCTTACGGCGACCGTACGCTGAAGGTTTCCAATCTCGAAAACTACGATTTCTCCGATACCGACATCTGCCTGATGTCTGCTGGCGGCGATGTGTCCAAGAAGTGGTCCCCGAAGATCGGTGCGCAGGGTTGCGTCGTTATCGATAACTCCTCTGCCTGGCGCTACGATCAGGACGTTCCGCTGATCGTGCCGGAAGTCAACGCCGACGCCGTCGAGGGCTTCAAGAAGAAGAACATCATTGCCAACCCGAATTGCTCGACGGCGCAACTCGTCGTGGCGCTGAAGCCGCTGCACGATGCTGCCAAGATCAAGCGCGTGGTCGTCTCCACGTACCAGTCCGTCTCTGGCGCTGGCAAGGAAGGCATGGACGAGCTGTTCCAGCAGACTCGTGCGGTCTTCGTGGCTGACCCTGTTGAAACCAAGAAGTTCACCAAGCGCATTGCCTTCAACGTCATTCCGCATATCGATGTCTTTATGGAAGACGGTTACACCAAGGAAGAGTGGAAGGTTCTGGCAGAAACCAAGAAGATGCTGGACCCGAAGATCAAGGTGACCTGCACGGCCGTGCGCGTGCCTGTCTTCATCGGCCATTCGGAATCGGTTAATATCGAGTTCGAAAACGAAATCACTGCCGATCAGGCGCGCGACATCCTTCGCGAAGCGCCCGGTTGCCTCGTCATCGACAAGCATGAAAACGGCGGCTACGTCACCCCGGTCGAGTGCGCAGGCGAAGATGCGACATATATTTCGCGCATCCGTGAAGATGCAACCGTTGAAAACGGTCTCAACATTTGGGTCGTTTCCGACAACCTGCGCAAGGGCGCGGCCCTGAACGCCGTTCAGATTGCCGAACTCCTGATCAACCGCGGTCTCATCAAGCCGCGCAAAGCAGCTGCGTGATACGGTTTTTTAACAACTATTAACTATAACCCGTCCGTTACTTTCGAGAATGGACGGGTTTTCAATTTTCGTGCCTATCACGGCCAGTTTATTTGCTGGTCATGAAGACGGTAGGCAATTTGTACCTCTTCAATTCTCGCTAGCAAGGCGAACATGGCGAGGGGCCATCCCTCGCCTTATCAAAGGCAGATACGGATGCGGGCAATAACGGCTTTTTCCCTTGGTGCAACGTTCGTTGCGATGCTGGCGGCGACGCCGCTGCAGGCAGCGCAATGTGGTAACACCTCGGCTGGTTTCGGCAACTGGGTGCAATCCTTCAAGCAGGAAGCGGCTGGCCGCGGCGTCAGCCAGTCGGTGCTTGATCGCGCTTTCTCGAACGTCACCTATAATCAGGCAACGATCCGCGCCGATCGCGGTCAGCACAGCTTCAAGCTTTCCTTCGATCAGTTCATGCAAAAGCGCGGTGGTCAGGCCATCATCTCGCGCGGCAAGGCGATGAAGAAGAACAATGCGGCGCTGTTTGCCAATATCGAGCGCGCCTACGGCGTTCCAGCCGGCCCGCTTCTGGCGATTTGGGGCATGGAAACCGGCTTTGGCGGTTTCATGGGTAACCAGCACACGCTGTCTGCCGTTGCGACGCTGTCTTACGATTGCCGCCGGTCCGATTACTTCACCGAGCAGCTTTACGCAGCTTTGAAGCTGGTGGGCAACGGTTCGCTCAACATCAACGCCAAGGGTGCTGCTCATGGCGAAATCGGGCAGACGCAGTTTCTGCCGCTGAACGTTGTGCGCTACGGCGTCGATTTCGACCGCGATGGCCGGATCGATCTCGTGGGTTCACGCGCCGATGCCCTGGCGTCGACTGCCAATTTCCTCGCCGGTCATGGCTGGCAGCGTGGCGCAGGGTATCAACCGGGTCAGCCGAGCTTTGCTGCGATTCAGGGCTGGAACGCGGCGACCGTGTACCAGCAGGCGATTGCCCATATCGGCAAGGCTATTGACGGGCAATAATCGCCACCGCGGCCCTTCGAAGACCTTTTGACACGATAGCATCCCCCCGGTTTGTGCCGGGGGTCACACGTCGGGGCGACGAAAATCGCCGGTCTTGCTGTCCATTACCCACAATTCGCCGGTTGAAATATCGAACCAGGCGCCATGCAGCTTTACCTTGCCGGCGTTTTCCTGCTCCTTGAGGAAGGGGAAGCCGCGCAGATTGCGGATGGAGTTTCTGATGGAGACGCGTTCGAGCGCTGTCTGACGTTCGCCAGACGTCATCACGTCATTGCTCTGGATCTGCTCCGCAGCGGATTTGACGAGATTCATCCATTTGCCGATAAAATCACCTGGCGAGAGGGATTCGAAATTCGGGTCAAGTGCCGCCTGAATGCCACCGCAGCGGCCGTGACCCATAACAACGATGTCCTTCACCTTCAGAACCATAACGGCATATTCTATGGCTGCCGAGGTCGCGTGATATTGTCCGTCGGGCTCGAAAGGCGGCACCATGTTGGCCACATTGCGCACGACGAAAAGCTCTCCCGGGCCACAATCGAAAATCGTTTCGGGTGCCGACCGGGAGTCGCAACAGGCAATGACCAAGGTCTGCGGTCTTTGTCCCGTATCGGCTAGAACGCGGTATCGGTCGCGTTCACCGGCGTAACGGCCGCTCATGAAGTTCTTGTAGCCGTTTAGAAGATAGTCTGGAAAATCTTTCATTCGATCTCGCAGTGCCGTTATTCCCTACCAGGAACGCCTTCTCATAAGGCGCATGAATTCGTCCGCTATTTGCCCTTGACGCGAGCAGGATGCAAGAGATGGCGCATCTGAACCATCGCCATGGGTGTGGACAGGCTGGATGCGTCGGTCTCAAGGGTCAGCTCGTTGGCGCCACGCTTCATGGTGCGGGCTAGAATTTCGAAGACGCTGGCGGTTGCCAGTTGTAACGCCTTTTCGTCATCCACGCCCTGAAGCATGCGGGCGAGAAAGACTGCGGCAAGCAGGTCGCCAAGTCCGTTCGGCACATTATCGATGGCGCGGTGTTCGGCAAGCAGCGCATGGCGGCCGCTGAGAAACAGATTGCCAATGCCGTTTGCCATCATTGGAACGGCGGAGGTGACGAGCATCTTTGGCGGACCAAGCGCTAAGGCCGCATCCATGATTTCGGTATTGGTGTCGAGCGCAGCTCCACTCATCCAGGCCAGCTCATAGCGATTGGGTGTGGAAACAGTTGCAAGCGGCACGAGTTCTTCGCGGATCGCTTCGGCCGTCTCGATCGGGACATAGAGCCCGCCCTTGTCTCCCATAACAGGGTCGCAGACATAGATCAGATCGGGATTGTTCTCTCTGAGTGTGCGGATCAAACGCGCGACCGAACGCACCTGGTCGGCGCTGCCGAAATAGCCGGTGAGGACCGCTTTGACTTCTCCACGCCATTTCGATGCGGCCAGGTCGCCCATGGCAGCGTCGAAGGCCTCGCCATCGAAACGAAGACGCGTGGAGGGTCCTTGGCCGGGATGCCATGGCATGACGATCGTGGGCACAGCCCAAACAGGAAAACCGAGCGTCTCCAGGCCAAAGACGGCAGCCCGATTGCCCACCGAGCCGCGCATGACATGGCTGGAAATGACGATGACGGAGCCGCTGATATTGTCTTGCACGAAGGTCATTCCATCTTGGAAGAGCAGGAGAGGACATTCCTCTTCTGCCTTAAACAGAGGTCTAGAAGCTTCAAGGGTTTTAAAGGGCGCGACACGCGCGCGCAAGATCAGGCGTCGTTCTGTGATTTTCATTCGCGGAGCCAGCCGCCAGACATCTCACTGAAGTCCTGCTTGCCAGTGGCGCTTAGTGAAAAAGCCCCGGAGGATCAATCCGGGGCTTTCTTGAGAGACTATTGGTTGGCTGTCACGGTGACGCCGAGAACGCTCGGGATGGTGTTCGGGGCGCCCATTGCCGCACCCATAATCATCGGGAATGGAACGGGCTTCGACGGTGCCGCCGAAATCGTGAAGTTCTTCGGATCGTCGACATAGGTGTTCACGGCTGCTGAAACTGCATTTTGCAGTTCCGGAATGTTGAGCTGCGCCACCATCAGCGGAGCCATGCCCTTGATCATCTGCGAAAGCTGCTCGCTCGTCGTGTTCTGCTCCTTGGCGGCGTAATCGATGCCGCGCTTGGTGATGCCGGCATCATCGAAGCTGATCTTGGCATTGTTGAATGTCAGCTGCTGCATGAGACCAAGCATCGCAAGACCGAAAGCCTGATCGGCCTGTTCCTTGTTGGGGTTGGCCTCTTTCGCGTTTACGGCGTCTTGCATCGACTTGAGGAAAGCCAGCGTATAGCCGGAGATGCTGAAGCTCATATCCAGGCGACCGACATTCTCGAGGTCGATGGCATATTGGTCGACATTGATCGTTCCGGGTGCCACTTCCCAGGAGCCGCTCATGGTAAAAACGCCACTGAGCGAGTTCAGCTGCAGCGCGTCGATCGCTTCTTTCGTTTTCGGATCCTTGGCGCCGCTCAGATCGCCCTTGAAGCCCTCTGCCGTGAGATCGAAGCTGAGCGTGCCGCCATCTTCGCTCTTGGTCAGCGTAACATTGCTCTCGGCGATCGAGAACGCTTCCTTGCCGTCGATCTTGATCGAGGCCGGGCCGGTATGGGCCTCGTCGTAAAACAGCATGCCATCAATTGTATTTGCCGTCGCCTCGGCTGGAACCACGACGCCGGTCATGTAGATGTCGTCAACGGTGATCGCTAACTTTTCTTTGGCATAGTTGACGTTCTCGAAACCCATCTTCTTAATGGTGTAACCGCCATTGTCTTCTTCGACGCCTTCGAGCGTGATGTTGCCGATCGGAAGCTGCTGCGCCGGGCCTGCGGCGTCGCCGATGATGACGCCCGATAGTGTGACATTGTCACCGTTTGTGGCGATGGACTTGGCGGTGATTTCCGCGCCCTGCATGCGATAGGCAGCATTTATTTTCTTCAGCACATCGGCGCCGTCCAGGGCAAAAGCCGGGGACGCAAATGCCAGTACGGCCGCGCTGGCAAACAGAAAATTCCGTGTCGTTTCAAGTCTCATTCTGTTTCTTCCCTTAAGGTGCGAGCATCCGCAACAACAATAGCCACACCACGTGTCCATAGCTGCAGCACGAGCGCGATTGACCGAAGTGGTACTGCGCAACGAATGGCTGAATTGCGGCACAAAAACAAGATTGTATGGAAATATAGGCTTAACGCCTGTCATCCACAGCGCAGAAAGCCCGGATTTCTTGCCCGGAGCGCCTATTTCCGATAGGCAGACGCCATGGGAAAAAATTCTGTTCCGCCATCAGGCGGGGATGACGATCATATTGTGCCGGTCGATTTGAAGGCGGCGCTCGAAGAGCGCTACCTTGCCTATGCGCTATCGACCATCATGCATCGCGCACTTCCGGATGTTCGTGACGGCTTGAAGCCCGTTCATCGACGCATCGTCCATGCCATGAGCGAAATGGGCATCCGTCCCAATTCCGCGTTCAAGAAATGCGCTCGTATCGTCGGCGATGTCATGGGTAAGTTCCACCCTCATGGCGATGCGTCGATCTACGACGCTCTCGTGCGGCTGTCTCAGGATTTTGCCATTCGTTACCCACTGGTCGATGGCCAGGGGAACTTCGGCAATATCGACGGCGATGGCGCGGCTGCCATGCGTTACACCGAAGCGCGTATGACAGACGTCGCGGCCCTGCTCCTGGAAGGGATCGAGCAGGACGCAGTCGATTTTCGCCCAACCTATAACGAGGAAGACGAAGAGCCGGTCGTTATGCCTGGCGCCTTCCCGAACCTTTTGGCAAACGGTTCCTCCGGCATCGCGGTGGGTATGGCGACGTCCATTCCGCCGCACAATGCCCATGAAATCTGTGATGCGGCCCTTCATCTGATCAAGCATCCGGATGCGAGCGTCGAGACGCTGCTGGAATTCATCCCCGGTCCCGATCTGCCGACGGGCGGCATCATCATCGAAAGCCGCGACAACATTCTCGAAGCCTACAAGACAGGTCGCGGCGGTTTCCGCGTTCGTGCCAAGTGGGAAACGGAAGATCTGGGGCGTGGCGGTTATCAGATCGTCATCACCGAAATTCCCTTTCAGGTACAGAAATCGCGCCTGATCGAAAAGATCGCCGAGCTGCTACTTGCCCGCAAGCTGCCGCTTCTGGAAGACGTGCGCGACGAATCCGCCGAAGATATTCGTATCGTCCTGGTGCCAAAGAACCGTACCGTGGACGCGACGCTGCTGATGGAATCGCTGTTCCGTCTGTCCGATCTGGAAAGCCGCATTCCGCTGAATATGAACGTGCTGTCGCTTGGCCGTGTGCCGAAGGTGATGGCATTGAACGAGGTGCTCACCGAGTGGCTGGCGCATCGCAAGGACGTGCTTGTTCGCCGCTCAAGATTCCGACTGGCAGCCATCGACCGTCGACTAGAAATTCTCGGCGGCCTGCTGATCGCCTATCTCAATATCGATGAGATCATCCGCATCATCCGCGAAGAGGATGAGCCGAAGCCTGTCATGATGGCGCGGTTCGGGCTGACGGATAATCAGGCCGAAGCCATTCTCAATATGCGCCTTCGCTCTCTGCGCAAGCTGGAAGAATTCGAGATCCGCACGGAGTTCGACGAACTCACCAAGGAGAAGGGCGAGATCGAGTCTCTCCTGGCATCCGATGAGAAGCAGTGGCAGGCGGTCTCCTGGGAGATCGGCGAGGTCAAGAAGAAGTACGCGAAGGCAACAGAACTTGGCCGACGCCGGACACAGTTCGCCGATGCCCCGAACGCCGATATCGAAGCCATTCAGCAAGCGATGATCGAGAAGGAACCGGTCACGATCGTCATCTCGCAGAAGGGCTGGATCAGAGCGTTGAAGGGTCACATGTCGGACACGTCAAGCCTGACCTTCAAGGAAGGCGACGGGCCTAAGCTGGCGTTCCCGGCGCAGACGACCGATAAGCTGCTGCTCCTAACCACGGGCGGCAAGGCCTATACGTTGGGCGCCGACAAGCTCCCCGGCGGCCGCGGCCATGGTGAGCCTGTGCGCATCATGGTGGATATGGAGAATGATCAGGATATCCTGACCGCCTTCGTCCACGATGCTTCCCGCAAGCTTCTGATCGTCTCGACCGGCGGCAATGGCTTTGTCATCCCGGAAACGGAAATGGTCGCCAACACCCGCAAGGGCAAGCAGATCATGAACGTTTCTATGCCGGATGAAACCAAGCTCGTGGTGCCCGTCATCGGCGATCACGTCGCTGTCGTCGGCGAGAACCGCAAGATGCTGACCTTCCCACTGTCGCAAGTGCCGGAAATGTCGCGCGGCAAGGGTGTCCGCCTGCAGCGTTACAAGGATGGCGGCGTCTCGGATGTGAAGTGCTTCACGATCGCCACCGGTCTGTCGTGGGAAGACAGCGCCGGGCGCTCCTTCTCCAAGGTCGGGGACGAGCTGCTTGAATGGATGGGTGATCGCGCCGGTGTCGGCCGCAGCGTTCCGAAGGGCTTTCCGCGCAGTGGGAAGTTCGGCGGCTAAAGGACGTCGCAAAACCGTATAGCGGTTTTGCGACGCCACAGGTCATCAGATGCTTGTCAGTGGGATAACGTGGTCTTTTAGGAAGCGGGTTATCCCCTCTTCGTCAATTTCGCCTGCCGCCACAGCCATGACAAACGCGTAAAGCTTGGCGTCATCCGTTTCCAACATGAAGCCGTTTTCCATCAAGAAAACGCCGGTCGTCACGATCGCGATTCTCTTATTGCCATCAACAAAAGGGTGGTTCCTCGCAAGGCCCAATAGATAGGCTGCCGCGAGTTCGCAGACATCGTTGCATCCGTAGCCAGCTTCGTTGATAGGCCTATTGAGCGCAGAATCGAGCAATGCACCGTTCCTAAGCCCGTGGCTTCCGCCAAAGTGCTCAATTTGCATGTGGTGCAGTTGCTCAACAAGTTTGCCGTCGAGAAAAACGAAATCCGTCATTCTGCCAGCTTCTTCAAAGCGACCTTATATTTCTCCATGAAGATCCGCGCGTGCTCTAACTGCCGCGTAAAGGCCTCATCTGCTGGCCGGATGTGCCATTCACCTTCTTTTCTTTCGAGGCTTATAGCATCGCCAGCCTTTACTCCAAGGCTTTCCAGAACCTCTTTCGGGATGATGATCCCTTCCGAATTGCCAATCTTGCGAACCGTCACATTCATCTGTCACACTCCGTTATAACGTTGTTATAACATGGTGTGACAGACGTGGCATTGCAGGGTCAAACGGTTTCTGGCGTGTATAATTCCCAGCCGCGCGGCGTTAGATGCTCTTGGGGATGGTAGCGTGTCTTATATCCCATCTTGTCCGAGCCATCGACCCAATAGCCCAAATACACATGGGGCAGGCCAAGCGTGCGGGTGCGGGCGATGTGATCCAGGATCATGAAGGTGCCGAGCGAGCGTTTCTCAAGTTCGGGATTGAAGAAGGAATAGACCATGGAGAGGCCATCGCCCATCAGGTCGGTAAGAGCGACAGCGATCAGTTCTCCGCGCTTGCTGTCGTCGATACCCGCGCCCGGCTCTCGCTTTCGGTACTCGATGATGCGCGTATTGACGTGGGTATCTTCCACCATCACCGCATAATCCAGAGCCGACATGTCCGACATCCCACCCGATGTGTGACGGTGATCGAGATAGCGGCGAAAGAGCGAGAATTGCTCGGTGGAAGGTTCAGCCCGGTGGACCGTCGCCACGAGATCACTATTGATCGACAATACACGCCGCATCGACTTCGTCGGCGTGAACCCATCGGCCAGGATCCTGACGGACACACAGGCGCGACAATTCTCGCAGGCCGGGCGGTAGGCGATGTTTTGGGAACGACGGAAGCCGCCCTGGGTCAAGAGATCGTTCATTTCCGGCGCACGTGGACCCACCAGATGTGTGAAAACCTTCCGCTCCAACTGGTTCGGAAGATAGGGGCAGGTCGCCGGTGCGGTGAGGTAGAATTGCGGCGAAGGCGTCGTCTGCGTGTTCATCGAACCCAATCGCTCCCTTCGCAAATCAGCCTTCTCGGTCAGAATGACAAAAAGGCGGAAAACGTCAACTCTCGAAGAGATCTGTCAATAAAATTGAAGCCGCCGAAGCGGCCTCAGCATATCGTCATCTTGTTCTGATCGTGACCGTTCCGAGAAGAAAGTCGTGGACCAGTCTGGATCTCTCGGTGAAGAGGCCTGCCAGAAGAATGAACGGCGTCAGAATTGAATTGATCACCCAGAAGAGAACAATATGCGCGGTCGAAATCAGGAAGTCGATACGGCCGCCGTCAAGCCGCGCCATCTGAATGCCTGCCATCCGCATACCTGGCGTGGCCTGCGCCGAGCTGCCAAGCGTCATCCCGAAATACAGGATCGCCACGATGAAAAACAATGCCGGAAAAAGCATCCAGACTAAGCCAAGTGTAATGACACCCAGAAAGAACACGATCACCGCTGCTGGAATGCACAGAAGGAGCACCATCATATAGTCGATGATGAATGCAACGACTCGGCGGCTCAGAACGCCGCTATAGGCGCGCCAGTCCTCTGTCGGCACATAAGTCGGGTTCGGGTTGAAGCTCATGAGCGGTTTCTCCTTTTCAACAGAGATATGGGTTCGACCACCGCAAATACAATGAGTTCGCCCCTCAGCCTTTTGCGAGCTTTTTCGCCACGTCGACGGCGAAGTAGGTGAGAATCCCATCGCATCCGGCCCGCTTGAAGCAGAGCAGGGTTTCCATCATCACCCGGTCGCCGTCGATCCAGCCATTCATCGCCGCTGCCTTCACCTGCGAATATTCGCCTGACACCTGATAGGCGAAGGTTGGGAGGCCGAACGCTTCTTTGAGGCGCCAGCAGATGTCGAGGTAGGGAAGACCGGGCTTTACCATGAGCATGTCTGCGCCTTCTTCAACGTCAAGCGCCGCGTCGCGCATCGCTTCGGTGCCATTGGCCGGGCTGATATAATAACTGTTCTTGTCGCCCTTCAGCAGGCCGCTCGTGGAGATAGCTTCGCGATAGGGACCATAAAATCCGGAAGAGAATTTCGTCGCATAGGACATGATGCCGACACTCTGGTGGCCTGCCGCATCCAGCCCACGACGAATGGCACCGATCCGTCCGTCCATCATCTCGGAGGGGGCGATGATATCCGCCCCCGCATCCGCCTGCATGATGGCCGCTCTCACCACCTGATCGACCGTCTCGTCGTTGACGATATCGTCGCCGCGCAAAATTCCGTCATGGCCGTGACTGGTAAAGGGATCTAGCGCCACATCGGTAATAACGCCGATATTGGGAACCGCCTTCTTGATTGCAGCCGTTGCCTGGTTGATCAGGTTATTGGCTTCCAGCACCTGCGAGCCTGTTTCGTCGCGAAGGTCCATTTCGATATTGGGGAAAGTCGCTATGGCGGGAATACCGAGGTCGGCTGCTTCCTTCACCGCCTCCACGAGTTTATCGACGCTCATGCGATTGACGCCCGGCATGGCTGGAATTGGATCGATGATATTCGTGCCGGGAACCACGAAGACCGGCCAGATCAGATCGTCCGCCGTCAACTGGTTCTCGCGAACGAGCCTGCGCGTCCAGTCCGCCTTGCGGATGCGGCGCATGCGGCGGTGGCCAGTGATGTGATCTACCAAATGGGTTTTGTCGGTCATGTCTTTTCCTTTGGAGTCTGTCCGGCGTACAAAGTCCACCGACCCGGCTCTCTCATGGTGTTTGCGTCTGAATGGTTGAAGCCAGGCGTCTAGCCTGCTGTGATCGAACGCCAGAATGTGCTTAGGGCATACCATAAGGGAAACAGGATGCGAATGCGACGCTGTGACCCACAGTGTGGCCGAAAATCCTGGGCGCTGTTCTATCGCGATGACGTTTCATGTCCAGGCATTGCCGCGGCGCAAAAAAGGTTGAACTCCCCCTCGCTGAAGAGGGCTGTGGCCTTGCGCATTTATCGATTGGCAGATTGGGCCCGGCAAACGTATCTTCGCCGCATGGAACCTGATTCTCCAACCTCGCCTAAAATGCCGCTGACCGAAATCCTCTATCTCGTCTTTCTCAGACTGGTGGCGGCCTCGTGTTTCTGGTTCGGGCTGCAGTACTGGGCAATGCTGACGGGCTATTCGCTAAGCGGTCATGCCCGGTTCGACATGCTCAATCTGCCCTGGCGTGTCGCAGGCACGGGCCTCGCCGTCGTCTTTCCTGTTGCAGCGCTTGGTCTTTGGCTCGGTGTGTCCTGGGGTGCGGTCATCTGGGTTATCGGCGCCGGTGCGCAGATCGCCATGTATAAGGTCTGGCCCAACATCTTCGGCAGCAACACTCTGGTTCCCGTCATGCACTGTGTTGTAGCAACCATTTATATACTATTTCAGATCGCTTTCTGGCTGGATGCGCGTCAAAATGACGAGCGCGCAAGAATTGATTCACCATAATAATAAAGCTGTTTTGGCGCGATTTTCACGTTTTTATCGGTGCAAGTGATTGAATTTGTTGGAAATCGAAAATCCGTCTCTATTCCTCTGGTGCATTGGCTTCCAGGCGCTGGTCTGCGGTAACCACTCGTTAATGATGCATTTTAAGTAGAATTTTATGCGCATTGCTTAGGTTTGTTCTCAAGGCGGGAAACAAAATCAACACCGCCAAACAAACAGTGAGGCAGTCATGATCAATAGCAAAGCAAAGCCACAGGCAGTTGTAACCGACGTACAGGAAGAAGCCATCCGTTCGCTCTACATGGAGTCTCTCCACCTGGTCGAACGCCTGCACCGCCGCCTTCTCGATGTCATCAAGGACGAGTTCGACCGTCAGGGCCGTGATGACGTCAACGCCGTTCAGGCGCTGCTCCTCTTCAACATCGGCACCTCCGAACTGACCGCAGGCGAGCTTCGCTCGCGTGGTTACTACCTCGGCTCCAACGTTTCCTACAACGTCAAGAAGCTGGTCGACCTCGGTTTCATCAACCACCAGCGCTCGCGCATCGACCGCCGCTCGGTTCGTATCTCTCTCACCGATAAGGGTCAGGATATCGCCGAAACGGTCGCTCGCCTCTATGAACGCCACATCGGCTCGATCGAAAAGGTTGGCGGCATCGGCACCGGCGAATTCGCCGAAATGAACAAGCTGCTCCAGCGCCTGGATCGCTTCTGGAACGACTCGATCGCATATCGCCTCTAAGAGCAGCGCCATCCATATTTGCAAAGCCGGATGCCAAAACGCGTCCGGCTTGTTGCATTTTTGTGCGGGTCACGTTGAAAACGCCCCGCGACACAGCTTCGTGAGCAGTGCCGAGGTGACACGAATTGGCCATATTGGTATGGGACCGCCAAAGCGAGGGAGCCGGCGGTCTCTTCTATCATCGCATGATGCGTCGTTTTTTTCGCGTGAAGTATTTCCTGCCGGCAGGCGTCCGAAAACGTTTGTTAATCATGTTGTTCTAGGCATCCATAAGGTTGCCTGACGAATTGGCTGGTAGGTAGAATGACTAAGAAATCCGTGCCCGAATTGCTCTCTCGCCGCGCCATGCTGCGCTCCGCCGTTTCGCTCGGCGCTGTCGCGCTGGCAGCACCTGCGCTGGCGCAGGACGCGTTCAACGATCTGATCGGATCGTCGCGCCGCGGCAACTGGGACGATCAGTTCGATGCGAACTCCTCGCGCTCGGCCGTTGGCGTCGTTTCCAACAATCCGGTTCTTGGCCCCGAGGCGCCCGCCTACATGCAACAGGCGATCATGCAGTATCAGCAGATCGTCTCCAATGGTGGCTGGCCGGAAGTGCCGTCAAGCCAGCAGCGTCTGCAGATCGGCGTCAGCGATCCGTCCGTCCAGGCGCTTCGCCAGCGTTTGATGGTTTCGGGTGACTTGCCGCGCGAAGCGGGTATTTCCAGCGCCTTCGATTCTTACGTCGATGGTGCGCTCAAGCGGTTCCAGGCGCGCCACGGCCTTCCGGCAGACGGCGTGATCGGCGAATATACGCTTAAGGCGCTGAACGTTTCTGCGCAGCTGCGCATGGCGCAGTTGCAGACCAACCTTATCCGCATTCAGACGATGGCTGGCGACCTCGGCCAGCGCCACGTGATGGTGAATATCCCGGCTGCCTCGATCGAAGCTGTCGAGAACAATCGCGTGGTTCTGCGCAATACGGCAGTCGTCGGCCGCGCCAGCCGCCCGACGCACATTATCAACTCCAAGATTTACGAGATTATTCTCAATCCATACTGGACGGCTCCGCGCTCGATCGTCGAGAAAGACATCGTTCCGCTGATGCAGAAGGACCCGACCTATCTGGAGCGCAACAACATCCGTCTTTTGGATGGTCGTGGCCAGGAAGTGTCTCCGCAGACGGTCGACTGGTTTGCGCCCAAGGCTCCGAACCTGATGTTCCGTCAGGACCCCGGCAAAAACAACGCTATGTCCTCGACCAAGATCAACTTCCACAACCCGAACAACGAATACATGCACGACACGCCGCAGCAGGGCCTGTTCAACAAGCTGATGCGCTTCGAATCCTCCGGTTGCGTGCGTGTGCAGAACGTGCGCGACCTGACGAGTTGGATGCTGCGTGACACGCCCGGCTGGTCGCGTCAGGAAATCGAGCGCGTTATTGCAAGCCGCGTCAACACGCCGATCAAACTCTCCACCGAAATCCCGGTCTACTTTGTCTACATCACCGCATGGTCGGCAAAGGATGGCGTGGTGCAGTTCCGTGACGATATCTACGGCAATGACGGCAATGCCGAACTGGCGTTGAACACGACCAACACCCAGGAGCAGCCTTCCGGTTCCATCGGCGAGGATCTGTTGCCGCGCAACTGATCGCTGACCACAAAAGTTCAGGAAGCCGTGCTCTATCGAGCGCGGCTTTTTTATTTGGTCAATGTCGCGCATTTTGCATTTTTTATGCAGGACGTCGCAGTTTGACGGTCAAATCTCGCTGCGCTTATTGCTCTTATACGGGTGGAGCGCTAAGACGCCATCGCATTACTGTTTCAGGAGCCTTCATCATGTCGAACACAGATGCCTTCTTCTCCAAGCCGCTTGCCGAAATCGATCCGGATATCTTTGGCGCGATCGAGAAGGAGCTGGGTCGCCAGCGTCACGAGATCGAGCTGATTGCCTCGGAAAACATCGTGTCCCGCGCCGTGCTCGAAGCCCAGGGCTCGATCATGACCAACAAGTACGCTGAAGGCTATCCGGGCAAGCGCTATTATGGTGGCTGCCAGTTCGTCGATATTGCCGAAGAGCTTGCCATCGACCGCGCAAAGAAGCTGTTCGGCGTCAACTTTGCCAACGTTCAGCCAAACTCCGGTTCGCAGATGAACCAGGCCGTTTTCCTCGCGCTGTTGCAGCCGGGCGATACGTTCATGGGTCTCGACCTGAATTCGGGAGGTCACTTGACCCACGGTTCGCCGGTCAACATGTCCGGCAAGTGGTTCAACGTCGTCTCCTATGGCGTTCGTGAAGGCGACAACCTGCTCGACATGGACGAAGTGGAACGCAAGGCCAAGGAAACCAAACCGAAGCTCATCCTGGCTGGCGGCACTGCTTACTCCCGCGTTTGGGACTGGAAGCGCTTCCGCGAGATCGCAGACGAAGTCGGCGCTTATCTCATGGTCGACATGGCGCATATTGCAGGCCTCGTTGCCGGTGGCCAGCATCCGTCGCCGTTCCCACATGCGCATGTGGCAACCACCACCACGCACAAGTCTCTGCGCGGCCCGCGCGGCGGCATGATCCTGACCAACGACGAAGATCTTGCCAAGAAGTTCAACTCGGCAGTCTTCCCAGGCCTCCAGGGTGGCCCGCTGATGCATGTCATCGCCGCCAAGGCCGTTGCCTTCGGTGAAGCGCTGAAGCCGGAATTCAAAGATTACGCAGCCCAGATCGTCAAGAACGCCAAGGCGCTGTCCGAAACGCTCATCGAAGGCGGCGTTGACGTCGTTTCCGGCGGCACGGATAACCACCTGATGCTGGTCGATCTTCGCAAGAAAAACGCCACTGGCAAGCGTGCGGAAGCAGCACTGGGCCGCGCCTACATTACTTGCAACAAGAACGGCATTCCTTTCGACCCGGAAAAGCCTTTCGTCACCTCCGGTATTCGCCTTGGCACGCCGGCTGGTACGACCCGTGGCTTCAAGGAAGCCGAGTTCCGCGAAATCGGTAAGTTGATCGTCGAAGTTCTCGACGGTTTGAAGGTTGCCAATTCCGACGAAGGCAATGCCGCTGTGGAAGCGACTGTACGCGAGAAGGTCGTTGCACTGACCGATCGTTTCCCGATGTACCCTTACATGTAAGAAAGCAACTGGATGCGCTGCCCTTTCTGCGGTTCTGAAGACACTCAGGTCAAGGACTCACGTCCGGCGGAGGATAACACCTCCATCCGCCGGCGGCGCATCTGCCCGGATTGCGGCGGCCGTTTCACCACCTATGAGCGCGTTCAGTTGCGCGAGTTGATGGTTATCAAGAAGAGCGGCCGCAAGCTGGCATTCGACCGGGAGAAGCTGGTACGATCTTTCGAGATCGCACTTCGCAAGCGCCCGGTCGATCGCGACCGTATCGAGCGCGCCGTTTCCGGCATCGTTCGGCGGCTGGAAAGCTCTGGCGAAACCGAAATCTCGTCGGAAGAAATCGGCCTCCAGGTGCTGGAAGCCCTCAAAAGCCTGGATGATGTGGCGTTCGTTCGCTACGCCTCGGTGTACCGCGATTTCTCTCACGCCGAGGATTTCGAAAACGTGATTGCGGAAATCAACGCCAAGATCGCCCGCGATACAGATTCCGGGACCTGATACTGTGGCTCCCCGGGCCGAAGACGAAAGATTCATGGCGCACGCCATTGAAATTTCGCGTCAGAACACTGGCTTCACCGATACCAATCCTGCCGTTGGCTGCGTTCTCGTCAAGGATGGCGTGATCGTCGCCGAAGGCATTACCTCCGTTGGCGGCAGACCGCATGCAGAGCGCAACGCACTGGATATGGCAGGCGAAGCAGCCCAAGGCGCGACAGCCTATGTCACGCTCGAGCCCTGCGCCCATTGGGGAAAGGCGCCCCCTTGCGCCAATGCCCTGGTCGACAGAGGCATTGCACGTGTCGTCGTCGCCGTGGATGACCCTGATGAGCGCGTTGCGGGACGCGGCTATCGCATCCTGCGCAATGCCGGTATCGATGTCGAGACGGGGGTGCTGCGCGAGGAGGGCGAGAGGGCGCTTGCAGCCTATCTCACACGCAAGATCAGGCGACGCGCTCACGTCGTGCTGAAACTTGCTGTTTCCGCCGACGGCATGATCGGTCGCCAGGGTGAGGGCCAGATCGCTATCACAGGTCCGGAGTCGCGCCATGCCGTGCATGAGTTGCGCGCGCGTTGCGACGCCATTCTCGTCGGCATCCGAACTGCGATCGCCGACGATCCGGAACTGACGGTTCGCATTCCAGGCCTTGAGGATCGCTCGCCTGTGCGTCTGGTGCTCGACAAGCGGCTTGAACTGCCCCTGACCTCAAAGCTGGTAAAAACCGCGCGGCAGGTAAAGACCATCGTCGTAACGGACCTTCCCTACGACTATACTCACCGAAAGCTCCAGGGGCACCTGCTGGAAGCGGAAGGCGTGGAAATACTCGAGGCAGCCAGTCTCGATGCACTTTTGCGTGCGCTCGCTGAGCGTGGAATGTCAGAGCTTCTTGTAGAAGGCGGGGCCGTTGCCGCCCGCGCGTTTTTGGATGCCGGGTTCGTTGATCGGATCCTGCTGTTCGAAAGCCCGGTCATCATCGGTGCTGATGGTATTGAAACACCGGTCCGGCGCGCCGATATCCCACAGGACTATTTCCTTGCCAGCGAGACCGTCTATGGTCGCGATCGCTGTTTCGATTATGAAAGGCCGCTTTGATGTTTACCGGGATCGTCACCGACGTCGGAACCGTGTCCGAGCTTCACCCGCTTGCTGAGGGCGTGCGCTTGCGCGTCGCAACCAACTACGATCCGAAAACCATCGATATGGGCGCGTCCATTTCCCATGGCGGCGTCTGCCTGACGGTGACGAAGTTGCCGGAAGAGGGGAGCAACGAACGGTGGTATGAAGTCGAGGCCTGGGAAGAGGCGCTTCGCCTTACCACGATCTCCGCTTGGGCGAAGGGAACCCGCGTCAATCTCGAACGCGCCTTGAAGATAGGCGATGAGCTTGGCGGCCACATCGTTTCCGGTCACGTCGACGGCAAGGCGGAGATATTGTCCGTCGAGTCGGAAGGGGAAGCTGTGCGCATCCGTCTGCGCGCGCCGGAGCATCTGGCGAAGTTCGTCGCACCGAAGGGCTCGGTTGCGCTGGATGGAACATCGCTCACCGTGAACGCTGTCGAAGGACCGGATTTCGATGTCCTGTTGATCCGACACACCCTGACTGTGACCACTTGGGGCGACCGCAAGCCTGGAGATTTCGTCAATTTCGAAGTCGATACCATGGCGCGCTATGCGGCACGGCTTGCAGAATTTCCGTCGAAGTAGGATGCTCATTAAATTGCAAGGGGCGTCGTTTGAGCGCCGAACCCTGCGGAGCTTACAATGGCGTCTTATGAACTGCTTGCGGCATTCCTGGTTACGACGGCTCTGTTTGCCTATGTGCCGGGACCCGCTATGCTCTATACAATCGCACAGACCATGGCGCGTGGCCGCGCTGCCGGCTTGATGGCCGTGCTCGGCATTCATCTTGGCTGCTATATCCACATTGTTGCTGCGGTTGCCGGACTTTCGATGCTGTTTCAGGCGGTGCCGTGGCTTTATATTGCGGTCAAGTTCTGCGGCGCTTGCTATCTCATCTGGCTTGGCTTTTCCATGCTGAGAGCCCGGCTCAGTGACAACACGACCGGCAGTTTCACGATTGGCCAAAAGTCTTCCAAGCGGGCATTTATCGATAGCGTCGTCGTCGAAATGCTGAACCCGAAGACGGCTTTGTTCTTCCTTGCCTTTCTGCCGCAATTCGTCGATCCGGCCGCGGCATTCCCCGTCTGGCTCCAGTTCCTGATCCTCGGCGTCGCGGTGAACATCATTTTCACCTCTGCTGACTTCGTTGCTGTCATGGTGGCCGGACTGGCCGCGGGGCGGCTGAAGCGGTCGGCTTTCGCCCAAGGAGTTGCCCGGCGTGGAGCAGGTGCGATTTTGATGGGGCTCGGTCTCCATCTGGCATGGCAAAGAAGCTAATCGCGCGTGAGAAATCGGGTTCACCGGGTCGCGCACGCGGCAGCAATGCGTTAAAAGTGCTTGCCAAGCGCGGCCAGCCATGGTTTGACCGCGCCAAAAGCCGGTATGATCCGGCGCAGATTTTCAGGAAACTCCCATGTCCCAGCCTCATCTTCTCATCGTGGAAGCACGCTTTTATGACGATATGGCCGACGCTCTGCTTGATGGCGCAAAGTTTGCGCTCGAAGAGGCCGGCGCCACATACGATATCATCACCGTTCCAGGCGCTTTGGAAATCCCGGCAGCGATCGCCATGGCGCTCGATGGTGCAGATAATGGTGGAACGGAATATGACGGCTTCGTTGCGCTGGGAATGGTCATCCGTGGCGAGACCTATCACTTCGATATCGTCGCCAATGAATCGTCGCGCGCCATTATGGACCTGACGGTCAGCGAGTCGCTCGCTATCGGCAATGGCATCCTGACCGTCGAGAACGACGAGCAGGCATGGGCGCGGGTTCGCCGCTCCGACAAGGACAAGGGTGGTTTTGCCGCACGTGCTGCGCTGACCATGATCGAGCTGAAGAAAAAGCTGGGTGGTTGATCGGATGACGAGTGTCGAAAACGGCGCTGAGCCGCGTCAGCCTTCCACCAAGCCCGTCAACCAGCGTGGAGCTGCTCGCCTGGCTGCGGTGCAGGCGCTCTATCAGATGGATGTCGGCGGCACCGGCGTCCTGGAAGTGGTTGCCGAATATGAGGCGCACCGGCTCGGCAAGGAAGTGGATGGCGAAACCTATCTGAAGGCCGATCCCTCTTGGTTCCGCTCCATCGTGTCCGGTGTCGTGCGCGACCAGACCAAGATCGACCCGCTGGTGCGTTCCGCCCTTCAGGAAGACTGGCCGCTCTCGCGTCTCGATACGACGGTGCGCGCCATCCTGCGCGCTGGTACTTTCGAAATCCTTGAGCGTAAAGACGTTCCGGTTGCTGTTATCGTCACCGAATATGTCGAAATAGCCCGTGCCTTCTTCGAGCATGACGAGCCGAAGCTCGTCAATGCGGTGCTGGATCGCATCGCAAAGCAGGTTCGCGGCGACGCAAAACGATAAGTTTTCCGTCCTCGCTTTTTGATTTCCCGCAAAGATGAACTGACAGTCACGTTGTATTCTTTGCGGGAGATATCCCGGTTTGCAAGGTGGGAAACAGATGAGCGCGGTGCCAATTACGGGCCTGGAAGGCCAATTATCCGAGGCCAAGCGCAACGTTTTCCTGCTCACCGCCGCACAGGCCATTCTTGGTTCCGCCGGTCCACTAAGCTTTTCAGTCGGGGCGCTTGCTGGGTATCAACTCCTCGGTGCCGACAAATCGCTGGCAACAGCACCGCTCACCGGCTTCAACATCGGCGTCGCATTCGGCGCAGTGGGAGTTGCGCTTGCATCTCGTCTACTCGGGCGCAAGGCAGGCTTCATTCTTGGCGCACTCCTTTGCTCGACGGGCGGCGCCTTGGCGGCAGTCGCTCTCTTTCGCAGCGATTTCTGGCTCTTCGCTCTGGGTCTTATGCTCATCGGGCTTGCCGGCGGTTTCACTCAGAAAATCCGCTTTGCGGCGGCCGATGCCTCTCCTTCATACTATAAGCCTAAGGCCATCTCCTTCATTCTTGCAGGCGGGGTCGTATCCGCCATCGTGGGACCTCAGCTTGCCATCGTCGGCAAGGATGTGCTCGCTCCCGTCACCTTTGCTGGTACTTTCATCGCGCTCGTGCCGCTTGGACTTCTGGCCGCCGGGATCTTGTGTTTTCTGGAGCTGCCGGAGTTGAGGCAGTCAGTGTCCAGTGTTCCGGCACGGCCGCTTCTCGAGATCATCGCCACGCGCCGTTTCATCACTGGCATGATCTGCGGCATTGGTTCCTACGCCTTGATGACATTCATGATGACAGGTGCGCCGCTTGCTATGGTCGTGGGCTGCGGTTTTCCCAGCGAACTCGCGACACTTGGGATACAGTGGCATGTGCTCGCCATGTTCGGGCCGAGCTTTTTTACCGGGATGCTGATTACCCGCTTCGGTGCCGAAAAGGTTGTAGCGTCAGGCCTCGTCATACTGATGGCTTGCGCCGTTGTTGCGCATTTGGGTGTGGAGCTCTGGAACTTTTGGCTGGCGCTGATCCTGCTCGGGGCCGGATGGAATTTCGGATTCATCGGCGCGACTTCAATCGTATCCTCGAGCTACCGGCAGCACGAAGCAGACAAGGTACAGGGTTTTCATGACATCGTTCTGTTCGGTACGGTGGCTCTGTCGTCCTTCTCGTCAGGCCAGGTTTTCACTGCCTGGGGCTGGTCGGTGATGAACCTAGTCATATGGCCGGTCGCGGGCCTTTGCCTTCTTCTCGTGCTGTCGCTGATTTTCAACCGGAAGCAAAAAGCTGTCTGAATCAGGACCATAAGCAGCCGGGCACTATCTTCACACTTGACGCGACGCCTCGTCGCAACGCAATCTCGCAACCGCAAGCCATTCTCCTGGGGAGGGGAACAAGTGGCTCATCCTGGTGTAAGGCGTTCTGCGCCTCACGCCCCGCATGTGGTTTCGCCCGCCGGGGAGATGTGACGAACCGGCACAATGGGAGGTAAGTGCGAATGACCGTCATTGCATTGGTAATTTTATGCGGAGCCCTTTCGATCGCATATGCGATTTGGGCAACGAAAAGCGTTCTGGATGCCGACCAGGGCACGGAACGCATGCGCGAAATAGCAGGTTATATCCGTGAGGGCGCGCAGGCCTATCTTGCCCGCCAATATCTCACCATCGCAATCGTCGGTATCATCGTTACGGTCGCCGCATGGTTTCTTCTCTCTCCAGAAGCCGCAGTCGGCTTCGTCATCGGCGCGGTTCTTTCTGGTGCTGCCGGCTTCGTCGGCATGCATGTGTCGGTACGCGCCAATCTTCGCACTGCGCAAGCTGCCTCCCATAGCCTCGCCGCGGGCCTCGACATCGCCTTCAAGTCAGGTGCCATCACCGGCATGCTTGTTGCCGGTCTCGCCCTACTCGGCGTCTCCATTTATTATTTTATCCTGACCTCGGTGCTTGGCCATCCAACCGGCTCGCGTGAGGTGATCGATGCCCTTGTCTCGCTCGGCTTCGGCGCATCTCTGATTTCCATTTTCGCACGCCTTGGCGGCGGTATCTTTACCAAGGGTGCAGATGTTGGTGGCGACCTCGTAGGCAAGGTCGAGGCGGGGATCCCGGAAGACGATCCGCGCAACCCGGCCACCATTGCCGACAATGTGGGTGATAATGTCGGCGATTGCGCAGGCATGGCAGCCGACCTCTTCGAGACCTATGCGGTGTCTGTCGTAGCGACGATGGTTCTGGCGGCCATCTTCTTTGCTGGCGCGCCCGTGCTGGAAAACGCCATGCTCTATCCGCTGGCAATCTGCGGCGTTTGCATACTGACGTCGATTGCCGGCACCTTCTTCGTTAAGCTCGGCACCAACAATTCGATCATGGGCGCCCTCTACAAGGGCCTGATCGCCACCGGTATCTTCTCGATTGCCGGGCTCGCGATTGCAACCTCGCTCACCATCGGCTGGGGTTCTATTGGAACGGTGGCCGGAATGGACATCACCGGCACCAATCTGTTCTTCTGCGGTCTTCTCGGTCTGTTGGTCACAGCATTGATCGTCGTCATCACCGAATATTACACCGGCACCAACAAACGCCCTGTCAATTCCATCGCCCAGGCGTCGGTCACCGGCCACGGCACCAACGTCATCCAGGGCCTTGCCGTTTCGCTAGAGTCGACAGCACTACCTGCAATCGTGATCGTCGGCGGCATCATCTCCACCTATCAGCTCGCGGGCCTCTTCGGTACGGGCATTGCGGTCACCGCCATGCTCGGGCTTGCCGGCATGATCGTGGCGCTCGATGCCTTCGGCCCTGTCACGGACAATGCCGGCGGCATTGCCGAAATGGCCGGTCTCGACCCGGATGTGCGCAGGGCCACCGATGCGCTCGATGCTGTCGGCAACACCACCAAGGCCGTGACGAAAGGTTACGCCATCGGTTCTGCCGGTCTTGGCGCACTGGTCCTGTTTGCGGCTTACGCCAACGACCTTTCCTACTTCGCGGCGAATGGCGCGACCTATCCATACTTCCAGGATGTTGGCGAAATCTCCTTCAGCCTCTCCAACCCTTACGTGGTTGCGGGCCTGATCTTTGGTGGCCTCATTCCCTATCTCTTCGGTGGTATTGCCATGACCGCCGTGGGCAAGGCGGCAGGCTCCATCGTGGAGGAGGTTCGTCGTCAGTTCCGCGAGAAGCCGGGCATCATGCAGGGCACGGAAAAGCCGGATTACGGCAAGGCGGTGGACTTGCTGACCAAGGCCGCCATCCGCGAAATGGTCATCCCATCGCTATTGCCGGTCTTGGCGCCGATCGTCGTGTACTTCGGTGTGCTGTTGATCTCCGGCTCCAAGGCCTCGGCCTTCGCTGCCCTTGGCGCCTCACTGCTTGGCGTGATCATCAACGGGCTCTTTGTCGCGATCTCCATGACCTCGGGCGGTGGTGCCTGGGATAATGCCAAGAAGAGCTTCGAAGACGGGTTTGTCGACAAGGATGGCGTGCGCCATGTCAAAGGCTCGGATGCTCACAAGGCTTCGGTGACCGGCGATACGGTAGGCGATCCCTATAAGGATACGGCCGGTCCGGCAGTCAATCCGGCGATCAAGATCACCAACATCGTAGCGCTGCTGCTGCTGGCGATCCTGGCCGGTTGATCCAGAAGAAGCGGACCGCTCTTCAGTTTTGAAGGGCGGTCTCTGCCAACCAGGCGGTCATCGCCGCTTCTGCTTGCGTCCGCGTCGGGGTACCCGTCCGTCCACCGAAAACCTGGCACTTCAGCGCTGCAGCCACGGACGACAGCTGAATGGCGGCGCGGCTCTCCATCCCTTCTGCGACAGCCAGGGCAAAGGTCCCATGGAACACGTCACCAGCGGCTAGCGTGTCGATTGCTTTGATCGCCATGGTGGATTGAAAATGGACCGCAGCATCGCCGGCTTCCGTCCAAAAGCATCCCGCCGGCCCGGCGGTGACCGCAATAAATGTCTCCGGGTAGCGGGCATGTAAGACCGGCAGCATCGCGGCAACATCGGAAAGGCTCGTCAGCCGCTCCGCTGCGGGTTCGGAAAAGATGATGTGGCTTGCAGCGGGCGCGAGTCTTTCCAAAATCTCCACTGGCGCAACATCTCCATCCAGAATGGCGGGTTTTCCAAGCTGGCGCGCAACAGTCAGCACGTCGAGCGCCAAGTCCGGCCAGCGCACGTCAACCAGGACCGCGTCGAACGGCGCCAGATCGGTCGGCGTGAAGGAGCGCTTGTTCTCGTGAAGCCTATGATCGTAGAAGGGCACGATCAATCGCTCACCTTTATCATCGATCAAAATGGTGGATAGCGCAGATCGCGCACCCTCGGCGATCGTCATGCCGGATGTGTCGATGCCGCTTTCGGATAGATCACGCAGGATGCGAGTTCCGGTCTCGTCATCCCCGACAGCACCCCATAGGCTTGCTCGCCCGCCCATGCGGCGGACGGTGTAGGCGGCACTCGATGCCATGCCCTCGGCAATCTGCAACATTTCATAGGGCAAGACCTTGCCTTGCCCCGTCGGCATGTCATGCACGCGAAACAGCGTGTCCAAAACGGCCGCACCGACGCAAAGTACGTGGCGACCGTGGTTATCTTCCTTCGTGATGCTTTGCATTGCTGCTCAGATTCGCTTGCCGGTTTCCTTGTCGAACAGGTGTACCGAAGCAGGGTCGATGGCAATACGCACCGTATCGCCGAAGCGAATATCCAGCCGTTCACGGAACAGGCAGGCAATCTCTTCGCCATTGCAATTGAGCTTGGCGTAGATTTCCGAGCCGGTGCCTTCCACCAGTTCGACGCGCCCCGCGATGCCCGTTTCCGAAGCACGGATATGTTCGGGGCGGATACCGTAGACAAGGTCACGCCCGCCGAGTCCTGCCGGGTTTGCCGTTGACGGCAAGGGTAGCGTTACGCCCTTGGCCGTGCGGAAAACACCTTCTTCGACACGGCCTCGAATGAAATTCATGGCGGGCGAGCCGATGAAGCCGGCAACGAAGAGATTGGCCGGGCGATCGTAGAGCTCCAGCGGCGCGCCGATCTGCTCGATGATGCCGTCATGAAGCACCACGATCTTGTCGGCCATGGTCATGGCTTCCACCTGGTCATGCGTCACGTAGATGGTGGTCGTGCCGATGCGCTGATGCATGGACTTGATCTCACCGCGCATCTGTACGCGCAGCTTCGCATCAAGGTTCGATAGCGGCTCATCGAAGAGGAAGACCTGCGGATCGCGCACCAGGGCACGACCCATGGCGACACGCTGACGCTGTCCACCGGACAGCTGGCGTGGGTAACGATCCAGAAGCTTTTCAAGCCCAAGGATGCCTGCTGCCTTGTCTACTTTTGCCTTCGTGACGGCGGCATCGACCTTCTTGAGCTTCAAAGCAAAGCCCATGTTCTCGGCAACGGTCATGTGCGGATAAAGTGCGTAGTTCTGGAAAACCATGGCGATGTCGCGGTCACGGGCGGGAAGGTGGCTCACCTCCCGCGCACCGATGTGGATTTCGCCATCGCTCAGTTCTTCCAGCCCCGCGATCATGCGCAGCAGCGTGGACTTGCCGCAGCCGGACGGGCCGACCAGCACGACGAATTCGCCGTCACGAATATCGATGTCGATACCGTGGATGACATTGACCGCACCGAAGCGCTTCTGGACATTCTGAATATTGACGGGTGCCATGATGATTATCCTGTAATGAAATTCGTTCCAGCGATCTGTCGATCAGCCACCCTTGACGGCGCCTGCGGTAAGACCCGCGACGATCTGCTTTTGGGCAAACATGGTGAGCAACAAAACCGGCAGCGTGACGATCAGCGCTGCGGCGGCAAGCGGACCCCAGCTGACCTGCTCGAAAGACAGCATGTTGTAGACCGCGACCGGAAGCGTTCGCGTTTCGCGGCTGGCCAGCACGATGCCGAAGACGAAGTTGTTCCACGAGAAGATGACGGCGAGGATGAAGGAGACCACGATGCCGGGCTTGGCGATGGGGAGCGCGACCAGGCGGAACACCTGCCAGGACGATGCGCCATCGATGCTTGCCGCCTCTTCCAACTCCTTCGGTGTCGTCTCGAAGTAGCCGATCATGATCCACACGACGATCGGAACAGTGACCACCAGATGGATGATGATCTGCGGCCAGAGCGTGCCGAGCAGGTTCAACCATTGGAACAGCAAAAACAGCGGAATGAGGAAGGAGAGGCCGGGCGTCATGCGGGCGATCATGATGACGATCGCCGCCTTTTCCGCTTTCAGCCGTGCAATGCCATAGCCCGCCGGAACGCCGATAACCAGTGCCAGAATGGTCGCTGCACCCGTGACCAGCACGGAATTCCAGAAATAGAGGAAGAAGTTGTTTTCCTCGAAGACCTTCACATAGTTCGACCAGGCGAAGCGCTCGGGGATCAGGATCGGCGGATAGGCGCCGTTATCGATCTCGAATTTCAGTGACAGCGAGATCATCCAGAGGAAGAAGAGGATGACGGGGGAAATCATCACCAGCGCAATGAAGAACAGGCCGATGCGGTCTAAGTTTCTGCGGGACATCAGCGATCCTCCATCTCGTTCCATTGGGTGCGCGCACGAACCATCAACAGGACGAAGGAGAGCGCGATAATGACGATGAAGAAGACGACGGCCATGGCCGAGGCATAGCCGATGTCGTAATAGGCGAATGCCGTGTTATAGAGATAGATATTGATCGTCTCAGATGCCGTGCCCGGTCCGCCTTGCGTCATCGCATAGATGATGTCGAAGCTCTTTACCGCATCGATGGAGCGGATAATGACGGCGATCATCAGGAACGGCGCGATCATAGGCATGGTGAGGTAGCGGAACTTTTGCCAGGCATTTGCGCCGTCAATTTCCGCACTCTCATAGGGTTCGCGCGGAACGGCTGCCAGACCACCCAGAACAATCAGCATGACGAGTGGCGTCCACTGCCAGGTTTCGACCAAAACTAAAGAGGGGATGACGGTGGACTGGTTGTAGATCCATTCCAGCGGACCGATGCCGATGAAGGAGAGCAGGTAGTTCAGTACACCGAGCTGCGGGTGGAACATCATTGTCCAAACCAGCGCGATGGCGACCGGGGTCGCCATCATCGGCATGACGAAGATGCCGCGCAGGAAACCGCGCAGCGGGAACTGCGCATCGAACACAAGAGCAGCCAAGGTGCCGAGGAACAGCGGCGCGACAACCGAGAGCACCGTGTAGACCAGTGTGTGCCAGAGCGATTCCCAGAACCGCGCGTCACTAGCCAGACGGATGTAGTTGTCGAAACCGATGAAACTCTGCTCTTGCCCAAGCGTCCAGCGTTGCGCGCTCATCCACAGGGTAAAGACCCAGGGGAAGACGATCACTGCGCCGATGACGACGAGAGCGGGAATGACGAAAGGCCAGTAGTTGGGAGTAAGCCGCGGTGGCTTGCTCCCCTGTGCGGCTTTCGTCACCGCTGCACTATGTTCGATGCTGATAGACACCTTTATCCCTCGCTGCGTGCCAGAACAGGTGCGAACTGTTCGGTCGCCTTCTTGAGTTCTGCGGCCGGATCGGCGCCGCCGATCATATTGGTGAGACCGACGCCATAGATGTCGCGGAACTCGGTCACCGGAATGATGACTGGAAGCGCGAGCTTGGACACCTTGCCGGAACCGACCACGGCATCCAGCCACTCGGCTGGCATCTTGACGCCTTCGCGCACCTTCGCATCCTCAAGGATGGACTGGCGGAACGGAACACCCGCACCGGCCTGCAGGAGACGAGCGCCCATATCGTGCGAGATCGCCCACTGGCAGAAGAGGTAGGCCGCTTCCTTCTTGGTGCTGGCTTCGACAACGCCAAGGCCGTCACCGAATGTACCGGCGGCCTGCGCTGCCGGACCCTTCGGCATCACGCCATAGCCCGTCTTGCCGACGACACGGGACTTTTCCGGGTTTTCGATTGGCGGTGCGAAGCCGACGCCATCCAGCCACATGCCGATCTTGCCCTGGAGAAACGCAGACTGCGCTTCGGCCCAGTTGAAGCCCGAGACACCGGGAGGTGCAGCTTTGGTCATCAGGCGCTGGTAGAGCTTGGCCGCTTCCACCGCCTCCTTGGACTCGGTGTTGATCTTGCCATCGGTGATCGGCTCTGCGCCGTAACCCAGCATCAGTGTGGTCCAGACCGGCGTATTGGCGTTCTTCAGGCCGCGGGCGACAAAACCGTAGGTGTTGGCGGACGGATCGGTGATCGCTTCGGCGGCGGCAACCAGTTCTTCGAAGGTCTGCGGATATTTCAGACCCTTGGCTTCAAACAGGTCCTTGTTCCAGTAAAGGATCCAGTAATCCACGGAGAAGGGAAGCGAGCGCAGGACGCCGTCACTATCCTTGGCAAACTGCATGCCGGCTGCGGCAAAATCGCTTTCGACCAGGGAAGGATCGGTCAGCGACGGGTCCTTCATGAAGCCGCTGATATCTGCGAGCCACTTGCCCTTTTCGAACTGGCGCTTCTGAACGTGATAGCTCAGGTGGACGACGTCGAAGCTCGGTTTGCCGGAAGAAAGCTCGATCACGACCTTCTGGCGCTGCTGCTGTTCGGGCGTCGCCTCGGCATTAACCTTGATGCCGGTCAGCTCTTCGAATTCCTTGATATGTTTTAGAAGCGTTTCACTACGTGGGCTCTTGACCAGATTGACCTCGAGCGTTGTGCCCGCATGCTTCTTCCAATCCACCGCAGCCGATGCGGAGCGGACGCCGAACATGGCGGCCCCGCCAAGTGCAGCGGTGCCGGCCAGGAAGGCGCGACGTGTTGGGCTCATAAATGAATGTGTCATGAAGTTCCTCCTCTTATTCGCCAGGATCTCCTCATCCAGGCTTTATGGTGATCTTTTAAACGGCGAGTGCTCTGTCCCTCGCGCTGCGAATATGGGCGACCAGTCGCTCGACGGCCTCATCGACATCGCGTCGTTCGATGGCCTCGATGATGGTGAGGTGTTCGGCCATGACCGATTTGACATGGCCTGCGATGCGGAAGCGCTCCTGATTGATCAGGCGCATCTTGATCGAATTGACGCGATAGGCATTCGAGATGATCGAGTTGCCAAGCGCATCGATAAAGGCGTCATGCATGCCCCAGTCCACGGCCTGGGCGCGCGCATCTAGCTCAGGCGAACCCTTGCCGCTATTGGCAAGTTCGGCAATCTCCCGGTGCTCCTTCAACATGTCGGCAATCGCCTCGTCGGAGGCGGTGCGCGTGAAATTTGCCACTGCTTCCTTTTCCAGCAGAATGCGGAACTGGAAGGCTTCGCGGATCAAATTGATGTCGATATGGGCGACCTGCAGCCCGCGCTGCGGCACTGTCTTGATCAGCCCATCCGCTTCAAGCCGCGGGATCGCCTCCCGGATTGCGCCGAGAGGCAGGCCGGTCAATTCGACAAGGCGGCGCTGGGAGATGAACTGACCTGGCCGAACGTCACGCGCGAGAAGATGGTGCGTAAAGCTCTCATACGCCTTCTCCCGCAACGTCGTCTGTTCGGCCACATCGTCCATTCGTTACGCCTTTCAAGCCGCCTGTTTGCTGAACAGCGATCCGAATGCCGCTTCGATCTTTTTTCGATCTTCTGCGGAAATGGAAACCAGCGGCGGACGCACCGCATGCCAGATCGTTTCGCCCGTCGTGTAGGACACGAGAACTTTAACGGCAGGGGTCACGGGGAATTTCAGCAGTTCGACCACCAGATCCTGAACGCGCTCGTCATCCTTACCATCGACCGCCATTGCGCGGATTTCCGCGGGGAGGAAGTTGGCGCAGCCGGAGATCGCACCCTGACCGCCCATGCGAACGCCTTGAGCCAGATGGCGCTCGTCACCGATCAGGATGATCAGCTCGCCATGCTCCTTCAAAAGACGCTCCGTGTGCGGCCAGTTGCCGGAAGAGTCCTTTACGCCAACGACGATGCCGGGGAAGGCCTGCTTCAGGCGTCCGACGAGTTCGACCGAGAGCGTCACCATCGTTACCGACGGAATATTGTAGACGAGGATATCGCGCGCCCCCGAGCCGATCTGCGAAAACACGGAGGCGAACCAGTCGAACAGACCGTCATCGCTGACATTCTTGAAATAGGAGGGCGGGGCGAGGAGAATGTTGCGCACGCCAGAATCGAGGGCGGCAAAGGCCTGATCGGCGGCATCCTGCGCGGAATCCACCAGAACGCCCACCACGATCCTGTTCGGCGCGATACCGGCATTGAGGCACGACGCCAGAATATCGGCGCGCTCACGAGTTCCAATCGAGCTCCCTTCGCCGGTGGTACCGAAGAGCGTGATGCTGTCGCAACCCGACGACAAAGCGCGCTCGGCCTGCTTGATCATCGCATCGATGGCAATCGTTCCATCCTGCATAAAGGGTGTCGTCAACGCTGCCGAGAGGCCGAATTTACCAGTCACGTCCATGCTCCTCCAAAACTGATGAAGGAGTGATAGAGCATTAACATGTCAGTTGTAAAGTCGTCTGTGTTTAGTTTGCTGTCATGACCCGGAATTAATTTTTGGGAGAGGTTGGCCCGCTCAAAGCCGCTGCAAAAGGCTGTGGAAAACGATGCAGTAAGGACTGAAGAAAGTTGGAAGCGGAAAGCCTTGGATTTGCGTGGCACGAGCGCCACAGCTCGCTTTAACTCTGCCGAAATTCGCTTTGCTGACCGCTTTGGCAATAGGTGGTTAACCTTTATTTTTTATCTCAGTTGCTGTGCCAATTGTCCGTTTATGATGAGTGTACAGGCTGTCATGCGTTTTCCCCGATCCAATTTTAATAATCCAGGCAATGCGATAGAGGGGGGAGAGGCTGAATCGGCAGACAACATGGTTCAGCATCCCCAGATATCAGGCGTGCCGATGCAAAGCTTAACGAGTGCCGAGCGCGCTGCCGTGGGTCGTCATGCCGATCAGATCGCTGCCAATGCGATCGAAGGCCGCCCCGATATGCCCGGCTGGCAAAACGCCTTCACGCTTGGCCCGAATGTGCGCTTTTCCCGCACGCCACAGATCATTTTTGCCAAGAAGAACGCTGCCGGCGAAGATGTCGCCGTCGATCAACCGGGCGAGCAAGTGGGGTCGGAGTCTCCTAGTGGTCAAGATACTGCCACCGACGCAACGAATTCGACTGCGCCACAGCCAGCACCGGTAGAGCGTCGTATTGCAAAACCCGCCGTCCTGCCGCAGCCTCCGGGCGCTACAGGCGCTAGAGCATTGAGTTATCGCCTGCGCCGCGAATTGGCATTACGCCAGCAGCAGGAACTTTTGCAGCAGGCCGATGCCGGTTCGTCAGGGGAAGTTCCGGCCCAGCCGGTCACTGCTGAAGCGCCGGAAGAAGCTGTCGCGCGTGAAGAAATCGACGTCGCCTGCTTCCCTGCCGAGCAACAGCAGACGCCAAAGCTCGATGTACCATCCTTCGCCGCCTATCTTTCCGACGACATGTTCTGGGAAGTGATGAATCTCGACGTCGAGGGCACGATTGCGCACGACCGGCAGCCCGTGCGTCTGTCTGAACTGGCAAGGCTGAAGGCCCAGCGCCTGTCCGCGACGAAACCGGCTATGCCCCCTCAGCAGCCGGCTTCCATCCATGTTCCGCTTCTGCGCCAGCCCCGCGCGGCTGAGCCTGTCGTCATTCGCCAACAGCTGCGCCCAAGCTTGCCTACAGTGCCGGCATTCCCCGACCTGGACGGATCGGCTGTCTCGCTCTACCGCGAAGTCGGTGTTCGTGGCCATCAGCCTGCTCAAGGCGAGCAGGAAGAAATCGTCGCAGCCGCACCGATCGAACAGACTGTACCTTCTGTCGAGATCGTCGAACCCGTCGCCATCGAGACGCCAGCTGCGCGCCGCGAGACCCGCACGGTGGCGCGCAACAACCAGCCTATGTTCCTTGATGCGCCTGTCTTTGGCGAGGGCGAGTACGAGTATCCGCCGATCGATCTGCTTCAGACACCGCAGGTGCAGCAGACGACGACGATGACGCCCGAAGCGCTGGAGCAGAGCGCAGGTCTGCTGGAAAGCGTGCTCGAAGATTTCGGCATCAAGGGCGAGATCATCGATGTGCGCCCTGGTCCTGTCGTCACTCTTTACGAGTTCGAACCGGCACCGGGCGTCAAGTCGTCGCGTGTCATCGGTCTGTCGGACGATATCGCCCGATCCATGTCGGCCCTCTCGGCCCGCGTCGCGGTCATTCCTGGCCGCAACGTCATCGGTATCGAATTGCCTAATCCGGTGCGCGAGACGGTCTATTTCCGCGAACTGATCGAATCCCACGATTACGCCGATACGCGGATGAATCTGGCGCTTTGCCTCGGCAAGACCATTGGCGGCGAGCCGGTGGTGGCCGAGCTTGCCAAGATGCCCCACCTTCTGGTGGCTGGCACGACCGGCTCTGGCAAATCGGTTGCGATCAACACCATGATTCTATCGCTGCTCTACCGGTTGAAACCGGAAGATTGCCGCCTGATCATGGTCGATCCGAAGATGCTCGAGCTTTCCGTCTATGACGGTATTCCGCATCTCCTCACCCCCGTCGTTACCGACCCGAAAAAGGCTGTCATGGCGCTGAAATGGGCGGTGCGCGAAATGGAGGATCGCTATCGCAAGATGTCGCGCCTCGGCGTTCGCAATATCGATGGATACAATGCCCGCGCTGCCGCCGCTCGCGCCAAGGGCGAGACCGTGATGTGCAACGTCCAGACCGGTTTCGACCGCGCAACGGGCGAGGCCGTCTACGAACAGGAGGAGATGGACCTCACGGCCATGCCTTACATCGTCGTTATCGTCGACGAGATGGCCGATCTTATGATGGTGGCTGGCAAGGAGATTGAAGGCGCGATCCAGCGGCTTGCACAGATGGCGCGCGCCGCCGGTATCCACCTGATCATGGCGACCCAGCGTCCATCGGTCGATGTCATCACAGGTACGATCAAGGCGAACTTTCCCACCCGCATCTCCTTCCAGGTCACGTCGAAAATCGACAGCCGCACGATTCTCGGCGAGCAGGGAGCCGAGCATCTGCTTGGCCAGGGCGACATGCTGCACATGATGGGCGGCGGACGCATCGCCCGTGTTCACGGACCATTTGTCTCCGACGAGGAAGTCGAGAAGGTCGTCGCGCATCTTAAGACGCAAGGCCGTCCGGAATATCTGGGCACGGTAACGGAAGATGCTGACGAGGCCGATGACGGCGAGGATGAAGATAGCGCCGTCTTCGACAAGACCGCCATGGCAGAAGACGATACGGCCGACCTTTACGAAAAGGCCGTAAAGGTGGTCCTGCGCGACAAGAAGTGCTCGACCTCCTACATCCAGCGTCGTCTGTCGATCGGCTACAACCGTGCCGCATCTCTGGTGGAGCGTATGGAGCAGGAAGGCATTGTCGGCCCGGCAAACCATGTCGGCAAACGCTCTATCATCATCGGTGAACGCGATGCCCACGAGGTTCCGGGCGCTACCGACTGAGGACATGCCTCTACAGTTTCATCGACGAAAGCCGGCTGCCTAAAGCGGCCGGCTTTCGTACTTCAAGACCATGTTCTGGAAGTGTAAAGCCGCCGAGACAGGGATTTTCAGGAAGCGCCGCTTGGTCGACGCGGATACTTCAGCGCATGCCCTTTACGCCGTTCGCTCTTGATACCTCGAACGCCTCGGCGGAAACCGGGCGACCGACGAAGTAGCCTTGAACATGGTCGATCTTGAATTGCTGCATCAAGTGAAGTTGTTCGACTGTTTCGACGCCCTCGACGAGGATCTTTGGGCCGCGGTTGCGGATCAGGCCGATAATATCCTTGAGCATGGCTTTACCGCGCAGACTCGTGCCGTCATGCAGAAATGACTTATCGATCTTGACGGTATCGAATTCGATCAGTCGCAGCCAGGAGAGCCCCGCAAAACCGGTGCCGAAGTCGTCCAGCCATATCTTGATGCCGAGCATCCTCAGATCGCTGATGCAGCGCAGGACATCGGAATCCATGTCCATCTCCAGGCCTTCGGTGATTTCCAGCGCGAGTTGTCCGCCTCCAATGCCAAGCTCGCCTAGAATGGCAGCCACCGACGTGGCAAAGCCCGGCCGTTTCAGTTGGATGGGTGACACGTTGACGCTGACGACCTGAACCTTGCCGGTTTGTAGCATCTGCTGGCAGGCCGTACGGATTGCCCAGAGGCCGAGATCGGTTATCTTGCCTATCCGCTCAGCGATGGGAATGAAGATACTGGGCGGAACCAGTGTTCCGTCCAGCAGCCGCAGGCGCATCAATGCTTCTGCCGCCTGGACGCGATCGTTGGCGAGGCTTCGGATCGGCTGGTAGACGAGTGAAACGAGGTTCTGCTGAATGGCTATATCCAGAAGGGCCGCAACATTTTCGGTGTCGTCGCTCGTCAGCGGATCGTCAGGGTCGAACAGCTTGATCCTGTTGCGCCCGCTTTCCTTGGCGAGATAGAGCGCCCGGTCTGCCTCATAGATCAAGCGTTCCAATTTATGCTCGGGAGCTGGACGTGTGAAGGACACGCCAACACTGACGGTGATGACGGAGGTGCCGTCTCGACGCCGTTCGTGAGCGAGGCAAAGATCCTCCACCGCGCGACGAAGCAGCTCCGCAACCTTATCCACTTCCTGTCGCGTGTTGAAGCGCAGCAGTGCAATGAACTCTTCGCCGCCGTAACGCCCTATCAACGCATCGCGATCGCTGACCGCCAGTTGAAGGGCACGAGCTACCTGAACGAGACAACGATCTCCCTCCTGGTGGCCATAGTAGTCGTTATACTTTTTGAAGAAATCGACGTCGATCAGGAAAACTGCGAAGTTTCGCTTCGACGTTGTCCAGTCGCTCCAGAGGAGACGCAGCTGCGCATCGACGGCGCGGCGGTTTGCAACGCCCGTCATCGGGTCGGTATTGGAAAGCCTTAACAGTGCTTCTCCCCGCTCTTCCGCTTCACGCTGACGAATTTTTGCCTCGACAGCGCTGAGGAGAACGCGTGCGCGCTCGCGATTGAGGCGCCAATTGACGTAAGAGGTAAAGCTGAAGCAGGCGAGATAGAACGTACCGAAAGCGATCCGGTAGTAAATATCTTCATGCAGATAGTTCAAAGCGCCGAAGTAGATGCACAGCACCACACCGGACGCCACGAGAGAGAGAGCAAAATTGAACGTGAAGAACAGGTTCGCGCCCATCATGAAGATGGCGCCGAATACCATGTAGTAGGACATGTTGGTGGCGTAGCTCGTCATCATGGCTGGCAACAGCCAGCCGAGATAGCCGCATACCAGTGCCACCGCGCAGGTAAGGTCCATGAAGTCCGCTCTGGTTCCCGCCCTGACCTGCAATTCAAGTGCCAACAGGGCAGCGATGCCGACGACGAAGCGCGCAAATGTTGTGTGGATGGAAACGTCAGGAACGAGCAGAATATCGGTCAGCGAGAACAGCAGATAAATGAGAACGGCAACCCAAAGACCCCGCCGTATCGCTCGCCGGCGTGTGACGTCCGTATCGGCAAAGAATTGTTGCCGCACAGCCGCATCGGACCGATTGCGAGATGCATCCGTCTGCAGGTCGGGCTCGAAACCCTGTGCCAAACTGTGCTTCATGCACATTCCTAAAAGTTGCATTGTTTTTGGGCAAGTGATCATTCTTGCCCCTATAATACTATTCTCTATCAGCATCGCGACCTGCGCTACGCTCCATTCTCAGCCAGAGAAGGAGATGTACTAGCTTTATAAGCCTACCCGCATTCCGATTAACTTTCTTTGAATCCTAACAATCTAGTTTTAGTCATTAGTCATACATTAATGGTTAAGGCCTAGAAACGAGTTCCTCTTGCCTGGATCGTCAATCATCCGTGCCGAGCGGGCATTTTGATAAATTATTCTGTTTTAACAATAGTTTGGAAGGGGAATAACTGGTGGCTCGCAACAATGGCATGTCGTTGGACGGACAAAGCTTGGTCACGCCGGATGCAGTATATAAGGAATTGCTGACGCAAAATAGTAGTCATTTGCTCCGGGATCTTTCCGTTGCAGAAGCAGAAGTGGCACTTATTCTCAACCTGGCACAACAACAGTTTCTTGGCGGAACCGCCCCTGCCACGATAATACACGCGGTTGCAGATAGGCTTCATCAATTACGCAGAAATTACGACTATAGAGTGTGGTCAAGCCTTCTGCCCATTATCCAGCAGCACCCCGTCGCCGATTGCTTTCTGGAAGATCCCTTTACTCGGTGGTCCTTCGATAAGCCTCGCGGCTACTCAGGAGACGCGCAACTTCTCGATTTCATCTACGGGCATGAAAGTGTGGCCTGCCACATCGCCAGCGCATCTCCCCTTGGCGCTGCCCTTTACGATTATACACGCAATGCCTCGTCCTCCGTTGCCGTAAGGGAGCGGCGTGACATCCTCACGCGCTATGTGGATGAGGTCGCGGAAAAACATGCGCCTGAAACGGAGATACTGACAATTGCTGCTGGCCATCTACGGGAGGCGAACGGCTCAAGGGCACTAGCGGAAAGGCGGATCAAGCGTTGGGTCGCCCTCGATCAGGACCCGTTGAGCGTCGGTTCCATTGCGCGTGACTTTGCAGGCTCCTGCGTGGAAGCGGTCGACGGATCGGTCAAGGACATTCTTTTGCGCTCGCACGACCTCGGATGCTTCGACTTCGTTTACGCCGCAGGGCTCTACGACTACTTGACGGAGAAGGTCGCCATCAAGCTGACTAAACGATGCCTCGATATGTTAAAGCCCGGGGGCACCTTCCTCTTTGCAAACTTTGCAGAAGAGATCGCAGTGGACGGCTATATGGAGTCCTTCATGAACTGGGCGCTTCTCCTTCGCAACAGCGCGGATATGTGGAGGATCATCAACGCCAGCGTTTCCCCATCGGCAGGCGATAGCGAGGTATTTTACGGTCAGAACCGGAACATCGTTTATGGCATCATCAGGAAACGATAAGCTGTCCTTGCCTCAGTGCGGAAGATGTGGGGACACCATGTTTTCCGCTCGTGGTGGATTCCCACCATCCGCGAAACGTTTTAAAGCTTCTCGCCTGATTTCAATTTGCCGATGTGGGGTGCATAATGGACAAGAAGCGTTACTACTCCGATTTTGGCGGTCTGCCAGGGCAGACCGAGCTGCTGTCCAGCAAGGCGGTCTTTACTGAAGCCTATGCGGTCATTCCAAAACGGGTCATGTCCGATATCGTCACCAGCGTGCTGCCCCACTGGAGCGAGACGCGCGCCTGGATTATCTCGCGTCCTATGACCGGATTTTCGGAGACATTCGCGCAGTATATCATGGAAGTGCAGCCGGGCGGAGGCAGCGAGAGGCCTGAGCCAGACGCACGCGCACAGGCTGCGATCTTCGTGGTCGAGGGCGAATTGACCATCACGCTTCAAGGCGAAGACCACGAGCTGCGATCCGGTTCGTTTGCCTATATCCCCGCGGGAAGCAAGTGGTCGCTGCGGGCGACGGGCGAGGTCGCCGCAAAGTTTCATTGGGTGCGCAAGGTGTTTGACAAGGTCGAAGGCCTTGAATTGCCTCCTGCCATTTTCACCCATGAGGATGAGCATGAGATGTCAGCGATGCCCGATACGGAGGGTAAGTGGGCAACGACGCGGTTCATCGATCCGGCTGATGGCCGCTACGACATGCATCTCAACATCGTTACCTTCGAGCCGGGCGCCATCATTCCCTTCATGGAAACCCATGTGATGGAGCATGGTCTTTTCGTTTTGGAAGGCAAGGCCGTCTACCGGCTCAACAAGGATTGGGTCGAAGTCGAGGCGGGCGATTTCATGTGGCTGCGGGCATTTTGCCCTCAGGCGTGTTATGCTGGCGGGCCTGGACGTTTCCGCTACCTTCTTTACAAGGATGTCAACCGCCACGTGAAGCTGTGGTAGGCTCAAGACGCACGGCTGCTAAAGCTTGGCCCGCTCAAAAATGTTGTACGGTTTTACGATCTCGACATGCGACGAAACGAGGCCTTAAAGCGTGAGGAAGCGAATCTGAAAGATCGCGACACGCTTCAAAACCAAGCCTGTTTCGAAAGCGAGGCTGATCCCTCCATGGGATCAGCCAGTCATGGGGTGAGCTGAATTTCCATTTTCGCGATCGTGTCCCATCTGGCTTTCACCTGCGTGGCGCCTCCCAGACGGATCATGCCGCAGAGACTGCCGGTGGTCACGACCTGGCCGCGCTTGAGACCGCCGAGATGGTCGTTCGGCGCATTGGCGTAAGCGACAAGAGGTGCCAGCGGATCGGTCTGTGGATGAGTTGGCACGGCGGCGAAAAGGACATCCTCCTCCGTTTCAACAATCAGTGGCGGCAATCCCAAATCCTGTCTGGCAAAAGCGTCTACCAGGGATGAATCGATCGGCGGTCCCATGACGAAGGAATGGTTCCCGAGCCGGTCGGCCAGAAACAGGGGGAACGGCACCCTGTTTTCTTCAGTCAGGCGATAGCTGACAAGCTCTGCGCCAATATGGACGGACGAGACAGCTTTCAGGATCGTTTCGCGCGTGTAGGTTTTGCCGATTGGCAGAGCAGGCAGATCATCGGCCAGAACGAAGCAGATCTCGATTTCCACGCCCAGCGCGCCAGGCTTCGGCACGGCGAGCATGCTGTCCTGGACCTCGTCATAAAGATCGAGCAGGGGAGCGGCGACCGGACGGCTGTTGTTGGAGCCAAGCTTCCAGCCGGCAACCTCCTTGCCGATCGTCCCGACTGCGAGTGCCTGGACCGCCATGGCGGCGTCAATGCTCGATGGCAGGAGGTCTCTGCTCTCCAGCTTCTCGGAGCTGACGTACGTCCGCCGTGCTTCAGCGTCAGCCAGAATCATGCCGAGCCTGATATTCGCTTCCGTGATTGTCGTCATCCATGTCCCCGCATAGTCAGGCCCCTACAGCTTCATTGCAGGCAAATCCTGCACTGACAAGGGAACGGCAAGGAGGCAAACAAACAAAAACAGGTCTTCAACACAATATTAACCATGAAATCGCGCGAGTTTTACGCCGGCATACGCATGAAACTCGAGATAGCGATTTGGTTTTATTGTGAAACCGCGCTGCTTGACGGTTACAATCATCGGGAAGAAGAAAAGGGGAAAGCTTCCGCCTTCCCCTCTTGGATGATCGGACGCGTCTTTCTTTCAGATGCGGCGGCCAGGCAGTTTCGGCAAGAGGACCGTCAGCAGGCCCAACAGCGGCAGGTACGAGCAGACGTGGTAGACAAACTCGATGCCCTGACGATCGGCAAACACGCCGAGAACCGCCGCACCGATGCCACCAAAACCGAACGCGAAGCCGAAAAACATGCCGGCGATCAGTCCGACACGCCCTGGCACCAATTCCTGCGCAAACACCACGATGGCGGAGAAGGCGGACGAGAAGATGAAGCCGATCACGACCACCAGAACCGCCGTCCAGAAGAGATTGGCATAGGGCAGGATAAGCGCGAACGGGATGACGCCGAGGATCGAGAACCAGATCACGACACGCGAGCCGAAGCGATCTCCGATCGGCCCACCGAAGAACACGCCTGCCGCAGAAGCGCCGAGGAAAAGGAAAAGCAGAATTTGCGCATTCTGCACCGTCAGGCCGAACTTTTCGATGGTGAAGAAGGTGAAGTAGCTCGAAATACTGGCGAGATACGCGTTCTTTGTCGCGGTCAAAACAACAAGCACGGCAAGTGTCATCAGCACCTTGTTTCGCGGTAGCGGCAATTCACGGCTGACCGGGCGTTTACCGGCCGCACTTCGCCTGTGACGACTATACCAGACGCTGACCCATGAGAGGATGACGAAGCCGGTCAAGGCGATAATCGAGAACCAACTGAGAACCTCTTGTCCTCTCGGGATGACGATGAAAGCTGCCAGCAGCGGTCCGATTGCCGTACCTGTATTCCCGCCCACCTGGAAGAAAGACTGCGCCAGACCATGGCGTCCGCCGGACGCCACCCGCGCGACGCGGGATGCTTCGGGATGAAAGATCGCCGATCCTACGCCGATGAGGCAGGCGCCGAGGACCAGTATGGGGAAACTATGGGCATAGGCGAGCGTGATCAGGCCGGTACAGGTAGAGAGCATCGCTGCGGGAAGCGAAAACGGCATGGGCCACTTATCGGTCGCAACGCCGACAGCCGGTTGCAATAGCGACGCCGTCACCTGGAAGGCGAATGTCAGGAGCCCGATCTGTCCGAAGTCGAGCGCGTAATTGGCTTTCAGGAGCGGATAAAGCGAGGTCAGCAGCGACTGCATGATGTCGTTCAGCATATGGCAGAAACTTGCAGCTGCGATGATGGAAAATGTGGTGACTTCGGGGGTGAAGCCGGGACTGGTCACTCTGGCCATTGGGGGATCTCCTCATACGCGTTTGCACGCGTCCATCCCTTCTGAGAGCTCAACCGTTTGTGATCAAGGTCGAATTCCCCGATTTTGAGTATTTTAGCAAAATAAGAATTTCGGTCGTTTTTGCTGCAATGAGGTACTGGAGAGCGAGCGGCTCAGGCCCGAATGGGCCGGAGCCGTGAAATGAGCAGGACGTTGGCGTGGTTTACCGGAGCGTCTTCAGGACGAGAAATGGGTAAGCCTTATCCGCGCCGGCTAGGTCTAGAACGTCACTCGTTTCAATTTCCTCGCCCGTCCAAACATCATGGAGGCGTCTGTCTCGCAGCCCGTTCGGCATCTCAAGCGTCACTTCGGCCAGCCTTGGTGGGAGAACTTGGACGCCGTCACGGTCAAGCGTGAAGCGCGCAAGGACGACAAGGACCGCCTCATCGGCATGCATCCGCGCAAAGGCGATCACATGCGCTGCCGATGAACCTTGTGGCTTTACTGGCAGATAGTCACCTTCATTGAAGAGATCGGGCGTCGATTTACGAAGGTCCAGCAATGTGGCTGTGACATACTGCTTGAGCGAACCATCGTGCCAGACAGAGATATCGTCTGCGTCCGGCTTTTGGGCTGTTGCCAGTCGTTTCGACAGGGTTTCATAATCCGGCTCGCGCCGATTGTCCGGATCGACCAGACTGAAATCGAACCCCTCGCTTCCCTGATAGATATCCGGGATGCCAGGCGCCATAAGTTTGATGATCGTCTGGGCGAGGCTGTTGGCAAGCCCGGCCTCCAGGAACGGTTTGATCGTCTTCTTGAAGTATCCAAGGAAATCTTTGTTGTAGGAAGAGAAGAGGTGCGATGCGTAGCCAAGAACCGCTTCCTCATACTCCTCGCGGGAATCCCCCCAATCGGTCCTCAGTTTGGCTTCGCGCAGCGCCTTTTCAAGATAGGTCAGGAAGCGCTTTTTCAGTTCCTCGACCGCCTTTTCGTCCTGTGTGTTGAAATTCGGCGAGAGCACGCCGGCGAGTGCCTGGTAGATCATCCACTCTACTTCCGGCTCCGGGGCCGGACCGTCCGGAAGTTCGCGAACGGCTTTGGAATTGATTGCGCGCCAGTCTGCGACAGCTTCACTCCAGATGTGAGGAGCCTCCGAAATGGCATAGAGGCGCGTTCTGGCATCTTCCCCGCGTTTCGTGTCATGCGTGGACGTCCCGGAAATACCAAACGGCTGGCGCTCTTTGCGCACCTGCATCTCCCGATGAAAGTGATCGAGGGAAAAATCCGGTCGTATCGGTTCGGCGCCCACCTCGTTCAACCCGAGCAGCATGTTGTTGCGGAAAAACAGTGTATCCTCGACCGACTTTGCCATGATCGGCCCGGTCAACTGCTGGAACTTGGTGCAGAAAGTGACCGAGCCCTGCATCGAAGAATTGGGAACATCGCCTTTGAGGATGCCGGTAATCAAGGCAAGCGCCTCGGTTGACACTGTGTGATCAGAGCCCGTGATAGTTTCGATGACATGGTCCAGAAGGGCCTTGTCATCCGCGCGCATACCCTCGGGAGTTCCGTAAGTGCGGTAGACTGGGAAGGCGATCAGGATTTCGCTGAGTGCAGCCTTCAGGTCGCTTTCAGGTAGTGGACATCCGGCGTCCTCGGCGATTTTGGCTGCCAAGCCTACGAGCACCGACACCTCACCCTCGAAATTTCTGCCGGTCATCAAGAGCTTTGCCGCGCGCAGCTGCGCCTTCGCGTCGGGATGTTCTTCCACAAGGTCTTGATAGGCAGATTGCAGGGCTTCAATTTTCTGTCCATCGACCAAGGCATTGCTGAGGGCGGCGATGAACTCGTAGCCGGTCGTGCCGGACACCGGCCAATCGGCAGGAAGCTGCTCGCTTGCGCCCAGGATCTTTTCCACCACGATATAACAGTCCTGTCCGGCAGCCCGATGTAACCTGTCGAGATAACCTTTAGGGTCTGCCAGACCGTCGATGTGGTCGATGCGAAGGCCTTGTACTGCCCCGTCACGCACCAATTCCAGAATCAAACGATGACTGTCTTCGAAGATGGCCTCATCTTCGACCCGAACGCCAGCAAGTCCCGTCACCTCGAAAAAGCGTCGATATGACAGGTCGTGCGCGGCATCGCGCCACGACATCAGTCGGTAGGGCTGTTGGTCATGCAGTTGCGCCAGCGCAGCCTTATCCGACGTTTCCAAAATCTCCGTACCGCGCCCGTCATATGTCGAGGGGTTCAGCGGATAGAAGGCATCGAAATATGCAAAGGCGGGCTTGCCTGTCTCAGGATCGGGCTTGATGGCGAGATCGCCTGCCTCGAGCACCACCTCGAAGTCGTCGCCGAGAACAGGCAACGTTAAACGTCGGGACCAGTCGATATCGAAATGGTGTGCGTAACGGCTTTCCTTGCCGTGCTCGATGACGTCCTTCCACCAGGGCGTTTCGAGCGACGCGGCCATATGGTTGGGTACGATATCCAGAATGAGGCCAAGCCCGGCCTCTTTCAGTGCCTCTGCCATGCGGTCGAATCCCCCACGACCGCCAATCGCGGGATCGATTTCGTTTGCGTCGGTAACGTCATAGCCATGCGTGGACTGAGACGTCGCGGTAAAAATCGGCGACGCGTAAAGGTGACTGATCCCGAGTTGCTTGAGGTAAGGAACGAGGTCGCGTGCCCTGTCGAAAGTCATACCGTTGCGGAACTGCAGGCGATAGGTGGCGGTCGGAAATTTCATACGACAATCCCGTCGAGTTGGCCGGAAAAGCTGGCCTGTTGAATCTGGGCGAAGGACCGATAGATGACATCGTGGGTCCGGACATGATGGCGTCTTGAGAGCGTTGCGCAAACTGCATGTGAGCTAGAGTGGTTCCACCCGTCATTGCGCTTTCCCCGGGCAAAAACGTCGCTGCGGATTTTCGTGGCTACTCGTGAACTTTTCGCATCCGCGAATGTTCGTTGCATTGCACACATTCTCATGAGGTTTCCGATGGTTCACACATTCGACTTCGGTCCAGCCATTTCCGATCAAGACATCGAATTTCGCCTATGGGCGCCACTGCAGGACAAAGTGCTTCTCCGTATTGAAGGTCAGGCGCCGGAAGTGATGAAACGTGACGAGGACGGCTGGCATCGCCTGCGCAAGCCGAAAACCGGCAAGACCGTTCGCTACAGCTTTACGATGCCGGATGGACTGGAAGTTCCTGACCCCGCATCGCGCTACCAGCCGCGTGATGTGCATGGGCCAAGCGAGGTCGTCGATCTCTCAGCCTATGGGTGGAACGGTGAGGAATGGCGGGGCCGGCCGTGGGAGGAGATGATCATATACGAACTCCATGTCGGCACCTTTAGCGATGAGGGGAATTTCCAGGGAGCGATAGCGCACCTCGATCACCTGCGTGATCTCGGAGTGACGGCAATCCAGATTATGCCCGTCGCAGATTTTCCGGGCGGCTACAATTGGGGTTATGATGGCGTAATGCTCTATGCTCCGGACAGCAGCTACGGACGACCCGAAGACCTGATGGCGCTTATCGATGCCGCCCATGAGCGCGGGCTCTGTGTCTTCCTGGATGTCGTCTATAATCACTTTGGCCCGGAGGGCAATTACATGCCCAACTACGCGCCACTTTTTTCCGCGCGGCACGAAAACCCTTGGGGGCAGGGCGTGAATTACGATGACGAACAGTCCGAGCATATACGCGAATTCATCATTCAAAACTCCATCTACTGGATCACGCAGTTCCGCTTCGACGGCTTACGCTTGGATGCCGTGCATGCGATCGTCGATGATAACGACGAACACTTGCTGACAGAGCTAGCGCGTCGTGTCCTTGCTGCAGCACCCGACCGCCATATCCACCTCATTGTCGAAAACGAAGACAATGACAGCGATCTGCTCAGTAGGGATCGACAGGGCCGGCCGGAGCGCTTCACGGCGCAGTGGAACGACGACATTCACCACGTGCTTCACATCGCAGCGACGGGTGAAACCTTCGGTTACTACAAGGCCTATTCCGGCGACGATGACAAGATTGGCCGCGCTCTTGCAGAGGGCTTTGCATTTCAGGGCGAGCATATGCCTTATCGTGACGAGGAGCGGGGTAAGCCGAGCGCGCATCTTCCGCCGACAGCCTTCATCTCCTTCATTCAAAATCATGATCAGATCGGCAACCGGGCGCTTGGCGACAGGATGCAGGCATATGCTCCGCAAGCGTCATTGAAAGCGATCACCGCAATCTATCTGCTCGCGCCGCAAATCCCCATGTTGTTCATGGGCGAGGAGTGGGGTTCGTGCGATCCCTTCCGCTACTTCTGCGACTTCAACGAAGACTTGAATCAGAAAGTGAGGGATGGTCGACGCGAAGAGCTGTCTCGTCTGCCAGGCTTCGATGGTGATGATCTGCCTGATCCCACTGCGAGAGAGACTTTTATAGCCAGCAAGCTCGACTGGTCGAAGCGGGAAGATGCTGAGGGTCGCAACTTGCTCAGTTTCTACCAAACGCTTGTCGAGCTACGCAAAAGGCACATTGTACCATTGCTAAAGGACATTATTCCAGAGACGACGCGCTACGACGTCAGCGATGGCGTTGTTGCCGCGGAGTGGGGAATGCGGGATGGAGCAAGGCTGCGCCTGATTGCCAATCTTTCTGGAAAGACCGGTAAGAAGGAAGCCGACCTAGCAGCGGGCGAAACGTTTTTCAGTCTTGGCTCCTTAGATGCCGGGGCCGTATCGCCATGGGCGGTCCGCTGGAGCTTACATCCAGCTTGTTGATGAACGCAGGCTGCAGCTTTGCCTGCTGCTCCTCGCCATCATCGACGACGAGAAACGGCAGTCTCTCCTGCGTCGAACGCGTCTGTCTTGCAAGCGATAATCCCGTTACGCAAGCATGCAAAATTTTTAGTTGATCTTTGCGTTCAGTCGGGTGAGCATCCATTCCGATCGATTTGCTTATTTCGCGAGCAAACGATCGGACCGCTATTTTTTTGATCGATTTCAGCGCGAGAGGGATGATAAGACTCAAAAACAAACTGCCGTCGAAATAGTCGATCCGCCGAGGCTTGAAGCTGTTTTGCAGCAATGGCCGCCTCGGTATGCAAGTCACAGAGCATTATCGGTACCGTTCGAAGAAAGGCATATTCATGGAAGTTGGAGTCTTTATCCCGATTGGAAATAATGGCTGGCTGTTGTCGGAGAACGCGCCGCAGTACAAGCCTAGCTTCGAGCTGAATAAAGAGATTACCCTCAAGGCTGAGAAATACGGTTTCGATTTCGCCTTGTCGATGATCAAGCTTCGCGGCTTTGGGGGGAAGACCGAGTTCTGGGATCATAATCTGGAGTCCTTCACGCTGATGGCAGGCCTCGCCGCCGTCACCACACGCATCAAGCTTTTTGCCACAGCCGCCTCGCTCGTCATGCCGCCGGCCATCGTCGCGAGAATGGCATCCACGATAGACAGCATTTCCAACGGACGCTTCGGCATCAACCTCGTCACCGGATGGCAACGGCCGGAATATTCGCAGATGGGAATGTGGCCGGGCGACGAGTATTTCGGCAAGCGCTATGCCTATCTCGCTGAATACGCCACGATCCTGCGCGAATTGTGGGAAAAGGGGCAGAGCGACTTCAAGGGCGATTTCTTTCAGATGGATGATTGCCGCCTCTCGCCGCAGCCGCAGGCCGATATGAAGGTCATCTGTGCCGGTTCGTCCAATGCCGGCATGGAGTTCTCGGCGAAATATGCCGATTATAATTTCTGTTTCGGTGTTGGCGTCAATACGCCGACCGCATTTGCGCCCGCCGCCGAGAGACTGAGGGAAGCGACCGCGAAGACCGGACGCGACGTTTCATCCTTCGTTCTCTTCATGGTCATTGCGGATGAGACGGACGAGGCTGCACGCGCCAAGTGGGAGCATTATAAAGCCGGTGCCGACCAGGAGGCCATCAAGTGGCTTGGCGTGCAGGGTGCGGCCGACACGAAATCTGGCTCGGACACCAATGTGCGGCAGATGGCCGACCCCGTTTCCGCCGTCAATATCAATATGGGAACGCTCGTCGGCTCCTATGAAACCGTGGCACGGCTTCTGGATGAGGTTCCGACTGTGCCTGGAACGGGCGGTGTGCTGTTGACTTTCGATGATTTCGTCAAAGGCGTCGAAGATTTCGGCACCAAGATCCAGCCACTGATGGCGTGCCGCAAACACATCAAGCCCCTTCTTGAGGCGGCAGAATGAGCACCATGACAACAGGATATCAAGCGCCCGCCGTTCACAGCAAAAGCGTGACATTGCCGGCGCGACCAGAGCCGATCACGCTGAAGCCCGAAGAAACCGCCGTCGTCGTCGTCGATATGCAGAATGCCTACTCCACAGAAGGCGGCTACGTGGATCTTGCGGGCTTCGACATTTCCGGCTCCAAAGGCACCATCGACAATATCCGCAAGACGCTGGATGCGGCACGTACTGCCGGTGTGCAGGTGGTCTACTTCCAAAATGGTTGGGACAAGGATTATGTCGAGGCTGGCGGTCCGGGCTCGCCGAACTGGCATAAATCCAACGCGCTGAAATATATGCGAGCCAATCCGGACGCGCAGGGCAAGCTGCTTGCAAAAGGCACCTGGGATTACGCAATCGTCGACGAGCTTCAGCCGAAGCCCGGCGATATTCTGGTGCCCAAGACCCGCTATAGCGGATTTTTCAACACCCAAATGGATAGCATCCTGCGAGCCCGAGGCATCCGCAACCTCGTCTTCGTCGGCATCGCCACGAATGTCTGCGTCGAAAGCTCGCTTCGCGACGCCTTCCATCTCGAATATTTCGGCGTCATGCTTGAAGACGCCACCCATCACCTCGGCCCGGATTTCATTCAACAGGCGACCGTCTACAACGTCGAAAAGTTTTTCGGATGGGTGGCGACCGTCAATGATTTCTGCGGTGCCATCAGCCAGGCAGCACCTGCCAATTCCTGAAGGAAGAAGGACCATCTCATGCCGAAAAAGATCATCGTTCCCGAAGGCACATCGAAGCCAATCGCACCCTTTTCTCCCGGTACGCTGGCAGATGGGATTGTGTACGTGTCTGGAACGCTGCCATTCGACAAGAACAACGACGTCGTCCATTTGGGTGATGCAAGCGCCCAGACCCGCCATGTGCTGGAGACAATCAAGTCGGTGATCGAGACCGCGGGCGGCACGATGGAAGACGTAACGATGAACCACATCTTCATCACCGACTGGGCCAATTATCAGGCGGTCAATGCCGTCTATGCCGAGTATTTTCCGGGCGATAAGCCGGCCCGCTACTGCATTCAATGCGGTCTGGTGAAGCCGGACGCCTTGGTTGAAATCGCAACCGTCGCTCATATCGGCAAGCCGTAAACGCGATGCACTTCGATCTGCATGGAAGACAGGATGCCGACGCCCCGACGATTATCCTGTCGTCGGGCCTCGGCGGTTCCGCAAGTTACTGGGCGCCGCAGCTTGTGGCGCTATCGAACGACTATCGGGTCGTCACCTACGATCATCGCGGTTGTGGGCGAACCGGAGGCGAAGTGCCAGATGATGGCGGGATCGCAGCCATGGCCGATGACGTGCTGGAGATTACAGAGGAACTGGGGCTCACTCGCTTCGATTTCATGGGGCATGCCTTGGGCGGCCTGATCGGCCTTGATATCGCCCTTCGCAAGCCTGGGATAATTGGGAAGCTCGTTTTGATCAACGCTTGGAGCAAGGCCGATCCGCATTCCGGACGTTGCTTTGACGTACGCATCGAGCTTCTGGAAAAATCGGGCGTTACGGCCTTCGTCAAGGCACAGCCTCTGTTCCTTTATCCGGCGGTGTGGATGTCGGAGAATGCCGAACGGCTGGAAGCCGAGGAGCGACACGCGATCGAGCATTTTCAGGGCCGCGCCAATGTCCTACGCCGTATCGCAGCGTTGCGCGCTTTCGATATCGATCTCCGCCTGCAAGATGTAGAGGTAGAAACGCTGGTTATTGCCACGCGCGATGATCTTCTGGTTCCCTACACACGGTCGATACGTCTCGCAGAGGGTTTGCCAAACAGTCAACTGCAGCTCGTTGACTTTGGTGGCCACGCCATCAACGTCACGGCGCCAGACGCTTTCAACACCTCTGTGCTGCATTTTTTACAACCCGCCTGAGGCTCCGCCTGGACACTGTCGCGGCCAGCAGAAACACTCGTCTCCCGAAAAGAATCATGGTGCAATGAAGGGGTTGCTTTCCGCAGCCTGACGTTTCATCACCTTCTCATAAACGTGTGTCACATCTTGGATGTTTAAGGAGGAAACTATGAAGGCGCTGGTTCTGGAGGAAAAGGGAAAGCTGTCGCTTCGCGATTTCGACATTCCCGCTACACTCGGTCCGAAAGATGTGAAAATCCGCACCCACACCGTCGGCATTTGCGGATCGGACGTGCATTATTACACCCATGGAAAGATCGGTCATTTCGTCGTCAACGCGCCGATGGTGCTCGGCCACGAGGCGGCCGGCACTATCTGCGAGGTTGGCTCAGACGTCACGCATCTCAAAGTCGGAGACCGCGTCTGCATGGAGCCCGGCATTCCCGACCCTACGTCACGTGCGGCCAAACTCGGCATTTACAATGTCGATCCGGCTGTGACCTTCTGGGCAACGCCGCCGGTCCACGGTTGCCTGACGCCGGAAGTTATCCATCCGGCCGCCTTTACTTACAAACTGCCCGATAATGTTTCCTTCGGCGAAGGCGCCATGGTCGAGCCCTTCGCCATTGGCATGCAGGCAGCGCTTCGGGCACGGATTCAGCCGGGCGATGTAGCGGTCGTCACGGGGGCGGGTCCGATTGGTATGATGGTTGCGCTTGCAGCACTTGCAGGCGGTTGCGCCAAGGTCATTGTTGCCGATCTCGCTCAGCCCAAACTTGATATCATCGGCGCCTACGATGGTATCGAGACGGTGAATATCCGCGAGACATCCCTGCCGGATGCAGTCTCTAAAGCGACGGACGGTTGGGGCTGCGATATCGTATTTGAATGCTCTGGTGCGGCTCCTGCCATTCTCGGGATGGCGAAGCTCGCGCGTCCTGGCGGTGCCGTCGTGCTTGTCGGCATGCCGGTCGATCCGGTGCCGGTGGATATCGTGGGATTGCAGGCCAAGGAACTGCGTGTCGAGACTGTCTTCCGTTACGCCAACGTCTATGACCGGGCGCTCGCGCTGATCGGTTCCGGCAAGGTCGATCTGAAGCCGCTGATCTCAGCCACCATCCCCTTCGACGACAGCATCTCCGGTTTCGACCGCGCGGTGGAAGCCCGCGAAACCGATGTGAAGCTGCAAATCCTCATGCCGCAATGATGATGGCGATGACGCAGGCAAACCCCTTTGGCATCCTTTCAGCTATTTTGCTCTAAAGGTCCGTTCAGCTATTGACCTAGAGTGCGCTCTAACTTGTAGCTTCCTCTGCGTTGTGACGAAGAGGTGCTCATGAAGATCGGTGAACTGGCAAAACGTTCTGGCCTTTCGGCCTACACGATCCGCTATTACGAGCGGATCGGGCTTTTACCCTATGCCGATCGTGACCGCTCGAGCAGACGCGATTACGATCCCGACATTCTTGTCTGGATCGAATTTCTCGGAAGGCTGAAAACGACCGGAATGCCGATCAGGGATATGCTGCGCTATGCCGCTTTGCGAAAGCAGGGTGGTGCTACCGGGCCTGAACGGCAGGCGATGCTGGAAGCGCATCGCGACGAGGTTCGTGATCGGGTTGCCGAACTCCAGCAGTGCCTCCTCGTCCTCGACCAGAAGATAGCCGGATATGCCGGCGAAAATCAGAGGATGACGGATGATGACGCAGTCACACAAAATCCCAAACGAAACTCGCCTGGAAAGGGGCAAGCGCGCACTCGCGGAGATTGACGGGGAGGCCGGAGAAAAGGTGGTGGCGGCGCTCGCCGACATCGCGCCCGACTTTGCCACCTACCTGCTCGAATTTCCCTTCGGCGACGTCTACAGCAGGCCTGGACTCAATACCAAGGCAAGGGAAATCGCAACCATCGCCGCACTAACAGCCATGGGCAATGCCGCGCCACAGTTGAAGGTGCACATCGAAGCGGGTCTGAATGTCGGGCTCTCGCGTGACGAGATTACCGAAATCATCATGCAGATGGCGGTCTATGCCGGATTTCCAGCCGCGTTGAATGGTCTGTTTGCCGCCAAGGATGTGTTTGCTTTGGTTGCCGAGCGCGAGGCGGCGGTGGCGTGACGACAAGCGTTCGAGGCCCGCTCGGTGTAGACTGATTACGGGCGCTATTTCTCCATCTTCCTGTAGCAATGGGAGAAAAAGGGATATAGCGTCCCGCCGCCCAACCAGAGTTGCCTTCGAGGATGTCATGCCCTTATCCGACCAGCAGATTGCCGCACTCAACACGCCCGCCGTTGTCGTGGACCTTGACATCGCCAAGGAGAATATCTCCCGTTTTCAGAACTATGCCGATACCCACGGGCTGAAGGTGAGGCCGCATATCAAAACGCACAAGCTGCCGGCTGTTGCGGAAATGCAGCTTGCCGCCGGGGCGGTCGGCATCACCTGTCAGAAGGTGTCGGAAGCCGAGGCTATGGTTGCTGGAAGCGTTGCGATCAAGGACGTTCTCATCACCTATAACATTCTTGGCTCTACCAAATTGAAGCAACTTCGCGCGCTGGCATGTAAGGTTCGCCTGTCGGTCGTTGCCGATAGTGCCGACGTTGTCCAGGGTCTGTCGCGAACCTTTGCTGACAGCGACGCACCGCTGAACGTTCTGGTCGAGTGCGATACCGGCGCGAATCGCTGCGGCGTGTCAACGACCGAAGCCGCCGCCGAACTGGCTGCGATCATCGATCAAGCACCGGGCTTGGTATTCGGCGGATTGATGACCTATCCAGCGCCTTCGGGCGAGGCGAATGTCCAAAACTTTATGACAGACGCCAAGCGACTGATCGAAGACAAAGGCATTGCGGTTCCTGTGATCACCTCTGGCGGCACGCCGTCGATGATGCATGCGGCCAAGGCACCGGTTGTTACGGAATATCGTCCCGGAACGTATGTCTATAACGATCGGTCGCTTGTGAGCCGCGGCGTCTGTGGCTGGGACGAATGCGCCTTGAACGTGATTGCAACTGTTGTTTCGGTCCCGGCAGAAAACCGCGCAATTATTGATGCTGGCTCGAAGGCGCTGACTTCGGATCTTTTGGGGCTCACTGGCTATGGCCATGTGCTTGGCCGTGAGGACATTACCATCGATCAGTTGTCAGAGGAGCATGGGCGCCTCGTGACCGAAGGAGCGATCGGGCTCAAAGTCGGCGATAAGCTTCGTATTGTCCCGAACCACGCCTGCGTCGTTACCAACCTGGTCGATAGCTTGACGGTAATCAGCCAAGGGATGTCTGAGCCGGAAGTCTGGCCGGTCGCGGCCCGCGGCCTCATTGTCTGAAATTTTGATTAGCCAGATGAACCGGAGAGCGGCTTACGCGTTTGCGTGCCTGATTGACCTCTGTGAGTTTTGATGATCACGACCCCTCAGCCCGAGCGCTTCGTTTTACTTGATGGGATTCGAGGCGTCGCGGCGGTCGCGATCGTTCACCGTCACGCCGAATTCTTTTTCGGACGTCCAGATGCATCCAGCTATCTTGCCGTCGATCTGTTCTTCGCCCTGAGTGGCTTCGTTCTTGCGCATGCCTACGGCGAAAGATTGCGCACCGGCAAGATTTCCACCTTCACCTTCATGAAGGCCCGCTTCTACAGACTCTACCCGCTCTACATCATCGCACTGACGATGATGGCCGCCTTCTTCGTGTGCCTCTCCGCGCTTGATCTGCCGACCCCGGTTGATGACTTGCACAGAAAGATCAGCCTCGGTGAGCTGGCTTTCGCTTTGCTTACAAGTATTCTCTTCCTGCCTGCGCCATTCACCCTCACGCTCAACGGTGCGCTCTTTCTGGTAAGCCCCGCATGGTCCCTGTTCAATGAACTTGTGGCCAACGTCATCTACGCAAGGTGGGGTGCGCGCTGGAAAAGCGGCGCGTTGGCGATCATCATCTCAGTCGCCGCTGTGGGTCTAGTGATTGCCGCCATCGAATTCGGCAAATTGCACGCAGGTTTTCGCTGGCATGAAATGTATGCCGGGATGGCCCGCGTGTTCTTTTCCTTCTTCGTCGGCGTGATGATCTATCGCTATCACAGCGGTGCGCAGATCATTCATCAGTACCTGGCTCTTCTGTGCCTGGCGCTGGTCTGCCTGATCCTCTTCCTTCCGATCACGAAGGATGTCCGCCCCTTCTTCGATCTCTTCGTCGTCTTCCTGGTCTGGCCTGTGCTGCTGACGGTTGCCAGCAAGATAGCGCCGGATGGCTGGCTTGCAGCGGTTTCCGCATTTCTCGGCACAGCGTCCTATGGTCTCTATGTGCTCCACATTCCGCTGCTTGCATGGGCTGCTTTCCTCATGCCTTGGTCAGGAATCGGATGGATCGCCTACCCTGCGGGGTTGCTCTTCACTGCATTCGCGACCGTCTTTGCGTGGGTTCTAACGCGATACTTCGACCAGCCGATGCAGAGGCGCTTGAGACAACGGGTAAAGATGGCGAATGCAACGCCTTTCTGATGAGCTGTGCGGTTTGTTCAACAGCGACGAGAGGCAGGCCAAAGTCGCCAACATCTGACAGTTCGAAAAACACCATTAATTACATACACTTATAGAAAAACGACAGATTTATGAAAAACGTGTGTTGACTTGTTTGGGGGTGTTCTCTTATAAGTCCGCTCACTGACGAGGGCGGCGGCGCTGCTGGCGACGAAGTCCTTTGTTCTAGAGAAAATCGGAAAAGATGAGCTAATGCTTGTTGCTCTTGGGTCGAGGTTGACTTGAGGGGTTTGATTTTTTGACACTTGATTGGTGTCTGTTTTTTGACAATTGAATATGAGAAGAAAGAGAAACGTGGGCGGCGAGGCTTGCGGGATCCTGGAGTAATCTGGGGTTTCTGGAATAGACTTTGACGGTCACGTTTTATGAGAGAATACACCTCATTATGAGCGCATGGATATGCGATTGTAATGGGTGTGAGTTCTCGTCGATTCAGAACGACGTGATTTAGTTAAGATTGAATTCTCAACTTGAGAGTTTGATCCTGGCTCAGAACGAACGCTGGCGGCAGGCTTAACACATGCAAGTCGAACGCCCCGCAAGGGGAGTGGCAGACGGGTGAGTAACGCGTGGGAACATACCCTTTTCTACGGAATAGCTCTGGGAAACTGGAATTAATACCGTATACGCCCTACGGGGGAAAGATTTATCGGGGAAGGATTGGCCCGCGTTGGATTAGCTAGTTGGTGGGGTAAAGGCCTACCAAGGCGACGATCCATAGCTGGTCTGAGAGGATGATCAGCCACATTGGGACTGAGACACGGCCCAAACTCCTACGGGAGGCAGCAGTGGGGAATATTGGACAATGGGCGCAAGCCTGATCCAGCCATGCCGCGTGAGTGATGAAGGCCTTAGG
>NZ_CAJYTV010000006.1:0-122613 GCF_913777885.1 uncultured Agrobacterium sp. | reverse complement strand
GCCTGCAGGCGGCCGCGATCAAGGCAAAGGACGATCCCATGGCCTTCCTCGCACTCAGCGATATTTTTGGCGACGTCGCAAACTCAGACCTCTTCCGCACCCGCTTCGCCCATGCTCTAAACACATTATGGGAAAAGGGTACCGCAAAGACGCTCGAACTCTATCTTCAAAACAGGCTGGTCGCGTAGCGGTCAGGTGTTCATGGCAACAGGTCATGCGCGTCAACTCGAACGTGGAAGCGAAGGCCTCGGACAGAGGCGACGCCCACTGGTTTCAGCATAGGGAGATCACGTATGATACTTGAAAGATTTCGCCTAGATGGAAAGGTTGCGCTAATCACAGGCGGCACGCGGGGCATCGGGCTGGCTATCGCAAAGGCACTCGGTGAAGCTGGCGCGCGAGTTGTAATAAGTGCTCGGACATCTGTTCAAGATGCCAGTGACGCACTTTCGGACGCTGGGATCGAGTTTGAGTTCATTGCCGCTGACATGCGGGTCGAAACTTCCGCAAATATGTTGATCCAGCAGGTGCTAGAGCGCAATGGCAGACTCGATATCCTCGTCAACAACGCAGGCGTCGCCATCCATGGGGATAGTGCGGACTTCGATGACGATACGTGGCGCAAAGTTATGAGCCTCAACGTCGATGCCGTCTTCCGAGCCTGCCGCGCTGCGATCGCGCCAATGCGTGCCCAGAAGTCAGGGGTGATACTCAACATCGGTTCGATGTCCGGTATTGCATCGAATATCCCTCAAAACCAGGTCGCATATAATGCCTCTAAGGCTGCGGTTCATATGATGACAAAGAGTTTGGCGAGTGAACTTGCCGCCGAGAACATCCGCGTCAATGCCCTTGCCCCTGGATATATCGACACAGAAATGTCTCGAGGCGGTATCGAGAACCCTGAGTGGTTCCCTGTCTGGCGTGACATGACGCCTATGGGGCGTGTGGGTGAGCCGGACGAAGTTGCTGCCGCTGCCCTCTTTTTGTGCTCACCAGCCTCGAGTTATGTCACCGGCGAGGTTCTGGTCATCGACGGCGGATATACGACCCGGTAATGAGCCAGATCGAAATTGCTGTCTTGCGAACCAGACTTCGGTTCCTGCATCTTGAAGTTTTTCGGTGCGCAGGCCAGCATTGCAGTGGCCAGGATATCCGCCGCTGGCTGAGCGCTATGGCCAAGCGGTTCGGTTAGTATCAGCCTTCAGCGTGGCGCATTGGCCTTGTGCTTGGCATGATCGGCATTGACGACGATAGCGGTTCAGCACGGATCGACGGATCTCTATGGTTGCATCGAATTCGTCACTAGCGCTGTCGGTCGTTTCGGGACAGCGCAAATCGCTTATGCAGCGCTCATCGAAAAATTATCTCGTTTTACGATCTCGAAACGGTTCTTACCCCCGGCTTTTGCCGCATAGAGAGCTCGGTCCGCCAGTGCAAACACATCGTTGGACACTGCTCCCTTTTTGATGACGGCTCCACCAACAGAAGCGCTGATCTTGAGCCTGGTCAATGGTGACGGAGCCCAAAACCATTCGAGCGATTGAACTATGCGATTTCCAAGGTCTTGAAGGTGCTTTGCCGACTCGCAGGTGTGAATGACAGCAAATTCATCACCGCCGATACGCGAGATAAGAACAGCATCCGGTAGTGCTTTAGTGAGCCTGTTCCCCGCTTCTCTGAGGCACTCGTCGCCCGACTGGTGCCCCAACGTGTCGTTGATCGCTTTAAAGCCGTCCAAGTCCAATAGCAGCAGTCCATACTGGACGTGAGTGGGACTGGTGCAAATCTCGTTGAAGACAGATTCAAACTTCGTGCGCGAAGCGAGCCCGGTCAACGCGTCAATTTCCGCTAGTCGACGAATATTGTCGACCATGGCCTTCTCGGCGGTAATATCCTGCTTCATTCCGAAAATGCGTACAGACCGTCCTTCACTGCGCTCGACGATAGCCGTGATCCTGATCCAGCGGGAGTTGCCCTTAGCGGTAATAATTTCCGCATCAAGCGTAAAACCGTTGCCCTCTTCTATTGCCGCATTGCGTGCCACTGTCAGGTTTTCCCGAGACTCCGGCGTGTAAAGCGCGACAATATCAGCCCTTGCCAGAGGGGTTTGCGGCGGTAGGTCGAAAAACTCGAATACCGTATCTGTCCACGTCAGTGTTTCGTCGGGAAGGCTACACTCCCAGATGCCAACACGAGCCGCCTTGAACGACTTTTCGAATAAGCCTTGCAAGTGATTGAACTGATCTGATGGAGCGGCTGGGCGTTCGCTCACATTGATCGAAGTCGGATGTTCGGTTGGCAAGTGCATTTTCGACCTCACTGGCTAAGTCGACGCCAACTTCAAATTGGCGTTTAGCGCACATACTGCATTGAAAAAGTTGAATGAAAGTTGCGGTTTTCCAGCCAAGCGGTGGATAACCGAGATATATTTGGTTTCTTCCAACACTTACGATTATGTCACGGTCGGTCCCGTTCAATATCGTTTTTTCGAAAACGGCTCAATTTTTTTTGCGCAACATCTTTCACGGATCGAGGCCAGCGCAGCGGGCTGTGTTGCGAATATGCGTTTCCATTTCTGCCTTCGCCAAGTTTCCATCATTCAGACGTAGAGCCTCGATGACGCGCCGATGTTCGGCAATCGAGTTCCGCATTCGCGCTGGATCGGTGATCGGAATGGGCTGGCGTTGGGTTTCTGTGATCAGTTCCCGCACCGTCTGGTAGAGCGCCTGCATCATGGCATTCGAGCAGCCCGAGACGATTGTCGAATGGAATTGCAGATCGGCCTCGACATTGGAGATCACATCCTGCTTTTCCCAGGAGCGCTCCATTGTCTCCGTTGCCTGCTCCATTTCGTCCAGTTGGCGTTGCGTCAATCGGCCAGCAGCCAGCTTTGCAATTTCTCCCTCAAGAAGCGCGCGCGTCTGAAATACATCGAAAGCGGAATAGCTTTGAGAATAGCGCCATGGCGCCATATTGGCAGCGGGACCGGCAGCACGTTCCGCAGGCGACGTGACGAATGTTCCACGCCCGGCCTCCGTCTTGACCATCCCGAGTGTTTCGAGAGTGAGCAAGGCTTCACGAAGGGAGGCCCGGCTGACACCGAACTGTTCCGACAGTTCACGCTGAGACTGGATTTTTTCGCCGGGTTTCAGCACGCCTTTCTGGATCAGGCTCTGGATTTCGCGCGCCACCGTCTGGGGCAGAAGCGTTTTATTCAGCATCTAGCGGCGGTCCTCTCGTCTCGTATTCAACATCTATTTTCAAGGTCGCGGCTTGCCAAGATGCAAAGTCCGTGCTTGTGTGGTCTAACTGGTCCGACCAGTTAGACCACAATGTGCGATCGTGTATCAAATAACAAGGGGAACACTGATGAAACGCATGACAGCGACATTTCTAACCGCCTCGCTTGCAGCAGGCATCGCTTTTATGAGCATGCAAGCGGCCCGGGCAGCCGATCTGATGGTTGGCGCGAACATCGGCAATGTGCCGTGGGAGTTTCAGGATGCTTCCGGCAAGGTAGTCGGCTTTGAGGTCGATCTCGTCAACGAGGTGGCAAAGCGCCTGGGTAAATCCGTCGAGTTTGTGAACACCCCGTTCAACGGCCTGTTTTCCGCGGTCCAGTCGGGCCGCATCAACATGGCGATCTCATCGATTACCATTACACCCAAGCGTCTTGAATCGGTGTCCTTCGCCCAGCCTTATTACGACAGCGACCAGTCGCTGACCGTCACTGCAAAATCCGGCATCACCGGATTGAAGGAGATGGCTGACAAGGTGGTCGGCGTCGACACTGGCTCGACCGGCGATATGTGGGCGGAAAAGAACAAGGCGGAATACAAATTTTCAGACATTCGCCGTTTTGAGGGCCTGTCTCCCGCCATGCTCGATCTCGTCGCTGGCCGCATCGATGGCTACATCAGCGACATTCCAGCACTTCTTTATTACGTCAAAGACAAGCCCGAACTGAAGGTGGTGGCTCGCATCCCAACGGGCGAGAAATACTCGATCATGTTCAACAAGGGCGACCCTCTCGCAGCGCAGGTCAATGGCGTCATCACCGAGATGAAGAAGGATGGTTACCTTGCCAAGCTGCACCAGACCTGGTTCGGAGCGCCCGCCGAGGAGAAGACCTCGACGGTGATGGTCTTGGATATGCCAAAGATCTGATAGCGCCACAGCCGCCAGCGGAATTCTGATCCGCTGGCGACGGCATCGATCCGGGAATCGGAACTGATTTTTGGAAAGCGCGATGCTGAGACTCACAAAAGTTAGAGCGTTCTGATGCATCCTAGAGGACGCGTCGCGCTCTAAAGGGAGCCTTTGCGGCATGAATCTCGTCAACACCTTCTTCAATTACGATGTCTTCGTTCAGAGCCTTCCACAACTCTTGTGGGGCTTGGTCGTCACGATTCAGATTGGCATCGTCAGCATCGTCTCGGGTCTCGTCGGTGGGCTTGTCCTGGCCGTCGCCAGGCTTTACGCGCCACGAGCAATCGTGCTGCTCATCCGCATCTACGTGGATGTCTTCCGGTCCATTCCGCTGCTCGTTCTTCTCATCGTCATCTACTACGCGCTACCTTTTGTCGGCATCAGGCTTTCGCCATTCCTGTCGGCGGTTGCGGCGCTTTCGCTTGTCTCTGCAGCTTACACTGCCGAGATATTCCGGGCAGGGATCGACGCCATACCGACCGGGCAATTCGAGGCCTCTGCAGCTCTTGGTCTTTCCAATCGCCATACCATGGCCGACATCATTCTCCCCCAGGCGATCCGCATCGTGATCCCACCACTCACCAACAATTCCATCAACGTTCTCAAGGACACGGCATTGGCGTCGGTGGTGGCGATGCCCGACCTTCTGAAGCAGGCAACACAGGCGCAGGCCTTGAGCGCAAACCCCACACCCTTGATAGGAGCCGCAGTGATTTACGTTCTGCTCCTCTGGCCGATGGTGGCGGTCGTATCCCGGCTAGAAATCCGCTTCGGCGCAGGGAGACGCAGATGACCGCTCTCAGCAGAGACATCATCCACGTCGAAAGGCTGTTCAAGGCCTACGGCACATACACCGTTCTTCACGGCATCGATCTGCAGATCGCCGAAGGCGAAGTCGTCTGCATCATCGGTCCGTCCGGCTCCGGCAAATCGACGCTGATCCGCTGCATCAATCACCTTGAGCCTTTCTCGACTGACAGTACCATCACCGTTGACGGAACGAGGGTGCGTCCAGGCAAGGAACTGGCGAAAGTGCGCGCCGAAGTTGGCATGGTCTTCCAATCCTTCAATCTCTTTCCGCATATGACAGTACTTAAAAATGTCATGCTGGCGCCCATGCGGGTGCGCGGGCTGAGCGAAGCCGAAGCCGCTGTCCGGGCTAGAGATTTGCTCGCCCGTGTTGGCATTTCCGAGCAGGCGGACAAGTTTCCCGGCCAACTCTCCGGCGGTCAGCAGCAGCGCGTGGCAATCGCGCGCGCTTTGGCCATGGAGCCGAAGGTTCTTCTGTTCGATGAACCGACATCGGCTCTCGATCCGGAAATGGTGGGAGAGGTGCTGGACGTCATGCGACGCCTGGCGGGCACCGGCGTGACGATGATTGTCGTGACGCATGAGATGGGCTTTGCCAAACAGGTGGCCGACCGGGTCATCTTCATGGATGGCGGAAAGTTGGTCGAGATGGGGACCCCTCAGCAAATATTCGACACCCCCCAAGAAGAAAGAACGCGCAGCTTCCTGCGCGCCGTACTCAATCATTGAATTATGTCTGTGGAGGACACACCCGTGAACGATCACCCATCGCTTGATCTGGACTTTGTGCGAAGCCAATTTCCGGGTTTGGGAAGAGGCTGGACCTTCTTCGACAATGCCGGCGGCTCGCAAATTCTCCAAGGTGCGATCGATCGCATCAACACCTTTCTGATCGAGCGAAACGTCCAGATTGGTGGCTCCTATGAGGTCTCGCAAAAGGCTGCTGAGGCGCTCTATGAGGCCCGCACCGCTGCCATGCATCTTGTCAATGCTGGACGGCCGGAAGAAATCGTCTTTGGCAACTCGACCACTGCGCTTTTGCAGAACCTGGCGCGCGCCATGGAAAGCCAGCTTAAGCCCGGCGACGAGATCATCGTGACCGTGAGCGATCATGAATCCAACATCGGCCCTTGGGATCGTCTGAAATCGGCAGGCGTGACAATCAAGTTCTGGCCACTCAACAAGGAAACTTTGACGCTCGATCTGGCAGATCTAGAGCCCTTGATGTCAGAGCGCACGCGGCTTGTTTGCGTAACGCACGTGTCCAACATTCTCGGCTCCATCAATCCGGTCCGCGAGATTGCCGACTTCGTTCATGCGCGTGGCGCCCGGATATGTGTGGATGCCGTGGCCTACGCTCCCCATCGTCTTGTCGACGTCCAAGCCTTCGACGTGGATTACTACGTTTTCAGCCTCTACAAGACCTACGGCCCCCATTACGCGTTGATGTATGGCAAGTATGACCATCTTCTCGAGCTCGACACGCTTTACCACTATTTCTACGGCAAGGATAAAGTGCCGGGCAAGCTGGAGCCGGGTAACCCGAATTACGAGCTTGCCTATTCGACTTGCGGCATCGTTGATTACCTGACGACGCTCGGAGAACAAGCGGGCGATGCGGGAAGTATTCGCAGCCGCATTGTAACCGCCTTCAGGGCGATTACCGCACAGGAAGACGCGCTAACCGAGCGACTGTTGTCCTATCTGCGTTCGCGAAACGATTGCCAGATCGTCGGCAAGAGCCAGAATGGGAACAGTTCCCGCGTTCCCACCATTGCATTCCGCCTCGATGGCCGAGACGCTGCGGAGATCTGCAAGGCAATGGATCAGCATCACATCGCCATGCGGTTCGGCGACTTCCATTCGCGTCGCTTGGCCGAATATTTAGGCCTGACAGACCATGGCGGTATGCTCAGAGTATCGATGGTTCACTACAACACTCTGGAAGAAGTCGATCGCTTCACGCAGGCTCTCGACCACATTCTCTCCGGCGAAACAGGGTTTGCAAAAGCAAGCTGACGAAAGGACGGCCTTGATGCGCTTCGACACAATCATCCGGAATGGGACCGTGGCCACGGCAAGCGACACCTTTGTCTGCGACATCGGGATCCTGGACGGAAAGATCGCGACACTTTCAAGCGGACTTGACGATGCAGCGGAGATCATCGACGCCACCGGCCTTTTCGTGCTGCCGGGAGGAATAGACAGCCACGTCCACCTTGATCAGCCGTCTGGGGAAGGCATTGTCATGGCGGATGACTTCGAAAGCGGAACGCGCTCGGCGGCCATCGGCGGAAACAGCATGGTGCTGACCTTCTGCATGCAGGAGAAAGGGCAGACATTGCGCGAGGCCCTCAAGGTCTATCACGCCAAAGCCGAAGACAAGTGCTACACGGATGTTGCTTTCCATCTGGTCATTACCGATCCAACACCTGAGGTCCTGGGGCAGGAGCTGCCAGCGCTGGTAGAGGCGGGCTATACTTCTCTCAAGGTTTTCATGACCTATGAAGGGCTTCGATTGCGGGACGATCAGATACTGGACACGCTCGATGCGGCGCGTCGCACCGGCGCGCTCGTCATGGTCCATTGCGAGAATGAAGATGCGATCCGCTATCTGATCGGTCGCCACGAAGACGAAGGAAAGCTTGCCCCCAAATACCATGCCACGACACGGCCGATCGCAGCAGAGCGCGAAGCAACGCATCGGGCCTTGTCGCTTGCAGAGATTGTGGACGTCCCAATCGTCATCGTTCATGTCTCCAATCGCGAGGCCATGGAGGAAATTCGCAGGGCACGGATGCGTGGACAGAAAATTGCCGGCGAAACCTGCCCGCAATATCTGATGCTGACAGCGGCCGATCTGGATCAGGATGCGTTGGAGGGCGCAAAATATGTCTGCTCTCCTCCGCCGCGTGACAGACAAAGCCAGGACGCGTGCTGGGAGGGCCTGGAGCAGAACGTCTTCGATCTCTTCTCATCCGATCACTGCCCGTTTCGCTATGATGACCGCGAAGGCAAGCTGAACGAGAGGGGCAAACGGCACTTCCGCTGGATCCCGAATGGCATTCCAGGAGTTGCCACCCGGCTGCCGATCCTGTTTTCCGAAGGGGTGATGAAGGGGCGCATCTCTCTCAACCAGTTCGTCGCCCAAACCTCGACCAATCACGCCAAACTCTACGGGCTCTATCCGCAAAAGGGCACGATAGCCGTTGGATCGGACGCCGATCTGGCGATCTGGGATCCAGAAAAGCGGGTGACCATCACCAATGATCTGCTGGCGCATGGATCTGATTACACGCCTTATGAAGGTCTTGAGGTGCGGGGCTGGCCGATACGGCTACTCCTGCGTGGCAAGTCCATTGTTGAAGACGCCGCGATGGCTCAAGGCGCGGTCAGCGGCAAATATGTTACCCGCAAGACGTCTTCGCTAGTGAAATAGCGCTGGATGTATCGAGATGAACGCAGCAATGCGGCTACGGGTCCGGCAGTCGCCTCGCGTCGTCCGCTCTCTGAGCCGGGTTCGCAGCAATAGTGAGTGGCCCATCGATTCAAAGATCTTCCAGCTCAACGAGCCCGCTCAAGCCCCGCTGAATGCCTTGATGAGAAAGCTCACCTCGTCGATCTGGCTAATCTGGATCGCGAGCTCATGCTGCCGGCCTGGCGCGGCGGCGATTTTGCCCGCGTGGGTGCGAAGTGTATTCACCTGCCCGAAACATCAACCTAATTAAACCGGATCATCACGTCTTGAAACGTGGTAGGGAATCCTGAGTTGAGGGGAAACGTGAGATGGCGCGGACACTGATAAGGCCGGGCGGACGCAGCGAGCGTATTCAGGTTGCCGTTCATAAGGCGGTCAAAGAACTGATTTCGGAAATCCCGGCAGAGAACGTCACCATAGCGCTCATCGCTGCCCGGGCAGAAGTGCCGCCGTCGACGATCTACCGTCGATGGGTGACGCTCGATCAACTGTTGCTCGATGTGGCCAATCAGCGTTTTCTGCCTGACGCCGTGCCGCCCGATACGGGAAGTTTCAGGGGCGATCTCGCGGTCTGGATCGAGCAGACGGTGGATGATCTGTCGTCTGCGCCAATGAGAGCGCTTGGTCAATCGCAAGATTTCCGAGGTCGCCGCCGGTTATGTCTACATGAATTTTCGCTATCTCACCGATCGCTGTGCGTCTCGCGGTGAGCCCGTGCCCTCTCCCGACCGGCTTGTCGACATGGTCTTTGCGCCGTTGATCTATCGGATTTTCTTTGCCAATCAGGTGATCACCAAGGCCTATCAGGCAGAGCTTGTCGAGACGGCGGTCTCGTCGCCCTTGTTGACGCAGCCACTTTGCGATCAGCCAAGCCTTGGCGAGTATGCGATTTTCGAAAACGATGTTCAGTGATGTAACGAGCTTGGCTGTGAGAACGCGGGCCTAAACTCAAACGCATCACGACACTCCTGCCTTGGCTGAAATGCTTCGGCAGCCGCATCTGGAAGACGTACGCCGTCCCTGAGCGGGTTATATAACGCAAGCCTTTCCGTTTTTTAAGACCACGAGGAGACTGTTGTTCACCATCAGCGCCGGTTACACGGTCTGTTACTTTCATGCCAAAGCTCTTTCCTTGACGAGCTATTGGCTGAACATCCGTTGGAATCCCAAGAGGTTAGGCGGGGTTGGTGGAGAGGGCGTGAGAATATGGCGGAGAGGGTGGGATTCGAACCCACGATACCCTTGCAGGTATGCCGCATTTCGAGTGCGGTGCATTCGACCACTCTGCCACCTCTCCGGCGTGCTGTGGTAAGCGGGCCGTTCATAGCCACACGTCTGTCACCATGCAAGTGCAAAATTCTGTTTTGTCTTGAAAACCTTGCCAATCGCGGTGGTATGTTTCGGGATGCGTTGGCTGAGACCTTTTCGACGGAGCGGAGGGGGAGATTCGTGCCATTCTGCGATTGATTGGTCTGACGCCCGTGCACACCGAGGGAGCGATGTCTGCAGAAGGCCTGTTATGAGTAAGGGCTTTCTTGCAGATTTAGCCCTTAAGGTTATGTTATTCCTTGGGTATCAACAGCTATCTGGCACGTCTGTTGTTCTTTCGCTATGTTGCCTGTCTTCAACAGGGTTCAGCGCGTGTGGCGACGCTGCCCTTTCCGCAATTCCGCGCTGCAAATGGCGACGTTTCGCCGAGCTTATTCCGAGGGGATTTCTTTGCACTATGTCAGTGGGGGCGAATGCGGTCGGATTTTTCGTGATTTTGACTGGGGCGCGAGCCCTCTCGGGTGCAAGGACGACTGGCCGGTAGAGCTGAAAGTTCTCGTCAGCGTCATGCTTGGCTCTTTGCAGCCGATGCTGATCGTTTGGGGGCCGCAGCAAACCACTCTTTATAATGACGGTTACGCGCTGATGTGCGGCAATCGGCATCCTCAGGCGTTTGGCCGATCCTTCAAGGAACTCTGGTTCGATATCTGGGATAAGGTCGAGCCCATCATCAGCGCTGCCTATGCGGGCCAGGGCACCTCGATGGATGACATCGAATTTACCATGCATCGCAAGGGATATCCGGAAGAAACGCATTTTTCGTTCTCGTACACGCCCGTACGTAACCATTCGGGCGAAGTGCTCGGGATGTTCTGTGCCTGCTCCGAAATTACCGGCGAGGTTTTGATGCGGCGCGAACAGAAGCTGCAGCAGGAGCGCTTGCGGCAGGTGTTCCAGCTTTCGCCGGGCGGGATTGCCACGCTTGTCGGTCCCGACCACGTTTTCGAATTTGCCAATGAGGAGTGTTATTCGATCATCGGCGCTGGTCGCGATATTATTGGAAGACCACTCGCCGAGGCGCTTCCGGAGGTGGTGCGCCAAGGCCATATCGGGAAGATCGATGAAGTCTACAGAACCGGGGAGCCTTTTGTGGCGAGAGGGCAGCCGATTGAACTCAATCGTGGACCTGCCGGTGAGAAACAGAACAGGTTGATCGACCTCGTCTATCAGCCGATGCGCGATCCCACGGGCATGATTTCCGGTATCCTTGTTCAAGCGCAGGATGTGACCGAGCGTCTTGCGGAAGAGCGCCACAAGGAGATGGTGGCGCATGAGCTTGGGCATCGTCTCAAGAATCAGCTGGCCATGGTGCAGGCCATCGCCTCTCAAACGCTACGTTCGGCCCCCGATGTAAATGTAGCGCGCCAGACGCTTGCCGAGCGTATCAATATCTTAAGCCGTGCTCATGACACCGTGATACAGGGTGGCCTCGGCTCGTCTACAGTGCGCAATCTCGTCGGCCAGATGCTTGCGGTGCATGATGATCCGAATGAACCACGCTTCGTGGTGAAAGGACCGGACATTCAGGTGGGCTCGCGTCCGGCCTTGTCTCTCTCGCTCATTCTGCATGAACTGGCCACCAACGCGGTGAAATACGGTGCGCTTTCATCGAGCGATGGCATGATCGAGATTTCGTGGCGTATCATTCCCGGCGATCGAGAGTTCTTCGAGTTTCGTTGGGAAGAAAAAAGCGGTCCGCCAGTTAGCGCGCCGGAGCGCGTAGGGGCTGGGTCACGCCTGATCAAAGCCGGTATTTCCGGTGCTTCCTGCAGCAAGGTTACTGTTCTCTATGAACCGACCGGTCTCATCTGCAATGTCGAGGCAGATCTGGTTACATTCCAGCAGGACAATTGACCGGTCAGTGGATGCATGCAGGGCGCGTTGGCCAAGGTCTGCGCAAATCTGCTCGGCAGGCTTGCGCAATAGTCTCTAAAACGTACGGCTATCTTCCAGATCCGCTCCCGACGCTTGGGCCCCTCGTTTTGTGGCATCTTTTGATCGCAAAACCTTCGCACAGTTTTGCGTGGACCATGCTTTAGATTTTGAGCCGGTAGCGGACATGGCCGTCGCTATTGCTATAGCTGTCATAAAGCGCACGCGCGCGCTGATTGCACTCATCTGTATGCCAGTAAAGTCTGGACCATCCGTTGTCCCGGCAGATGCCGATCAGATCATCGATCAAGGCGCGCCCGATACCTTTGCCGCGGATCTCCTCGTCGATGAACAGGTCTTCAAGATAACAGTCCGGCGTCTTCGTCCAGGTGGATTCGTGGAAATGATGAATGGCGAAGCCGACTGGCCTGTCCTGCAGAACCGCAAGGCGCATAGAAAGGCGAGATGCCGGGTCCACAACCCTTTCCCAGGTTCGTTCGGTCACGTCGGCTGGCAGATCGACCTTATAGAAAGCGAGGTAGGCGCTCCACAGGGGCAACCAAGCGTCACGGTCGCCGGTCGTCGCAGCCCTGATGGTGAGCGCCCCAGCCGCTGTCATTCGCCCGCACCCGCTTCGTCGAGGAGTTGCATCATCTCGCTGCTCAGCGTCAGGTCGATGGCACGCTTGAAACTTTCAAGCTGTGAAAGGCTGGTCGCGCTCGCAATCGGTGCGGTTACGGATTTCTTCGCGAGCAACCACGCAAGAGCGATATCCGCGTGCCGGGCACCCGTTTCCGCCGAGATGGTATCCATTGCCCCAAGAATGGCAAGGCCGCGTGGGTCGAGATAATTGCCAACGCGGTAGGATCGAGCCACGCCTTCGGTATCGGCCTTCGTCCGATACTTGCCAGTCAGGAAGCCCGCCGCGAGACTGTAGTAGTTGATGACGCCGATCTCTTCCTTGGCGCAAAGCTCGGCAAGCGGCCCCTCGAACTTGGAGCGGGTGTAAAGATTGTATTCCGGTTGAAGAACGTCGAAGCGTCCAAGTCCCATCTGTGCTACCACCTCGAGTGAAGCCTGAAGCTGGTCGGCGTTGTAGTTCGAGCAGCCGATCGCTCTGACCTTTCCCTCTTCCTTCAATCGGGCGAAGGTTCCGAGTGTTTCTCCGAGAGGTACCGCATCATCCGGCTTATGAGCGAGATAAAGATCGATGTAGTCGGTCTGGAGACGGCGCAACGAATTCTCCACCGCTTCCGCGATCCATTTGGCGCTGAGACCCGTCTTGCGCTCATTATTATCGAAGCCAACTTTCGTGATGATGATGGCATCCTCGCGCTTGACGGCGCTATGTTTCAACCACTTTCCGATGATTGTCTCGGACTCACCGCCCTCATGGCCTGGTACCCATGCCGAATAGACATCTGCCGTATCGATGGCGTTGAAACCGGAATCGAAGAAAGAATCCAGAAGCTGAAATGACGTTTTCTCATCCGCGGTCCAGCCGAAGACATTGCCACCAAAAACGATTGGGGCGACGGACAGGCCGGTGAGGCCGAGCGTGCGGTTCTGCATGGATATGCTCCTTTTAGTCTTTCTCGTACCGATGATTTAGCGCTGCATTGTGCGGATGACTATTGAATTTCCGTGATCAAAGCATCTCGCAATCGAAGCAAACGCCCGTCACGGAGAGTGGTTTCGAAATGCGCTTGGCGGTCTTTCAAAATGCTGCATCCATATGCGGCGCAGATGGCGCGCAGAGGCAAATCCAGAGCGTTCCGCAACGGTCTCCAGATCGAGCCGTGAGTGGGAGATCATGTCTTTCGCCAGGTTGACCCGGATCAGATTGACGTAATCCACCACGCTCACGCCCGTATATTCGCGAAACAGACGGGACAGATGCCGAGCGCTGAGGTTGGCGTAGTCCGCCAGTCGGGATAGGGTCCAGTCCATGGTGGGATTAGCGACGATAGCGTCCTGCGCACGGTGAATGGACGGGTGAATATGGTTGCGCCCTGAAAGCCAGGGCGAGATCTGCGGGTCATTTGCCGTGCGGCGCAAATAAACGACCATGATCTGCGCGATGCGGGCGGCGATCCCGGGGGAAACCAGCTTTGCAACAAGGTGAAGAGTAAGGTCGATGCCGGTGGAAATACCAGCACTCGAGACAAGTCGCCCATCCTCCACGAACAACCGATTTTCCTGCACCTTCGCAAGGGGAGCGATGCGTCTGAGATCCGCGATACAGTCCGCATGGGTCGTACACTGGTATCCATCGAACAAACCGGCCTCTGCTGCAATTAACGCGCCGGAACAGATGCTGACGATGGTGGTATCGCTGCGCGCGGTCCGGCGCAGCCAATCGGACAGAATTTTCCGTTCTTGGGCATTTTCCTGCTGGCGAGGGGATGCAAACGAGCTGCCCGAGACGAGGATCATCGCGTCTGACGGAAGTGATTCGGGTAATGCCTCGAGGCCGCAGAGGCCAAGACCGATGGTGGTCGTCTGGTTCGGCTGAGCGGCGACATAACGGCAATCGAAGCGGATCTGCTCCTGTTGCTCATTGGCATAGCGCAGCACTTCCAGAGGCCCGGCAACATCTAGCAAGAGTGTCTGCGGCGGCATGACCACGAACACGGGTATCACTTTTGCATCGTTGCCGGGTATCGAATTCATCAGGCGGCCTTTCTTAGAGCAGCCTGAGGTCGATTGTACGCACAAAGGCTGCTCTATCTTTTCGAATCTACGTACCGTGCTTTTGTGACAATCGGTTCTGTTTCAGGCCCGTTGCTGGAGGCTTTCAAGGACGTCTGACACTGTCGCGATACGAGCAAATCGTCCCGCCAATACGAGTTCGGTGCGCTTGGCAATGTCGGCAGGTGAGAAGACGTCGCCCGAGGCGTGTGTCATATGGAAGGTGAGGGTCGCTTCTGTAACGTAATCGACCTTATAACCCAGATCTGACGCATGGCGAGCGGTGGTTTCGCAGCATTGCTCGGTGCGGATGCCGGAGATGATGAGGTGATTGATGCCATGCTGCGTCAGCCAGACTTCCAGTCCTGTCCCCACGAAGGCGGAATGGCGGTGCTTTATGAATGTGACGCTAGGCTGGATGCGCAATCCTTCCAACGGACGAATCAAGCCGCTATCGGCTGAAAAGGCTTTGTCACCATCGACGTGAAAAATCTGGACGACGGGAACGCCTTTTGCCTCGGCCTCATCGATCAAAGCCTGCTGGGCAGAGAGGTATCGCGCCAGTCCGGTGTCTTCAAAATAGGGCATGTGCCGGAAGGATTCCTGCGCATCGATGACGATCAGAGCGATAGAAGCGGACAATTTTGTATCTCCAGTTGTTGAATGGATACAAATTTATTGCCTCAGAAAAAAGGAAGAAACTCTCATCCAAGACGAAAGGAGGACATATCTGGCCATCGTGGTGGGACTCTCAGCCGATAAGAACGCATTCTTTGAAGGATGGGTCTCGCGAAACTGGGGGCTGAATTTAGATATCGATGTGTGAGAAAGGAGCTCGGTTTTTGATCCGAGACGTATCAGGCAATGCGAAAGATCGCGACCTGGTTAGCCGCTGACACGACCCTGACGCGCGCGCCAGTATCCGATCCACGATAACAGGAGTGACGCGCCAGTCGCTGCTGCGAAGGCCAGCGGCCATTGCAAAACAGGGTTGCGGAGCATCAGAAGTGCAAATATGCCATAACTCACGAGCAGACATGTTAAGCTGATACTGGTCGCGAGAAAGCGTCCGATACCACGGAACTCCGGCGCTCTGCGGCAGAAAAACACAATCAGGATAGCAGCAAGACAGGCACCTGCTATCCTGGCAAGGACCACGGAGATGTCGATGCGGGACCACAACAGCCAAGTGGTGCCGGCATCAAGTGCCGCGCAGAATACCTGCAGAAGAAGAAGACGACCGAGTTCCACGCCGCACCTTGCTGATGATCGGCATCCTTATAGATCGATCGCGTGTTGTTGTCAGCCGTGTCTCAGCGAAGCGCCAACACCCCAAAAAAGGCGGCGGCCACGCCAGCATTCAATCCGGCCAACGTTGCAAGTAGCCCGAGAATAGAAACGCCAGGCGCAGCCATCAGGGCGGCATAGGCAAAAACAGCGATGATAAGAATACCAACAAGCGCGATCGCGAGAGTAGAACGTGTTGCCGAAGCGGTTAAGCCGAGGCCAATTCCTAAAATAAATTCCATGATGCCGCTCCTCCCAAAGCGATAAGACATGGCAACTTCTCCTCAAAAGTCCGCGATGTCTCCTCCAAGGCATGCACTTTCAGTTCTGGAGGCTAGCACAGTGTTACAGTTGTGTGAAAGTTTTAATCGAATTATCCCGAAAATGTTACGGTTTGCGAATCGTAGGGCATCGGTTACCATGCGGCATGAGCGATATCTTCAGTCAGCCCGCACTCAGCAACCTCACCGAATTTTCAGTTTCCGAGCTTTCCGGGTCCATCAAACGGACAGTGGAAACCGCCTTCGATCAAGTTCGTGTTCGAGGGGAAATTTCCGGCTATCGCGGTCAACATACCTCCGGTCACGCCTATTTTTCGCTGAAGGACGATCGCGCCCGTATAGACGCCGTCATCTGGAAGGGTAGCTTCTCGAAGCTAAAATTCCGCCCGGAAGAGGGTATGGAAGTGATCGCGACGGGAAAGATCACCACCTTTCCGGGTTCCTCCAAGTATCAGATCGTCATCGAAAGTCTTGAGCCGGCTGGTGCCGGTGCGCTTATGGCTTTGCTCGAGGAGCGTCGTCGCCGGCTCGCGGCGGAAGGCCTGTTCGATCAGGGACGCAAACGCCGTTTGCCCTATATGCCGCAGGTGATCGGTGTGGTGACGTCGCCGACGGGCGCCGTGATCCGCGATATTCTACATCGTATTTCGGACCGTTTCCCTGTTCATGTCCTGGTCTGGCCGGTCAAGGTCCAGGGAGATGGCTCTGGCGAGGAGGTCGCAAATGCGATCCGTGGCTTCAATGCCTTGTCGCAGGGCGGCGACATTCCCCGGCCCGATGTGCTGATCGTGGCGCGTGGCGGCGGCAGCCTTGAGGACCTATGGAGCTTTAACGACGAGATCGTGGTGAGGGCTGCGGCGGAAAGTGCCATTCCGCTGATTTCTGCGGTCGGTCACGAGACAGATACGACCTTGATCGATTACGCAGCGGATGTTCGCGCGCCAACGCCAACAGGAGCCGCGGAAATGGCCGTTCCCGTTCGGGCCGATCTTGAAGCCCAGCTGGCTGGTCTGGCAGCGCGACTCTCCGGTTCCACGCGCCGGCATATGGACAATCGCGCCCAGGGACTTCGTGCGCTTGTGCGCGCACTTCCCTCGCTCGATCAGCTGCTGGCGCTTCCGCGTCGCCGTTTTGACGAGGTTTCTGCGGGACTTGGTAGAGGGCTTGAGCTCAACACGATGAACAAGCGTCGCAGCTTCGAGCGTGCTTCATCCGGTCTGCGTCCCGATGTTCTCACGCACGGATTGCGCCAGCAAAGACAGCGCGTCAACGAGCGTATGCAGCGTGCGGAAGCTTTGGTCGAAAGACGCCTTTTGCAGGCAAAGTCGCAGGTGTCGTCATCGGACTCTGCCCTGCGCGCCCTGCCAATGCGCCTCTCCGGCCAGCTCGAGCGGCAGAAAGAACGGTTGCTGGCTTCCGTGCGGCGGGCCGATACAGCCGTTCTTCACCGGATGGCACAGAGCAGATCGGGGCTTGCGGCACATGAGCGCATTCTGCAATCGCTGTCTTACAAGAATGTCCTCAAACGCGGCTACGCCGTCATTCGGGATGAGGAAAATCGGCCGCTCACCCGCGCGGCCTCTGTAACGCCCGGTGCGGTAATTTCGGTCGAATTTGCCGATGGCGAGGTTTCGGCCGTTGCAGGTGCGGATGCCCCGCGTTCAACCGAGGTGTCAGCGGCCCAGCTGCGAAGGAAACCGGTCAAGCCAGTCGCCGGTGATCCCGGCAATCAAGGTAGTTTATTTTAAAGCTGCCGATCCGCTTTTGTGTCAGGAGATCGAGTTGTGAGCACCAGCGTCATCCCTGCTCTAACGGTTACCAATAGTCCAAGGGCTGACGACATCGCAGCAATTGGCGCTCACCTTTCTGCGTTCAACGACGCCGATGTTGGCCAGGCCGACAGGGTGCCGCTTGCCGTCATCGTTCGTGGTGAGAGCGGCGCGTTGCTCGCCGGGATCAGTGGATACACCGCTTGGGGCTGGCTTTATGTGCAGTGGCTCTGGGTTGACGAAAGCCTTCGCGGCCAGCAGATGGCGGGCCGCATGTTGACAGCGGCGGAAGAGGAGGCACAGGCGCGTGGTTGTCACTCCGCCTGGATCGATACCTTCAACCCGGTGGCGGAAAAGGCCTACACCCGTCAGGGTTATGAGGTGTTCGGAGAACTTCCGGATTTTCCCATCGGGCGCACCCGGAAGTTTTTGAAAAAGCGGCTTTGATCAGCTTCGAATGAAGCTTACTCAGGCGGCCAGTCGCCCGCCGGTCATCGGCTCGGGCGCCCCCGTGGTCGTCGGGAAGCTGATCGGCATGTTGCGCAGCACTCGTACCGCCAGAAAGGCGAAGCATTCCGCTTCGACGGCATCGCCCCGCCAGCCCAGCGTTTCGGCAGGCTGTGCATCCACACGAGCGCGCTGCGCCAGCATCCTCATCAGCGTCGGGTTGTGGCGCCCGCCACCGCTGACGAACAGCCGTTCCGGCCGCTGCGGAAGGAGATCGAGCGCCTTGCCGACGGCAGAGGCGGTGAAGGCCGTCAGCGTCGCCGCGCCATCTTCCAGCGAGAGGCCGTCGGCCATGCTCGCGCCGAAGTCGAAGCGATCCAGCGATTTCGGGAATTTTGCAGTGAGATAGGGATGCTGTAGAAGCTTTGAGAGGCGCTCTTCGTTGACTTGGCCCGATGCAGCGATCAGGCCGTCACGGTCCATATCGCCACGTCCATGCTGCTTGATCCAGTCATTGATCGGCGCATTGGCAGGGCCGGTATCGAAAGCCACGACATGGCCTTTGCCATCGCTCCAGGTTACGTTGGCAACGCCACCGAGATTGAGGATCGCAGCCTTCCCATCCTGTGCAACGCCTTTCAGCAGTGCCGAGTGGTAGGCGGCGGCAAGCGGTGCGCCTTGGCCACCGGCACGAACGTCTGCGCTGCGGAAATCATAAGCCACCTTGGTGCCGAGAAGCTTCGCCATCAATTCCCCGTCACCCAGTTGACGGGTGGCGCCGAGGCGCCCAGGCTGCGGCGCGCGGTGCAGCACCGTTTGGCCGTGAAAACCGACGACGCCGATATCGGCTAGGGAAAGCCCGGCTTCTGCCACGAGATTGGCAACGGCTGCGGACTGGGCGCGGGTCAGCGCTTCCTCGGCTCGACCGAAGATCTCTGGCTCCGGGCCGTCGAAATTCCATTTGCGCGCTTCAGCCAGCGTTTGCTCCAGAAGCTCGCGGACGGACTGGTCGTAAGGCGCCAGCGTATAGGCACCGAAGCGCTCGACACGCTCTCCATCGGTTTTCAGAAGCGCGACATCGATGTTTCCGTCCAGAACGGTTCCTGTCATCAAGCCAACGGCCCAGATCGGTTCCATGTCGTCTCTCCTCAATGCGTGTTGATCATATCGCCGATGGCAGCCCGCAGGGCAAAAATACCGCTGTCGACATGTCTGCTTGGATGCACCCGGTTGGTAAGAAGGGTCCAGGCGTCGCCCCTGTCGAAATCGACCCAGAGCCCGGTGCCGGTAAAGCCGGTATGGCCGATGACGCTGTCATTGCAAAGCGCACCACCCGACCAGCCATCATAGGGGCGTTCCCAGCCATGGGTGCGCTTTGCCGAACGCGGTTGCCGCATCAGCTGGACGACGGGATCGCCAGCTTTATCACCGTCCAACAGCGATTTTGCATAGTCGAGAACAGCGTCCACCGTGCCGAACAGACCGGCATGGCCGGAGCCTTGCAGCGCGTAACAATTCTCGTCATGCACCTCGCCGCAGATCATCCGGTTGCGCCAGGCGCAGAACTCAGTGGCGGCGGTTTGTGCGGGGTCGCCGTGAAAGGCAAAGCCAGGCCCGGCATCCATCTCGCGGATGCGCTGGCCCGTCAGCCGTTCCAGAGCGATGCCGAGTAGGATGTAATTTATGTCCGAATAGGCGGGCTCACTATCGCGCCATTCGCGCTGAAGGACGAAGGCGCGCAGGCGATCCGGATCGTCGCCATAGGTGTAGATCGGTTCGACCGCCGGAAACGGTGTCTGATGGCCCAGGCACTGGCGGAAGGTGACTTTGCGCTCCCAGCAATCGGGCGCGTATTGTCGGAAATCGGGAATGAGCGTGGTGATGGGGCTGTCGAGATCGATGATGCCGGCGACGGCCAGTTCGAGGATCTTGCGGGTGGTGAAGATGACCTTGGTCAAAGAGGCAAGGTCGAACCAGGTATCGAGCGTCATCGGACGTTCGCCACCGACCTTTTGCGCATGGCCGATCGCCCTTGTCAGGCGGTGGCCGTTATGGTCGATCATGCCGAAGACGCCGCCCGGAATACGGCCCGCATCGACGGCCTCTTTCAGCAGGTCAAAACCAGCGTCGAAAGGGCTCAGGAGTGGTGAGGATGGGTCGACCATGAATGCTTCCTCATCAGTTCGTTGCCGCCGTTTCGAGCTTCACGCGATGGTCTTCGCCAAAATATTGCCAACGCGATGGCTGAGGCTCATACCCTTTAGGACGCAGCAATGTCGGCACGGCCTCGGTATTGAGTTCAAACCGCTCGCGCCGCCGTTCCATGGTCGGCACCGCTGCAATCAGCTTCTTGGTATAGCTGTGTTGAGGATTCGACAAGACGGAGCGGGCGTCGCCGATTTCGACGATCTGGCCCGCATAGAGCACGGCCACGCGGTGGGCGATGCGTTCCACCACGGCCATGTCGTGGGAAACGAAGAGATAGGCGAGATCGCGTTCCTTCTGCAGATCGATCAGAAGATCGAGCACGCGAGCCTGAACCGAGACATCGAGGGCTGAGACCGCCTCATCCAGCACCAGAATGGATGGATCGAGCATCAGGGCGCGGGCGATGCACAGGCGCTGGCGCTGGCCGCCGGAAAACTCATGTGGGTAGCGGGTAAGACTATCGGCGGGAAGACCGACGCGATCGAGAAGCGCTGTCATGCGCGACGTGAGGTTACGGTCGATGCGCATTTCTGCGGCGATAACCGGCTCGGCCAGCAGGCTTTGCACATCGAGGCGCGGATTGAGCGACGCATAGGGGTTCTGGAACACCATCTGCATCGGCGTTTGTGCTTCGGTGGATCGAACCGAATGCGCGCTGAACGATCCGCGGATGGGCTTGACCAGACCCAGCAGGGCGCGGGCGGTGGTGGATTTGCCCGATCCGCTTTCGCCGACGACCGCCAGCGTTTCACCCCGAGATATCTCGAAATCCACCGCTTCCACCGCATGGATGGCGCCTGCGGGGCGGCGTAAGAGCCCGGTGGTTGTCGGGAAGCGAACGGTCAACTCCTTGACCGCGAGTGCTGCAGGCTGATCGGCGTGTTTCAATCGCGGCGAGTCGGTGCGGACATGCTGGCCGTTGGCAAAATGCGGGACGGCGTTCAGCAGATGCTGCGTGTAGCTGTGCTGCGGACGGTCGAGAATGTCGTCCGTCTTTCCCTGCTCGACCACTTTGCCGGATTGCATGACGACCACCCGGTCTGCAATGCCGGCAACGAGGCCGAGATCGTGGGTGATGAAGATCAGGCCAGTCCCGGTGTCGCGCTGAAGCTCGGCGAGAAGCGCCATGATCTGTGCCTGGACCGAAACATCCAGCGCGGTCGTCGGCTCGTCGGCAATGAGAAGGCGAGGGGAGGCTGCGAGCGCCATCGCGATCATCACCCGCTGCAGCATTCCGCCCGAAAGCTGGTGCGGATAGTAACCAAGGCGTCTCGCCGCATCGGGAATGCGCATCCGGTCGAGCGCGCGGAGTGTCTCGGCACGCGCTTCTGGCCCGCCCCTGCCTTGCAGGCGAAAGACTTCCTCGATCTGCTTGCCGATGGTGAGAACCGGATTGAGCGAGGTCATCGGCTCCTGAAAGATCATGCCGATCTCCGACCCTCGGATGCGCTCCATGCGCCCAGTGTCCAGAGTGGCGAGATCTAGCGTCTTTCCATCTGCGAGAGACAGATCGATCCGGCCGCTGGTGATCTTGCCGCCGCTATAATCGATCAGACGGTTGATCGAGAGCGCGGTGACGGATTTGCCCGACCCGCTTTCGCCGACGATGGCAAGTGTTTCGCCTGCATCGAGAGTGAAGCTGACGCCTTCGACGATTGGCTTGATGGCATTGCCGCGACCGAAGCCGACGCTAAGGTTCTGAACTGAAAAAAGTCGAGTCATGAGGCCACCCGTCGCATGCGGGGATCGAGCAGATCGCGAAGCGCATCGCCCAGAAGGTTGAAGCCGAGAATGCCGAGCATGACGGCGAGACCGGGGAAGATCAGCAGCCAGGGCGCCATCTCCATCAGGTTGATGCTATCGGCCAGCATCAGGCCGAGCGAGGAATCCGGCGGCTGCGTGCCAAGGCCGAGAAAGCTCAAGCCCGATTCCGTCAGGAGCGACCAGGCCAGTGCCAGCGTCACCTGCACAGTCAGCGGCGCGACCAGATTGAGCATCAGGTGCCGGGTAAGGATATAGGATGTGGAACTGCCGAAGGTCCGCGCCGCATCGACAAAATCGCGCGCCTTGATCGACAGCGCCGGGCCGCGCACCACGCGGGTGAAGATCGGCGTATAAACAAAGGCAATGGCGAGAATGCTGGTGAAGGTTCCGGGGCCGACGACGGTGATGAAGAGCAGCGCCAGCAGGATCGCCGGGAAGGCAAGCAGAACATCCATCAGCCGCATGACCACACCATCCCACAGACGCCCGACCCATGCGGCAGTCAGCCCCAGAACGGTGCCGATGACGGCGGCGATGCCGACGGAGGAAAAAGCGACGAGGAAAGACTGGCCGATGCCGATCATCAACCGGCTGAGTACGTCACGCCCGAACATGTCGGTTCCCATCCAGTGCGCGGCGCTTGGGCCTTGCAGGCGGTCGATTCGAAACTGTTGCAGCGGATCGTAGGGCGTCAGCCCAAGCCATGCGGCAAATGCCAGCAACAGGTAGATGAGGACGATGGCCGCGCCGACGCAGCCGCTCGGGTGGCGAAGGAGGCGGGAGATCAGCGATGTCATGACCGGTTCCCCAGGCGAATGCGTGGATCGAGCGCCACATAGGCGAGATCGACGAGGAGGTTGACGATCATGAAGTTGAGCGCGATGAACAGCACCGCACCCTGAACCAGCGCATAGTCACGCTGAAGAATGGCCTCGAGCGTCATGCGTCCAAGACCGGGCAGCGCAAAAATTTGCTCGACCAACACTGCGCCGCCCAGCAGATAACCGAACTCGACACCGCAGAGCGTGATGACCGGGATCAGCGCGTTCGGCAGGGCGTGCCGCCAGATGACGTTGCGACGTGCCACACCCTTGCTGCGGGCGGTACGCACATAATCGTCGCTCAGCACATCAAGCATGGCCGAACGGGAAATGCGCGTGACGGAGGCAGTGAAGGACAGCCCAAGTGTCAGCGCCGGGAAAAACAATTGTGAGAGGTTGGCGATCGGATCCTGTGTGAAGGGCACATAATCGCCCATGGCTGGCAGAATGCCGAAGCCTGCCGAGAGGATGTAGATGATGCCGAGGCCAAAGACGAAGCTCGGGGTCGATTGGCCGATCATGGCGAAGATGCGCACGCTGAGATCCGAGCCCCGGCCATTGCGAGTGGCGGCAAAGACGCCGAGCGGTAGGCCAAGGGCAAGCGCGATCGCCACCGAAAGGCAGGCGAGTTCCAGCGTCAAAGGGAAACGCTGGAGGATAACGTCGAGTACCGGCTTGCCGTAGGTGACCGAGAGGCCGAGATTGCCTGAGACAACGCCAGAGAGCCAGCGGCCATATTGCACGAGCCAGCCCTGATCGAGGCCGAAATAGGCGGACAGTGCCTGCTTCTGCTCCGGTGTCAGAAGCCCGGCTTCCGTGCCGAGCATGGCAGTGATGGAATCGCCGGGGACGAGGCGGATGGCGACGAAGACCAGAACGGAGACACCCAGCATCACCAGCGGGAATGTCACGAGACGTCTTAGCAAGTAGGTCATTTCGTCATCCGCCTCATGCACGCATTACTTCAGGGTGACCTTGGCAAGGCCGAAGAGCGAACCGTCCGGTGTCGCCACGAAGTTTTCGACATTCTGCTGCTGGGCCGTGTAGGAATAGCCGGTGTAGAGCCAGATCCATGGCGAGACTTCGGCGAGGTGCTTGTCGAAGGCGGCGAAGATTTCCTTGCGCTTGGCAATATCGGTTTCGACACGGCCTTTTTGCATCAGATCATCCAGCGTGTCGTCGATATAGTTCGCGACCTTCTGAAGGTTTCCGGCCTTGGTCCAGTAGCGGTTATACATGGTGTAGGGGTCGGCCCGGCCGCCATTCAGCGCCACCGCCATGTCGAAATCACCCTTCAGCCATGTGTCGACATAGACGTTGAGCTCCATCATCTTGATGTCGAGATTGATGCCGATTTCCTTCAATTGCGACTGGATGACCTGAGCTTCGGCAGCTGCGGTCGGCGGTTCACCAGTGGCGGCAATCACGGTTGCCGAGAAGCCGTCCTTCAGCCCGGCATCGGCCATCAGCTTCTTCGCCTTTTCCAGATCCTTCTTGTAACAGAAGAGGCTGTTTGGATCGGAGCGATAGAGCGGCATCGTCAGCGGCCCGGTGACTTCGCCTTCGCCAAGCAGAGCCGTATCGAGAACGTCCTTACGATCGATGGCGCAGGAAATCGCCTGGCGCACGGCAAGCTCCGTCATCGGCTTACGCGAGGCATTGAGCTGCAGCGCATGGTAGGAGAGGACCGGTTTACGGTTCAAGGTCAGCCCTGCCACCTTCGGCACGAGCGTTGCGACCAGCGGGTCGTTGAGCAGGGCGAAATCGACCTTCTTGGCGCGTAGCGCTGCAAGAATGGCGTTTTCATCCGGCAGCACGCTGATGTCGATACCATCGACGCCCACCTTGCCGCCGGCCCATTCCGTATTGGCTTTGAGCACTTCCTTCTGGTTCGGTTCCCACTTTTCCAGCTTGAACGGACCGCTGCCGATGGCAGCCGTACCGATCTTGCCAGCGGTAATTTCGGAAGCCGGAACGATGGCCGCATTGACGCTGCCCATGGCGGTGAGCAACGGCACATCCGGCTGCGACAGGTTGAAGACCACCGTCGTAGCATCCGGCGTATCGATGCTGGCAATCGAGAGATAGTTGGCGCGTGCGGATGCACCCGTCGCCTGATCGAGGATGCGCTCAAAAGAGGCTTTCACGTCTGCCGAGGTCACGGCTGCGCCATTGTGAAACTTGGCTGCTGGATCGAGCTTGAATGTCAGCGTCTTGGCGTCGGGAGAAAATGTCCATTCCTTGGCGAGCGCCGGCACCACCTTGAGATTGCCATCCAGGCGGACAAGGGGTTCGTAAATCAGTTCCAGCAGGCGGATGGAGGAAAAGGCCGTCTGCTTGTGCGGGTCGACGCCGGTCGCATCCTGTGCCCATGCCATTTTCAAGGTGGCGGCAAATCCGGGTGCGGCGGTGGCTGTCAGAAGGCTCCCGGCGATTGCCGCATAAGCCAGCCATTTTCGAGCGATCATCGTCATGCTTATTCTCCCTCTGGTTGGCCGATCCCGTCCTTTTCGAACGCCGGGTATGCAGCACGTCTTGCGTTCAATTGGTTGATTCAGTCAGCGCCTTGCGCAAAAATCCGTCATTGCGAACCAGCGCGGCTTCGGCCTCTTCCCGATTTAATCCGCTCAAAATCATCAGGATTGCGAGCTTCACATTGTTGCCGCTGACCGTCAGTTGATCTTCCGCAATGTCCGCCGAGCACCCCGTTGCCTCCATGATGATACGGATCGCGCGGGCGCGCAGCTTCTGATTGCTGATGGTCAGATCGACCATCAGGTTCTCGTAAGTCTTGCCGATGCGGATCATGCTGGCGGTCGTCAGCATGTTCAAGACGAGCTTCTGCGCCGTGCCGGATTTCAGCCGAGTCGATCCGGTTACAACCTCCGGCCCGACGACGGGCGCTATGGCGATATCGGCCATGTCCGCCAGCGTCGAATGCGGGTTGCAGGTGAGCGACACGGTCTTTGCGCCGATGGATTGCGCATAGGTCAGCGCGCCCACGACGTAAGGGGTGCGCCCACTGACGGCGATGCCGACGACCACGTCCTTTGCAGAAAGATCGATCTCCGCAAGATTGCGCTTGCCTTCCTCCACGTCGTCCTCTGCGCCTTCGACCGCATGCAGGATAGCGCGTGGCCCACCGGCAATCAGACCGACAACCATGCCTTCCGGCACGGAAAAGGTGGGAGGGCATTCGGAGGCGTCGAGCACGCCAAGGCGAGCGCTGGTGCCGGCCCCGATATAGATCAGCCGTCCACCGCTGCGAAAGGCGCGAACGATCTCTTCGACGGCTTCAGCAATCTCAGGAATGACGCGAGCGACCGCCTCGGGAACCAGCGCATCGTCCCGGTTCATCACCTTCAGGATTTCTTCCGTTGGAAGCAGATCGATCGACATGGAATTGGGGTTGCGGGCCTCGGAAACCAGCTGCTCAAGTTCCGCCATCAGGTGCAGGTGCGACATGGATCCTCACTCGATTTTTTAACAGATTACGATCGTATATTCCAAATGTCAATAAATGCTGGAATATATTATTCCATTCAAGGCGGCAAAAGATTCACCGGGAGTGCGTTCAGGATGACAGGCGTTTTGCCAGGATTATTGCACCGGAAACGGCGTCGCCATCTGCAGGTTTCAACCGCTTGCGCACGTCGGGAGCAAGCCAGGGCTCCAGCGGTCCTGAGAGGCCACCAAGCAGTGTAACGGCTGGTGCGCCATACTCGATCAGGCGGCGAACCAGTCCATCGATGTGGCCGGCGCCGGATTGGACGATCTGGCGGGCGGCAGGGTCTCCCTGATCGGCATGACGCAGGACCAGTGGAGCGAGCGTCGCGTAATCCGTGGCAGTTGCCTTGTCCATCCAGCCGACGATGTTGGCGGGCAGGTTATCGAAGCGGTTGAGAACCTCGGACAGCAAAGCGGTCCTCTCCCGGCGTCCGTCAAAGGCGAGAAGGGCGGATTGGATTGCCTTCAATCCCATATCCGCACCGCTGCCTTCATCGGAGATCGGAAAGCCGTAGCCGCCGGCGCGCTTTTCCTCGCCACCGACCAGTGCCAGCCCGATCGAGCCGGTGCCGGCAATGACGATGCCGCCATCGTGACCGGAATGCGCGCCAAGGCAGGCGGCGGCACCGTCGGAGGTGAAGCAGATATTGCCGAAAGGATGGGGCAGGGCTTCCAACTGCTCGCGCGAGCCCGCACGCGTCAGGCCGGCAATGCCGATGCCTGCCACGACATTCGGGGCGTTGGAAGGATCAAGGCCGGCCTCTTCGGCGGCACCCGTCCAGGCTCGCAGCACCGATGCCCAGGCATTGGGCACCCCGAGGCGCGTCGTGGCCGGGCCAGACAATCCTTGCCCAATGACGTGACCATCCTCATCGACGATCCTCGCCCGGCAGCCCGTGCCGCCACCATCGACGCCAAGATAAAGTGTCTGGTCGATCAGCGGCTTTGTCATAGCGACACGCGACGAATGTTGGCGCCACATTGGGCCAGCTTGCGGTCCAATTGCTCGTAACCGCGATCAAGGTGATAGACGCGCTTGATGATGGTCTCACCTTGCGCTGCAAGCGCTGCCAGCACGAGGCACACGGACGCACGCAGATCGGTTGCCATCACCGGAGCGCCCTTGAGGGATGGTTGCCCCCGGACTGTGGCGACGGAGCCGTTGAGCGCAATATTGGCACCGAGCCGCGATAGTTCCGGCACATGCATGAAGCGGTTCTCGAAGATGGTTTCGCGGATGACGCTGGCACCCTTGGCAATCGAGGCCATCGCCATGAATTGTGCCTGTAAATCCGTCGGGAAGCCTGGGTAGGGTTCGGTGGTGAAATCGGCAGGCTTGATCCGCCCATGACCTTCGACCACGACGCCACGATCTCCGGGCCAGACGGTGGCGCCCATGCTTTCCAGCACCTGTAGAACCGATGAGAGATGTTCCATCCGCGCGTTGACGAGTTCGATGCGCCCACCCGTGATCATCGCGGCTGCCGCATAGGTGCCGGCTTCGACGCGGTCCGCAATGGCGTGATGGCTTGCGGCGCGCCAGGTCGTGCTGCCCTTGACCAGAAGCCGATGCGTGCCAGCGCCTTCAATCTCCGCGCCCATGGAAGAAAGGCAGGCGACGAGATCGATCACTTCCGGTTCGCGCGCGGCATTGAGGATTTCCGTTTCGCCGGTTGCACAGCACGCCGCCATCAATGCGGTCTCACTTGCACCAACGGAAGGGCCGGGCAGAACGACGCGCGCACCTTTCAATCCGTCCGGGGCGTTTGCGACGATATAGCCTCCTTCCACGGCAATCGTCGCACCAAGGGCCGATAGAACTTTAAGATGCATATCGACCGGGCGCGCTCCGATGGCGCAGCCGCCGGGCAGCGATACCCGCGCCGATCCAAAGCGGGCAAGGAGCGGCGCCAGCACCAGGATCGAGGCGCGCATCTTGCGCACGGTCTCGTAGTCGACTTCGCCCGGCGTTACGTTCTGCGCGTTGATGACGGTGCCGCCAGCGTTCCGCTGAACCTCCGCGCCGTAGAGCGAGATGATTCGCAGCATGTTGTCGACATCCGATACCTTGGGCAGGTTCGTCAGCTCGAGCGGATGCGGAGAAAGGAGGGCGGCAGCGATTTGCGGCAGGGCCGCGTTCTTAGCGCCCGCAATCGGAACCGCGCCATCAAGCCTCGTTCCGCCGGTGATATGCAGCTCATCCATAAAAGACCTTCCGGGTCAAAACTGATGCTGAAATCTGGATAGCCAATCATAAGATAAGCGCTATAATATTCCAGAGAATTTTTGATTTACGAATATCTTATTCCGATCGGGGGAACGCCATGTCCGTCTTGAAGGTCATCCAGGCGAAGTTGGAATTCATGACGGATGCCGAGCGCCAAATCGGCCAGTTCATCGTCGATGATCCCGATCGCATGGTGCAGCTTTCGTCTGCCGAACTTGCCGCAGCAACCGGCCGCAGCCAATCCAGCGTCGTGAAATTCTCGCAGAAGATTGGCTATGACGGATATCAGCAGCTGAAACTCGCCGTGACCAAGGCCAAGGCGCAGGAGTGGCGTGTTCCGTCCGGCATGATCCACGGGACGATCGATGCGGGCGATAACTTCGTCACCATCCAGCAGAAGCTGGTTGCGAGTAAGGTCTCCGCCATGCAACAGACGATGGAGGTGAATGCCGAAGACGCGGTCACCGCGGCGGTCTCCGCACTGGCGTCGGCAAGGCGCATCCATCTCGCTGGTATTGGTGCGTCGTCGCTCGTTGCCCGCGACTTTTCCTATAAGCTTTTGAAACTCGGACTGGTGGCGCTGATGGATCGCGATCCGCATGTGCAGATGGCCAATGCCGCCTCGCTCAACAATCGCGATGTGCTCTTCGCCATCTCTCACTCCGGCAGTACCAACGAGACGATCAGGCTGGCGGAACTGGCGAAAAAGGGCGGCGCCACGGTCGTCACCCTGACGGGTCTTCATGGCAATCGTCTGAGCCAGATCGCCGATATCACGCTCCACACGGTGGCGGATGAGGAGCGTGTGCGCTCTTCCGCCATCACCTCGCGCGATGCGCAGCTTGCCATCTGCGATCTGGTTTTCCTGCTGTTGATCGCCAAGATACCCGGCGCCAATGACGCCATTCATGCCAGCGAGGCCGCGGTCTCCGTTCTCAAGTCGTGACGATGGTTACTTGATCGCGCCCGCCGTCATGCCGTTGATGAACTGCCGCGATAGCGCGATGTAGAGAATGATGATCGGCAGTGCCGACAGCGTCAGCCCGGAAAACAACACGCCCCAATCCGTGCCGAATTCACCCATGAAGGCGGTCAGTCCCTGGGGCAGCGTCTTCAGATTGTTGTTCTGAATGAAAATCAGCGGGAAGAAGAAGTCGTTCCAGATCGGCACGACGTTCTGGATCGCTGCGATCACCATGGCCGGGCGCACCAGTGGCAGCATGATGGACCACATGATGCGCGCTTCATTGGCGCCGTCCATGCGGGCGGCATCCTCCAGCTCGTTCGGCAGGCTGCGGATGAAGCCGGTGAGGATGAAGACGGTCGTCGGGAGCCCGGTGGCGACATAGATGAAGATCAGCGACAGCCGCGAGTCGATCAGCCCGAAATCCCGCATCTGGATGAAGAGCGGAATGATGGCGAGTTTCAGCGGCAAGGTCAGCCCCGCCAGAAAGAAAAGAAGAATGAAGCCGGAGCCTCGGAATTCGTAACGGGCGATGGCGTAGGCCGCCATCGTGCCAAGGATGAGGATGAGCGCAATCGAGCTTGCCGTGACGATGAGCGAATTGCTCATATAGAGCAGGAAGTCCGTCTCGTTCCACACGCGAAGAAGACTTTTGACATTGGTGAAATCGGGAATGGAGAAGGGGGACTGGAAGATCTGCGCGTTGGTCTTGAAGGCTGAAAAGAACATGATGACGATCGGCGTCAGCATGACGATGCTGTTGCCGATGAGCAGGATCTGGATCAGACCATCCCAGCCATAGGTGCGGAAGCTGCCGCGGTCGATCCCTTTGCTCATAGCTGGATCTCCCGTCTGCGCAGTCTGATTGTAATGACGCTGGAGACCACGGCGATGAACAGGAAGATCAGCACTGCAAGCGCGCTACCGGGCCCGAAGTTCTCAGCGGACGCGGACATGCTGCCGAAGGCGGTGCGGTAGAAGTAAAGCCCGAGCACATCCGTTGCCTCATGCGGATTACCGTCCACACCGGCCATGATAAAGGGAAGTTCGAACCAGTTGAAGGCACCGACGAAGAGCAGGGTAAAGACGACGGTCGCCGAAGGGGCAACCAGCGGCCAGACGATCTTGCTCATCTTTACCCATTCGCTTTCGGTCTCCATGCGCACGGCATCGAGAATTTCCGACGGTATGCGCTGCATCCCGGCGAGGAAGACCAGGGTTGGAAAGCCGACCATGTGCCAGGCATTGGCAACGACGATGGCGGTCAATGCCGTGGAATCCTGACCGAGCCAGGGCTGGGCGAGACTGCCGAGCCCGACGGCCCTGAGACTCGCATTCACCGCGCCGAAGAGTGGATGGTAGAAGAGCTTCCACAACAGGCCGACAATGACGGTGGAGAGCACGACGGGAAGGAAGACGGCGATGCGATGGAAGCGCGCGCCCCAGAGTTCGCGCCACAGGCAGTAGGCCAGGATGAAGCCAACACCGTTTTGAAGCACCATCAGGGCAAAGAAGACGAAGATATTGTGCTTGAAGGCGTTGATCGTGCGTTCGGAGAATGGGTACTCGAAGAGCACGCGGTGGAAATTGTCGAACCAGACGAAGTCGCCGCGGACCAGGCCTCGCCATTCGTAGAAGGCATAGGCGAAGGCCGACAGGATCGGGTAGACGAGAAACAGGCACATGAAGGCGATCGGCGGGACCACAAGGGCCGCAATCCAAAGTCTTCTGCCTGTCAACTTACTGGACATCATCGAACCTATCCCAACGGCCATCGATCGGTGGAGTGGGCCGCTCCGATGAGGAGCGGCCTCGCGAGAGCATTGGCGGTAAAGGCGGTTCACCGTCGTGCTCTCGATCCGTGCGAAACGTCACAGGCCAAACGGTTCTCAGTCTGGCTGTGACATGCGGTCACTTCTTGAACGGCGCATACCAGGCAGCAAGACCATCGGTCATCGATTTGCCGACTTCGGCAGGCGTCGCCTGTCCGTTCAGCATCTTCGAAACGCCCGCCTGGATCAGGTTCGAGCCCGTCGGTTCGCCGTAGCGGAAGTTGACGAGCGTCATGTAGGGAATCGAATCCTTGTTGAGCGCGGCGACTTCGGCCAGCAGAGGATTATCGAAGGTGACGCCTGGAACGGCAGAGACGTTGTTCAGCCCGTTGGCGAAAGCCTGTCCGAAGTCCTTGCTGGAAACGTAATTGAGGAACTTCAGCACCGCTTGCGGGTCTTTTGGCTTGGCATTGCCGCCGAAGCCGGAATCGTAGAAGAGGCCAACCAGCTTCTCATCTTCTGCCTTCAGGCCGGGGGCGGCGAATACACCCATCTTCAGATCCGGATTCTGTTTGGCGAAGTTGGCAAGCTCGAAGGAGCCACCGGCAAACATGCCGGCCATGCCGGATGTGAACAATTGCTGCGCGGAAGCGTAGTCCAGGCCGACAAAGCCATCGGGAAAATACTGCGAGATTTCCTTGAGCTTGGTCAGAGCTTCGACATAGCGCTTGTCATTGAAATCGGTCTTGCCCGCCATCAGGTCGGCGTAGAAGGCCTTGCCCATGATCGACGAGGTGAGGGCGGAGACGATGGTCTCATTCTGCCAGCCGGTTGCCGTGCCATTGGCAAAGGGCATCACGCCCGCCGCCTTCAGCTTCTCGCAAGCCGCAATGAACTCTTCCCAGCTCTTGGGCTCGGTGATGCCGTTCTTCTCGAAAATCTCGGTGTTGTAGATGACGAGCATGGTCTGGCTTGCGGCCGGAACGGCATAGAGCGTCTTGTCCGAGCGCATCGTTGCGGAGGCAAGAGCCGGTTCCGAGAAGCCCTTCAGTGCCGGGATCTTGGTATCGTCCAGCGGCATGAGATAGCCAGCACCCGCCAGGCTTTCAATGCCGCCATAGGTGCGGGTCATCATCAGATCAGGACCCTTGCCACCTGCAAGCGCGGTGGAAAGGACGGTGTTGTAGCTCGTTGCTTCGAAGGCCTCGAACTTCACCGTAATGTCCGGGTTGGCCTTGTTGAAATCGGCGAAGAACTTTTCATATTCGGCCTTGTCTTCCTGGCGCCAGGTCCAGAATGTCAGGTCAGCTGCGAAGGTCGCGCCGGCTGAAAGCATGGTGGTGCAGGCAATTGCCGCTCCCAGTAGAAATCGTTTCATCTGTTCCTCTCCTTCTTTTTTGGTTGATGCGAATTACCCGATTACACCGCAAGTCGCTGCGATGTTTCACGGCTGAAGTAATGCACCTTCTCAGGCTCGACGCTGATCGTCACCCGTGTGTCAGGTGCATATTGCGTGTCCGGCCCGCAGCGTACGGAGACGGGTGCGCCATCACCCATCCGCACATAGACGTAGGCGCTGTCGCCGAGATATTCGGTGTAGACCACCTGTGCGGCAAAGCCCTCCTGGCTCGTATCCGACGAGATCGACATGGCGTCCGGTCTCACGCCCATCAGCAACTTTCGCTCCGGCGATGCCGGCAGGCGTGGCAGCGAGATCTGGCCGATGCCGGGGGCGATAAGCCGATTGCCATCGCGTTCGACGTTCAGCATCGCCATGCGTGGAGAGCCGATGAAGTTGGCGACGAAAACGTTGGCTGGTGTTTCGTAAAGCTCGCGCGGCGACCCGAACTGCTCGATCCGACCGCCATTCATCACCACGATCCGGTCGGCGAGCGTCATGGCTTCGACCTGGTCATGGGTAACGTAGATAGTCGTGCCGCCAATCTCTCGATGCAGACGGGCAATCTCAAGCCGCACTTCTGACCGGAGCGCGGCATCGAGGTTGGAAAGAGGTTCGTCCAGCAAAAGAAGCTGCGGCTTGCGCACCAGCGCCCGGCCGATTGCGACGCGCTGACGCTGCCCGCCGGACAATTCGCGGGGCTTTCGCTCCAAAAGGGCCTCCAGCCGCAACATGCGAGCAGCTTCACCGATCCGCGCTTCGACCTCGGGCTTGCTGAGACCCATCAGCCGCGCACCGAAGGCCATGTTCTCATAGACATTCATATGTGGGTAAAGCGCATAGGACTGGAACACCATGGCGATGCCGCGTCGTGATGGCGCGATATCGTTCATGCGTTTGTCGTTCAGCCGGAATTCGCCATCGGTGATCGGATCGAGACCGGCGATCAGCCTAAGAAGTGTGGATTTTCCGCAGCCGGATGGTCCAACGAAGACGATCAGTTCCCGGTCGTTCACATCGAGATCGATGCCATGAAGAACCTCGACAGCCTTGAAACGCTTCTTGATGCCGCGCAGTGACAGTTGAGCCAAGGTCAGAACTCCATTTCGCTCAGGACGTGCCGCTCTGCGGCGTGCTTGAGATCGCTTCGTCTATCGCCGCGATCGTCTTCGCAGCATCAACGTGATGAATGCTGTGCCAGCCGAGCCGGCGCGATGTTGCGATGTTTTCCAGCGTGTCGTCGATGAAAACGATCCGGTCTGGCGAGACCTGTTCGCGGTTCTGAACCGCGAGATAAATCTCTTCGCCCGGCTTTTCCATTCCCATCTCATGGGAAAGGTAGCACGCATCGAACAGTTCGGCGCCGAGCATGGTTTCGATGATGTGGCGCCAGTGAATGGACTGGGTGTTCGACAGGCAGACGACGCGATGGCTGGATTTCAGTGTACGGACGTAATCCACCATGCCAGTGAAGACGCCCTCAAGGAGAGCGGTTTCCGCTTGCAATATCTGCTCAGCGGTCAGCCCATACATCTCGGACGCGCGATGCAGATAGGTATCTTCGTCGATCTGGCCGAGGCGAAACTGCATGTTGAGGTGAAGCAGGTTTGTGTTTGCCTGGTCAGTCGAAGACCATCGCCCGCCCGCTGCGAATGCTGCCTTGCGCTTTTCGACATTCAATTCGATAAAGACGCCGCCGACATCGAAGACGATGAGCTTGTCGTCGCTGTGCCTCTCCGGCTTGATCACCACATATTCTCCGCAGGAAAACCCTATAATGCGAAGGAAAAACGCGCTACGCCCTTCTACGGATTTCACATTGGCAAAAGCTGCGGGAATTATCAATTCCTTATTTTGTTAAAATTCAGAATAAAATATTTTACCCGCTAATGAGCAAATACAGCACCGCCGGCATTGGGGGTTACCCATGCCGGCGATGCGAATTGATGACTGGAATGCGCAGATCTATTGATCGAAGATGCCTGTCTGCGACGCGACCTTGCGATAGGCCGCACCAGCCGTGAAGCCGCCATCGATGACGAAGTCTTCACCGGTAATGAAGCTCGATGCATCGGATGCCAGGAACAGCACCAGTTCGGCGATCTCTTCCGGCTTGCCACTGCGCTTCATTGGCGTCATGTCGATCATCGGCTTCAGGTGCGGGCTGTTGGCGTTCAGGCCTGTCACGACGAGACCTGGGCAGACGGCGTTGACGCGGATGGCCTTTGGCGTCAGTTCCATCGCCGCACTGCGGGTCAGGCCACGCAAGCCCCATTTGCTGGCTGTATAGGCCGGGTCGTAATGGCCGGAAAAGCCGCTATTGGAGGAGATGTTGATGATCGAGCCGCCGCCGGTCTTGCCCATTAATTCCGTCACCGCCTGAATGCCAAGGAAGGCACCGGTCAGGTTCACCTTCAACACCCGCTCCCATGCCTCAAGACTGGTGGTTTCGACGATGGTGCGGTTGATGATGCCGGCATTGTTGACGAGGATATCGATGCGGCCCTTCCATTCGGTGGCAAGCGCCACAACACCTGCCCAGCTCGCTGGATCGGTCACGTCGAGATAGATGAAGCGGGCTTCGCGGCCTTCACTCTGCAGGCTTTCCGCCAGCGCCCGGCCTTCCTCGGCCAGTACGTCGGCGATGATGACGGCGGCACCTTTGGAGGCAAACAGGCGGGATTCGGCCTCTCCCTGGCCGCGCGCGCCGCCGGTGATGATGGCGAGACGCCCTGAAAGATCGGTCATGCTCAGTCCCTCGCTTCTACCGTTTGCTGCCGCTGCTCGCCAAGACCCTCGATGCCGAGCGTCATGACCTGGCCAGTCTTCAGGAAGACAGGGTCCGGCTTGATGCCCATGCCCACACCTGGTGGAGTGCCGGTGGCGATCACATCACCGGGCTCCAGCGTCATGAACTGGCTGATATAGCTGACCAGATGCGCGACGCCGAAGATCATCGTGTTCGTATTGCCTGTCTGGCGGCGGATACCGTCCACATCCAGCCACAGGGCGAGGTTCTGCGGGTCCGCCACCTCGTCGCGTGTGACGAGCCACGGGCCTATCGGGCCAAACGTGTCGTGGCTCTTGCCCTTGGTCCACTGGCCACCGCGCTCGGATTGGAAAGCGCGCTCGGACACATCATTGACCACGCAGTAGCCCGCGACGTGGTTCAGCGCATCGGCCTTGCTCACATATTTCGCCCGCGTGCCGATGACGACGCCTAGCTCGACCTCCCAGTCGGCCTTTTGCGATCCGCGCGGGATTTCGACATCGTCGTTCGGACCGATAACTGCCGAGGTCGCCTTCATGAACAGGATCGGTTCGTCCGGCGGTGCCTTGCCGGTTTCCTTCGCGTGGTCGGCATAGTTGAGACCGACGCATATGAACTTGCCCGGACGCGGCACGCAGGAACCAATTCGCTCGACTGAGACCTCTGGTAGCGTTGCAGGGTCGATTGCAGCAAGCCGCGCGAGACCGGCGTCGGAGAGGGCGTCGCCGTTGAAGTCGGCAATGACGCCCGAAAGATCGCGGATCGAGCCGTCCTTCGCCACGAGGGCGGGCTTCTCGGCGCCTGCGGGGCCGTATCGCAACAGCTTCATCAGGCTCTCCTGAAACCTTCAAGTACGGCATCGTCTACGTCCGGCAGGTTGACGACGATGTTGTCCGGTGTGCGGGTGGTGAGCCACACCAGCTCTTCCGTCGTCGACATGTTGACCTCGATATGCGGCCAGTTCGGCGGTACGAAGATGAAGTCGCCTTCTTCCATGTCGAGATACTCTTTCCAGTCCTCGCCGAAATAGATGCGCGCCTTGCCCTTCAGTACATAGCCGCCAGTCTCAGCCTCGCCATGATGATGCGGATAGGAGCGATAGCCGGGGTCATTGGAGACTTTGCCAAACCAGATTTTGGTGGCGGGCGTGTGCTGCGGGCTGACGCCCGATACGCGCACGCAGCCGCCGGACTGGCCGGTACCGGTGTCTTCCTGGCCCTTGCGGGTAATGAAAGGTCTGATGCTGCTAGTCATGGAATATCTCCTCCTCTGCAGATTTCAATCAATCGGGAACGACGGCCAGCGCCTGGATTTCGATCTTGGCGCGGTCTTCCATCAAGGACACCACCTGGACTGCCGCCATCGGCGGAAAATGACGGCCGATGATTTCGCGATAGATCGCGCCGATTTCCTTCATGCGTGATTTGTAGGAAACGCGGTCGGTGAAGTACCAGGTCATCTGGATCAGATGCTCAGGCTTTGCATCCGCCGCCTTCAGCACGCTGACGATGTTGATCAGCGTCTGACGCACCTGTTCGACGAAGTCGTCGGAATGGAAATGGCAATGCTCGTCCCAGCCGATCTGACCGCCGACCTGGACGATGCGACCGCGGGCGCTGATCCCGTTCGAGTAACCGATAGGCTTTGCCCAGCCGTCCGGCTGGATGATTTCATGCATCATGTCTTGGCTCCAGATAACGTGTGAGGCCCGCGCGCACGTCGTCAGGCCATGGATGGGATTTGTGGTCTTCAAGCGAGGTCATTACGATCCGCTGCCGCACCGTCCAGATGATGTCGCCGGCAACGGTGACGATGGTTTCGAGATCGAGCGAGGCGCGACCGATGGCGCGCACATGAACTGCAAAATCGAGCGTATCGCCGTAGACGGCAGGCTTCTTGAATTCGAGGTTCATCGTCACCGTCGGCAGGCCGAGCTTGCGCTCGAACATCAGTTCCTTCCAGGTGACGCCGAAGGAGGCGAACATCGCTTCGTTGACGTCGACGAGCATCGAGAGATAGGCCGGATGATAGGCAATACCCGTCAGGTCGCAGTCGCCGAAGCGCATGGGTTTGGATTGGGTGAAGGGCATTTTATTCTCTATCTCCGTTTAGCCTGTCATGACCTCGCCGCCAGCAATCGCAATTGCCTGGCCGGTCACCGAACCCGCCGACGGCGAGGCAAGCCACAGCGTTGCATCCGCCACTTCCTGCGGCCTGATCAACCGGCCTTGCGGGTTGGACTTCGTGAATTCCGAAAGCGCCTCTTCGCGGCTGCGCCCGGTCTTCTGCATGATGGTTTCAAGCGATTGCTGGATGATCGGCGTATCGGTGAAGCCGGGGCAGACGGCGTTGACCGTGACACCCTTCTTCGCCAGCTCCAGCGCCAAGGATCTCGTTAGGCCGATAACGCCATGCTTGGCCGCGCAATAGGCCGAGACATAGGCGTAGCCCGTCAGTCCCGCCGTGGACGCGATGTTGATGATACGCGCGCCTTCGCCATGTCCCTTCAAGTCCGGCAGCACGGTCTGGGTGACGTTGAACACCCCCGTCAAATCGACTGAGAGGACATGGCTCCACATGTCAGACGAGGTCTTCTCAAAGGACGCACTTGGCGCTTCACCGGCATTGTTGACGAGAATGGTAACCGCACCAAAGGCCTGACGGGCTCTTTCAAGCCCGGTCGAGATCGCCTCCGCCTTCGTCACGTCAAAGCCGTCGAGCACGAAGGCCCGGGTACCGATTTCCGCTGCGACTGCATCAAGCGGCTCGCGGCGACGGCCGGCAAGCGTCACATTCGCCCCCGCCTTTGCCAGGGTGTGGGCAATAGCAGCGCCGATTCCGCTTCCGGCACCGGTGACGAGCGCATGCCGTCCTTCAAGGGTGAGAGCGTTGGACATGCCGCTCTCACTTGCTCGCGCTGGCGCGTTCGAGATTGGCCTCATACTGGAACTTGCCAGACATATACTGCTTTGGCCATGGCACGTTCTTCAGCCCGATCTTTGCCGCCTCGTGCAAGGCCCAGGCAGGATCCGCCAGATGAGGGCGGGCCACGGCGCAGAGATCCGCACGACCCGCAGAGATGATCGAGTTGGCGTGATCCGCCTCCGAAATCGCACCGACCGCGATGGTCGGAATGCCGATCTCGTTGCGAATCTTGTCGGAAAAGGGCGTCTGGAACAGGCGTCCATAGACCGGCTTTTCTTCCTTCCAGACCTGGCCGGACGAGCAGTCGATCAGGTCTGCGCCTGCATCCTTGAACATCTTGGCAAAGACCGCGGCATCTTCCGGCGTGTTGCCGCCTTCCGTCCAGTCATGACAGGAGAGGCGAACGGAGATCGGCTTGTCTTCCGGCCATGCTTCGCGCACGGCGGCGAAGACTTCCAGCGGGTAGCGGGCACGGTTTTCGTAAGACCCGCCATACTCATCTTCGCGCCGATTGGTCAGCGGCGAAAGGAAGGATGAAATCAGATAGCCATGGGCTGCGTGAAATTCGAGCCAGTCGGCTCCGGCTTCCGCTGCGCGCCGGGTGGCGGCAACGAAATCAGCCTTGACGCGATCCATGTCGGCGCGGTCCATCGCTTTCGGCACCGCGCTGTGCTTCAGATAAGGGATCGCCGAGGCAGAGAGAAGCGGCCATCCGCCTTCTTCCAGCGGCTGGTCTATACCATCCCATGCTCGCTTGGTCGCGCCCTTGCGTCCGGCATGACCGAGCTGAATGCCGACCTTGGCGGCGCTGTTGGAGTGGACGAAATCGACAAAGCGCTTCCAGCCCTTCGTCTGCTCGTCGTTCCACAGGCCGAGGCAACCGGGGGTGATGCGGGCGTCGGGAGAGACGCAGGTCATTTCGGCAAAGATCAGACCGGCACCACCAAGGGCGCGGGCGCCGAGATGAACCATGTGGAAATCATCAAGCAGACCGTCGGTCGCCGAATACATCGCCATTGGCGAGACGACGATGCGGTTCGGCAGCGTCGTGCCGCGGGCCGTATAGGGCGTGAACATCGGTGGCAGGCAGCGTTCGTTTTCCTTGACGGCAAGACCGGAATGGCGGGCGAACCAGTGCTCGTAACCTTCTAGCCATTCCTTGTCGCGCAGACGCAGGTTTTCGTGGCTGATGCGCTGCGAGCGTGTCAGCATCGAATACATGAACTGTTCGGGTGGCAACGTATCGGCATAGCGATCGCCAACCACTTCGAACCATTCCATGGCGTTGCGCGCCGCATTCTGGATGCGTGCCACATCGACGCGGCGGATGTCTTCATAGGTCTTCAGCACATCGGCAATGCTCTCCTTGCCGTGGCCAGCCTTATTGAACTGATTGGCAAGCTCGATCGCGTCGTCGATGGCAAGCTTCGTGCCTGAGCCGATGGCGAAGTGAGCCGTGTGGGCGGCGTCGCCCATCAGCACCACATGGGAATTGCCGTTGAAATGGCTCCACTTGCCGCAGATCAACCGGTTGAAGTTCAGCCAGGCAGAGCCGACCATATGCCGTGCATTGGTCATCAGTTCCGCGCCTTCGAGGGTTTCGGCGAAGAGGTTCTGGCAGAAATCGATCGATTCCTGCTGGCTCATTTGGCCGAGGCCATGCTCTTCATAAGCCTTTTCGGTCGTTTCGACGATGAAGGTCGAGGTGTTCTCATCGAACTTGTAGATATGCGCCTGGAACCAGCCGTGATCGGTCTTGCGGAAATCGAAGGTGAAGGCGTCGAACAGCTTGTTGGTGCCGAGCCAGATGTACCGGTTCGGGCGCTTGACGAGGTCCGGTTGGAAGACATCCGCGTAACGGTTGCGAACCTTTGAGTTGAAGCCGTCCGATGCGATGACCAGATCGGCATCGGGGAAGTCCTGGTCGCCGCCGGCGTCGGTTTCGAAGACCAGTTCAACGCCGAGCGCTTCGCAGCGGCTCTGGAGAATGTTGAGGAGCTTCTTGCGCCCGATGCCGACGAAGCCGTGGCCGGTGGTGCGCTGGCGCGTCCCCTTGAACAGAACTTCGATATCGTCCCAGTGGTTGAAAGCCTGCTGGATTTCGTCAGCGCTCTCCTTGTCCCACTTTTGCATGGACGCCATTGTCTGGTCGGAGAAGACGACGCCCCAGCCGAACGTGTCATAGGGACGGTTTCGCTCGACGACGCGGATGTGATGCTCTGGGTGCAGTTTCTTCATCAGCAGGCTGAAATAGAGCCCTGCCGGGCCTCCACCGATACAAACGATACGCATGTAACCCTCCGTGGCTTTGAGAGCACCTTCACGAGCTCTTATTTGAAGATTAAACTAATTTTGGATGTTGATGCTGTCAAGTATGCAGATGCATATATCGGAATTTATTTCAGGCTTAAAATAATTGGTCACAGGGGTGGAGCCTGCGACCGTTGGAAATTAGGGTTCGTGTGCCAAAAGCTTTCGCCGCAGGCACGCTAACGCTTTGTTTTCAATATAAGAGGCTGCAGGCCATGATATCCTCAGCTAGCAAGAGCGGCCCGCTGTCGCACGACAGGCACTCGAATGCCCGCCTGCTCCAATAGCGGCAGCACGGTATCCCGGAAGTATGGGAATTCCTCGACGTAATCGACGAAGGAAAGAGTCGTTCCGGCAAAGCCAGCCTTGTGCAGCGAGATCAGGCCGTCTGCCACCTGTGGCGGCGTTCCGACCAGCGGGAAGCCACCATGGCCAGCTGCCATCCGATCTTTGATGAGCGCCAGGAGATCGTGTGGGAAGGAATGAGCATGGGCAAATTGCAGCTTCACAAGATTGTCGACAGCGTCGCAATCGGCATTGTCCTTGCCGAAATGCTGCAGATAATCCGTCGCTTCCTTTTCCGTCGGTCGGCAGACGACATGCGAGAAGGTGAGCACACCCGTGTTGCGACTTGCTTCCGCACCCTTTGCCTTAAGCTCGGCAATCTCCACCTCCGAGCGGCTGAGATCGATTGCTGGGGTGAAGAGAAAATCAGCATTCCGAAGAGCAAAGTCGCGGCCCTGGCCAGAGCCTGCGGCATTGAGGATCGGCACCTTGCGGGAAGGGCGGGGATCGCCAAGGATGTTCTTCAGGTGGAAGAAAGTGCCGTCGTAATCGAACGCCACTTCTTTCTGCCAAAGTGATTTGACCAGATCGAACCATTCGTCGGCATAGGCGTAGCGGCTCTCATGATCGGCGGGAAGATTAAGCCCCAGCGCCTCGTATTCCGGCTGATTCCACCCGGCGACGATGTTTAGCCCGATGCGGCCATTGCTGATCTGGTCGATGGTGGCGATCTGCTTTGCCACGACAGCCGGATGATTGGCGGCGGTATGAATGGTGGCGAAGACGTTGATGTTGCGTGTGCTGGCCAGCAATCCGGCAGCCCAGGTCATCGTCTCCAGCACGTTGCCGTGAAAATTTGTCTCGCCGCCATAACCGATCCAGCGCGCGATCGGCAGCATGAAGTCGATGCCGGCGTCATCCAGCAGGCGGGCGAGTTTTAGATTGTTGGCCCAGCTGTTCGTCCAACGCTCCGGCACTTTGGTGACAGACATGCCGCCCGAACAATTGGATGCGAAAGTGCCAAGCAAAAACTGCCCGGCGGCGAACATTGAGTTCTCCGTCATGGTTGGTTCCCCATTTTTTAATAGAATTTACGATAGAAAGTCTATTTTAAACTTCAAGCTTGTCAATGGGCAATCGAGAGATCACAAAAGCGGAAATGCGAGCAGAGCAACGACACCGATGAGCAAGCAGAAAAACGGCGACGAGCACCGCAATCCCGATAATGAAGAAGCATTGGACCGGCGTTGGCATCTGGCGCGAACGCCTGCGGAAGTCGATTTGGCAGAGGCCGAGTTCGCGCTCATGCGTGCCTTTGAAGCCTTCGGACGCTGGCAGGCGGAGTGTTTGGGTTCGGTCGTCGACCTTGCCGTGAGCGGTACGGAAAACGCCATGCTGCATATCATCCGCATGAATGAACGTCCCAAATCGATCAAGGACCTCGCACGGCTGGCAAACCGGGACGACATTCCCAATATGCAATACAGCCTTCGCAAGCTGATCGGTGCCGGTCTGGTGCAAAAGAGTGGTAGCGGGAGGTCGGGCGTCGTCTACAGCGTTACGGAGAAGGGCAAGCTCGTTACCGATCGCTACGCGGATGTGCGCGCCTCGCTGCTGGCAAAGGCGGTTCAATCGGTGCCGGAGTTGCGCCACCGTCTCGAAGACGCCACCACGACGCTCGATCTGATGACCGGCATCTACGAGCATGCGGCGCTGAGCGCCGCAACCCACCGTCGCTTACCGAAAGAGCCTCTGGAAGAATGACAGGCCGCACGGATGCGCGGCCTCCCAAGTCGTGAAAGGGTTAGGCTGCAAGCTTTGTGAGATAGGCGTCCGCTTCTTCCGGCACGGCGAACCATGGGAAGAAATCGCGCGGATCGTTGAAGCCGTTGGCGATGCGCTTTGCCAAAGCAGGGAAGGCCTGAGCCGAGCCCATGATGTTGAGCACATGCGGCGGTGGCGGTGCGAGCAATGCATTGGTCCAGCCGACAACATACTGCGCATAGCTCCAATAGGCTTCAAATGTCGCCTGCTTGAAGGCATCGTCGAACGGCTTGTCGCCATGAGCCAGGATCGCGTCCATGTAGTATTTGGCCGCCTTCGCCGCGTTGTTCGAGCCTTGGCCTGTAATCGGGTCATTGAGGCAGACGGCATCCGCCAGACCGAGAACAGTCGCGCCCGATGGCAGTTTACCGATGGGCTTGCGCACGGTTGGCGCAAAAGCACCTGCCAGACGTCCATTGTCATCGGTCAGGGAGACATCGGTGCAGCGCTCCGCTTCCCAAGGCAGGAAGGTGTCGAGAATCCACTTCGACTTTTCGAGATGCGCATCCGGGGAGTTTACATCCTTCCAGCAATCCATCGGACCGCCGGGAAGGCCTTCGAACACCATGATGTCGCACGGACCGGTGGTCGTCAGTGCCGGGAAAGTAAAGTATTCGCCGACACCGGGAATGAGGTTAAAATTGACTGCCGAATGACCGGGGCGCGGTGCCATGCCCTTCACATAGGTTAGCGCCAGCGCGCGCTGCGGCTTGTCATAGGGAGAGCGTTGTGGATCGCGCTCGAACATCTTGGCGATATCCCCCTTGCCGGCCGCGACGATCACCAGATCGCTTTCCTTCGCGTAGGTTTCAAGGTCTTCGATACCGGCATCGTGAATCGTCAACTGTCCGCCGCGGTGTTCGAACTCGGTCAGCCAGCGGGGGATCTTGACGCGTTGATCGACGCTCTGGGCCTTGCTGTCCAGCTTGCCGTTCCATTCGATGGCCTTGGCGCCATCCGGTGCCGGAACTACGAAGTTGATCGAGTCGACGGTCGGGCAACTGTCGCCCCAGAAGTTGAGGCCGAGCTCCCGCTCGTTTTGCAAGGCTTGATCGAACATGCACTGGCTGGACAGAACTCGCCCCGAGGCGATTTCTTCGGCTGTTCGGTTTTGTACGATGTGCACCGAGTGACCGGCATCCAGCAGGCCGCAGGCCAGTTGCAGACCGGATTGGCCGCCGCCGACGATGGTAAAGCTGCGCTTCTTCGTCATTTTCATTCTCCCTGTTGTCTCAAGTTCCGCTGTGATGTTCCCGTTTATTGATCTCGATGCGGCTCAATCCATGAGGCGTGGTATTGTCGGCTCGTTGCGCTCCGGTCCCATGGCGGTGTAGCCGCCATCGACGCGGATATCGGTTCCGGTAATGAAGCTTGCATTGTCGGAGAGGAGGAAGGCGACCGCCTCTGCGACTTCTTCCGGGCTTCCCGTGCGTCCAAGCAGGTGGAAGTCCTTGGCGACACTGTCTGCCTTTTCGCGGGTGTTCTTGGTCAGCTCGACCATGACATTGCTCCAGGTCCAACCGGGAGAGACGGCGTTGACGCGAATGCCGTCAGGCGCCAGATCCATCGCCTGGTTGCGCGTCAATTGCAGGATGGCGGCCTTGGAGACCGGGTAGACCCAGCGTCCGGTCTGGGCGATGCGTGACGAGATCGAGCCGAAATTGACGATGGCGCCCTTGTTCTTGGCAAGGTGCTTGTGCGCCGCCTGCATCAGCGCGATCGAGCCGACGACATTGATGTCGAAAGCCTTCAGCCAGTCGGCGCGAGTCGTCTCGACGCCATTGTCGAGATAGGTACAGGCGACATTGACAAGAAAATCCAGGCGGCCGGTGGCCTCAACCGTTTTGTCGATAAGTGTGCCGATATCGGCATCGCTGGTGATGTCTGTAGGGATGAACTGGACTTTGTCTCCGGCTCGCTCAGCCGCAGCTCTTCCGGCTTCTTCGTTGATATCGGCAATCACCACCGATAGGCCGTAGCCAGCCAGCACCTTGGCAATGCCCTCGCCAATCAGTGTCGCGCCGCCGGAAATGATTACAGTTTTCCCTTGAAGTCCGCGCATCGTCGTCTCCTTGCAAATGTCAGCAGAAATGTGTCGTGGATGTCAGGCCGCGGCTTGCGGCCGGGCTGCCGCAGTTAGAAACGCACCGTTTCCGTAGATAAGCGGATTGTCGTCTTCTGGAGCGCAATGGGTCTTGGCGACCTTGCCGATCAGGATCAGATGCGTGCCGAATTCCTTCACCTCGGCGATCTCGCATTCGAAGGAGACGCATGTCTCAGACAGAACCGGCGCGCCGGTCATCGCGCCCTTGATCCATTCGCCTGCGGCAAAGCGTTCTTCACGCACTAGGCCCGCTCGTCCGGCGAAGACTTCGGCCACGGGTTGCTGATCGAGAGATAGAACGTTGACGGCAAAGACGCCGCTCGACTCCACCACGGCTGCAACCGAGCTTGAACGGTTGACGCAAGCCAGAAGCGACGGAGGGTCCGTCGAAAGCGAACAGACGGCCGTGGCCGTGAGCCCGCAGCGGTTGCCCTCTGCATCCATGGAAGTGATGATGGTGACACCGCCGGTCAGCTTGCGCATACCGGCACGGAATTCCTCGCTGCTCATGTTTTTGTTCCCTTTGCGAATGGATTTCGCATTCGTTTTATGTTTAAACTTTCGATGATGTTCCGGCTAAGAGGTCCAATCGGCAATCCAGATTGCGCAGGGATTTATCCAGTTTCGGCAACAGGCGGTCTGAAACTTCACTTTTGTCATTTCGGCGAGTGACTGATGATCGATATCGGCAAGCAGCAACCAGATGCCCGCCCGGTAGTGGACACCCACGACGTGGACGAGGCGCGAGAGGCGATCGGACGGATCTTCTGCCCGCATTTCCTACTCGTCGATGGAGCATGGAAAAGCGGCTTTCACGCGGTTCATGACGTGGTGGAGGAGCCGGGTCACTCCATCAATGTCGTGTCATACGGATCCGCGGTGGAAATCGACCCCGGTGAACTATCTCGCTTCTTTCTTCTGCAACTGCCCATCAAGGGCAGCGCGGTCGTTCGGTGCGGCGGCGAGGAAACCCATGTCGCAGCAGGCCGTACGGCAACGCTCTTGTCCCCGACGCTCTCAACCCGCATGCGCTGGGCGGAAGGGTGTGAAAAACTGATCGTGCTTTTGGAGCGCGAGCTCGTGGAAAGCCACTTCGAGACCCTGGCGCATGAGCGATCCGATCGTATCGAGTTCGAACCGGCGATTGATCTGACTCATGGCATCGGCCAAGGGATATTTCAGCACAGCATGTTGATGTCAGGCGCTGCCAAAGGCATCAGCCATTTTCCGGAAGCCTACCGGATCATGCTCCGGGACGGTCTGGTCAATCTGCTCTTGCATGGGCTATCCCATAACCGCAGTGGTCGCCTCAAGCGTTCAAGCGAGGGTGCCGGTCGGGTGCCGGTGCAGCGCGCGGAAAATTATATCAGGGCGAATGTCGAACGGCCGATCACCGCAGCCGATATCGCCGCCGCAGCGGGCGTTCCACTGCGCACGCTTCAGGACAGCTACCGGAAAGCGAAGGGACGGACATTGATGGAGGCGGTGCAGGACGTACGCCTTGAGCTTTTGCGTAAAACCCTGTTGACGCCATCCGGCGATATCAGCGTCGCCGATGCCGTCTTCGCGTCCGGTCTCGGCCATCTCGGTCGTGCCGCCTTTGCTTACAGAGAGCGGTATGGCGAAACGCCCTCTCAGACACTGCGACAAAGCAGAGGATGGTCTTGAGGTTATGCCGAAGGGGCTGAGCCGCCTGATGGATAGTGTTTCCCCACGCACAGATAGTCGTGGCGAGCTGAGATTTGATCGGCATCACCTCCGCACTATCGGCGCAAATACTTTAAGCCTAAACATACTCAGTAGTGTTGACGTGCCTCGGCGGCCCTCCGGTATGGAAAAGTTGCGCTCGAATGGTTTCTTGCGCAAGAAATGTGCACGTGCATACAAATCTGTTCTCTCCGATATGCAAAAATATGCAGTTTACGGATCTTAATCTCACTCTGCGCAATTATTTTAGGTTTAAATCTTTCCCGGTTGACATCTGCTCAAAAGTAGAAATATGATTTTGCATATAAAAGGCGCAATAGTCATAAGGGGAACCATCATGGCCGAACGGTCATTTGCGCGCGAGGTTGAAGACCTCAAGCTGGGTGAAGGTGAAATCTTCAGCGGCGAGGGGATTCTCGCCATTACCAAAGCGCTGCTGCAATCCGGCGTGTCCTACGTAGGCGGCTATCAGGGCTCGCCGATTTCCCACCTCATGGATGTTCTGGCCGATGCCAAGGATGTGATGCAGGAGCTCGGTGTCCACTTCGAATCCTCGGCCTCTGAAGCAGCCGCTGCCGCGATGCTGTCCGCATCTGTCATGTATCCGGTGCGCGGCGCCGTGACCTGGAAATCGACCGCGGGTACCAATGTTGCCTCGGATGCGCTGTCCAACCTGTCTTCCGGCGGTGTGACGGGCGGTGCGCTGGTCATCATCGGTGAGGATTACGGCGAAGGCTCCTCCATCATGCAGGAGCGCAGCCACGCTTTTGCGATGAAATCGCAGATGTGGCTTTTGACGCCGCGTCCAAATCTCACCTCCATTGTCGATGCGGTGGAAAAGGGTTTCGAGCTTTCCGAAGCATCCAGCACGCCCGTCATGCTGCAGGTCGGCATTCGCAGCTGTCACGTCCATGGGCAATTCGTCGCCAAGGATAATAAGCGCCCGTCCTATACGTTGAAACAGGCGCTGGAAAATCCGGTGCGCGATCTCAACCGCATCGTTCTGCCGCCGGCATCCTTCCAGCATGAGAAGGACAAGCTGGAACGCCGCTGGCCGGCAGCCGTCGAGTTTGTCAAAACCAATAAGTTGAACGAGTTCTTCGGTCCGTCCGAAGGCGAGGTCGGTCTCATCCTCCAGGGCGGCCTCTATAACAGCACCATGCGAGCCCTCCAGCATCTCGGTCTTGCCGATGTCTATGGCAATAGCCGCATTCCACTCTACGTCATGAATGTCTCCTACCCGCTGATCGACGACGAGATCGTCGCATTTGCCGCGGGCAAGAAGGCGGTGCTGATGGTAGAAGAGGGCGCGCCGGAATATATCGAACAGGCCCTTCATACGTTGATGCGCCGCCGCGATATCCAGACAAAGATTTCCGGCAAGGATCTGCTGCCCATGGGCGGCGAATATACCACGCCGGTGCTGATCAAGGGCCTGACCGGTTTCCTTGAGGTCAATGCCCCGCAGCTTCTCGGCAATCGTCCGCCAGTTCCCGATCCATCTGCCGTGTTGAGCGACCCGAAGGTGAAAGCACTGGCTGAAGTCGTGCCGGCGCGTCCGGCGGGTTTCTGCACCGGCTGTCCCGAGCGTCCGATCTTTGCCGCCATGAAGCTGGTGGAAAAGGAGCTCGGCCCCCATCATGTATCTGCCGACATCGGCTGCCATCTGTTCTCCATTCTGCCGCCCTTCAATATTGGCGGCACGACCATGGGCTACGGGCTTGGCCCGGCTTCCGCCTCAGCCTTCAACGTTGAAGCGGACAAGCGCTCGATTGCGGTGATGGGCGACGGCGGCTTCTGGCATAACGGCCTTGCTACCTCCGTCGGCAATGCCGTCTTCAACAAGCAGGATGGCGTCACCATCATCGTCGACAATTTCTATGCTTCCGCTACAGGCGGCCAGGATGTCCTGTCGTCGCGCGCCGACAACCCCAACCGAAAGACCAACAATTCGATCGTCAAGGCGGTGAAGGGCATCGGTGCTACCTGGGTCAAGCAGATCGACCGCACCTATGATGTGGCGAAAATGCGCGACACGCTGAAAGAGGCGCTGACCACCGATGAAAAAGGCCCGAAGATCATCGTTGCCTCATCGGAATGCATGCTGAACAAGCAACGTCGCGTAAAGCCGCAATTCGCCAAGGCGGTGAAGGATGGCAAGCGCATGGTGAAGGAACGCTTCGGCGTGGATGAGGATGTCTGCACCGGCGATCACGCCTGTATTCGATTGTCCGGCTGTCCGTCGCTTTCGGTCAAGCATACGGACGATCCGCTGAAGGACGATCCGGTCGCGGCGATCGACAATTCCTGTGTGGGTTGCGGCAACTGCGGCGAAGTCTCTGAAGCGGCGGTTCTCTGCCCCTCCTTCTATCGGGCCGATGTCATCCACAATCCGACGAAGACCGACCGGTTTCTCTATCGCCTGCGCTCTGCCGTCATTCAATGGCTGCAAAAGCGCAGAAACGCCTCGCGCGTTCTGTTTCCAGCGTAAAGAGGGAAGATCATTATGGATAGCCTGCAAACAGAGTTTTCGTCCGTGCTTTCCGCCGACAAGCCACTTTCCATCGCCATCCTCGCCATGGGTGGGCAGGGCGGCGGCGTTCTGGCGGACTGGATCATCTCGCTTGCCGAAGGCCAGGGTTGGGTTGCGCAGACAACTTCAGTTCCAGGAGTCGCTCAGCGCACGGGCGCGACGATCTATTATCTTGAATTGCTGAAGGCACGGGAGGGCGAGAGGCCGATCCTTTCCTTGATGCCGACACCCGGCGATGTCGATATCGTCATTGCCGCGGAACTGATGGAAGCCGGGCGCTCGGTAATTCGCGGCCTCGTCACGCCGGACAAGACGCTGCTGATCGCTTCCACCCATCGTTCATATGCGGTCGGTGAAAAGGAAAAGCCGGGCGATGGCATCGGCAACCCCACTGTCGTGGTCGATGCGACGGATTTCGCCGCCAAGAAAACCATTGCCTTCGACATGGATACGCTGGCTGTCAAGAATGGCAGCGTGGTGTCTTCGGCGCTCTTCGGTGCGCTGGCCGCGTCCAAGGCATTGCCTTTCTCCAAGGAAATCTTCCAAGCTACCATCAAGTCGGGCGGCAAAGGCATCGAGGCCAGCCTTCGGGCCTTCAATGCCGCTTACGAGCGGGCGACCAAGGGCGAAAACGACAAGCTGTCCGCAACGCCCGTCAAGAAGCTGGAAGAGTTGCCCACATCCGCCGGTCATCCCGCGCTGGATAGGCTGATTGCCCGCATCCGGACAGAGTTTCCGCAAAATGCGCACTCGATGCTCTATGCCGGTGTGAAGAAGCTGACCGAATTCCAGGATCCGGCTTATGCGGATGAGTACCTGACGCGGGTCGCTTCCCTTCACAAGGCAGATGCCGCCAATGGCGGCGCTGAGAAGGATTATGCCTTCACCGCACAGGCAGCAAAATATCTAGCCGTCGCCATGGCCTATGACGATGTCATTCGCGTTGCAGACCTGAAAACGCGTTCGGCTCGCTTCGAGCGCGTGCGCAAGGAAGTCGGCGTCAAGGGCGATCAACTGCTCTACACGACGGAATACATGCATCCGCGCATGGAGGAAGTGTGCGGCACGCTTCCACGTAGGCTCGGCCAGTGGATCGAGAACAGTCCGAAACTCTTCGCATTCCTCAATCGCCGCATCGATAAGGGTCGGCGGGTGAAGACCGGCACATTGTTCTGGTTTATCGGCCTTTACGTCACCTCCGCCTTGCGGCGTTTCCGCCGGGGCAGTCTGCGCCATCATATCGAAGTCACGCATCGCGATGCCTGGCTGCAAAAGGCGGAAGAGCTCCTGGCTGCCAATTACGATCTGGCCGCGGAGGTTCTCGGCAATCGGCGATTGGTGAAGGGTTATTCCGACACCCACAGCCGTGGTCTCTCCAAGTTCGACCGGGTCATGTCCGCTCTGCCCTTGCTACGAGATCGCGAGGATGGCGCAGCCTGGATGCGTCGGCTTCGCCAAGCCGCTCTTCTGGACGAACAGGGCATTGCGCTGGACGGCGCCTTGAAGACCGTCGCGACGCTCTGACCGCGTCAGCCGTACAACAACTATAAGAAAGACGGCGCCGTGACCGCGGCGACCGTCCTCATCATCACCATGCCTATCCGTGTCGAATGTTCAGGGCTTCTGCTCTGCGCAAAAGGGGAACTTTATCATGACGCAACCTATTGAAATTTCGTCCTATGCGGCGGTGAAGCCAGCAGAGATATCCTCAAGCAAAAGCCTGCTGGTGGTGGCGCTGTGCTGGTTCGCGATTTTTGCCGAAGGCTATGATGTGGGTGTCCTCGGCGCCATCCTTCCTGCCCTTTCGGTAGATCCTATCTGGAAGCTCACGCCCCTCGAACTGGGTGCCTTGGGCAGCTATACCGTGATCGGCATGTTGATCGGTGGCATTGTGATTGGAACGCTCAGCGAAATCTATGGCCGCAAGCCGCTGTTCATGGGCTGCCTCAGCCTGTTTGCCGCCTGCATGATCCTGACGTCCATGGCTCCGACGCCATTCTGGTTCGGCGTCAGCCGCTTCATCGCCGGTCTTGGTCTTGGCGGTATCATTCCTGTTGCTGCGGCGCTGACGGTGGAGTACTCGCCCAAAAACCGCAAAAGCTTCAATTACGGCCTGATGTATTCGGGATACTCGCTCGGCATCCTGGCAGCGGCACTTTGCAGTCGCGGCTTTCTGGCAGACTACGGCTGGCGCGTGATCGTGCTTTTCGGTGCCGCGCCGCTGTTGATTGTGCCGGTCTTCTATTTCCTGTTGCCCGAATCCGTTGAAAGCCTCGTTCTGCGCGGCAAGCACAAGCAAGCGGCTGAAACGGCGAAACGCATGGGTGTTGCTGTACCGAAGACGGTTCAGAGAAACGCGAAGGGGCCGGGCTGGTCCGCCGTTCTCAAAACCATCTTCGCGCGCGACAAGGCGTTCGAGACGATTTGCTTCTGGGTCGGTCTTTTTCTCGGGCTTCTGCTAGTCTACGGATTGGCACAGTGGCTGCCGCAGATCATGCGCAAGAACGGTTACGATCTGGGCGACAGCCTCCTCTTCCTCGCCGTTTTCAGCCTGAGTTCTGCGATTGGCGGCATCGTGCTCGGCACATGGGCAGACAGGTTCGGCATCAAGCGGACCGTCGCGCTCTCCTATCTGGTTGGTGCCATTGGCATTGCGGCGCTGACCTTCAAGAACTCGATTGTGCTCAACTACGTCTTCGTCGCCATTGCTGGTTTCGGTACGGTCTCAGCTTCGCTCATCTTGACCGGCTTTCTTGCGCAGCGGCTTGATCCGACAATCCGCTCCGCTGGCACGGGCTTTGCGCTCAGCTTTTCGCGCATCGGCGCTCTGACAGGGCCGCTCCTTGGCGGCTGGATCGCCAGCACGAATCTTGCTCCCGAATGGAACTTTTACATTTTTGCGGCGGTAGCGGCCTTGGCGGCTCTTGCCACTGTGTTAATACCGTCATCCATTGGTCGATATGAGACGAAGTGATTGCAGTGTTTCGAGTTTAAGGGAGGGACTTTTGAGACTAGGTGCACCTAAGGAAATCTATGAGAGCGAAGCGCGCGTCGCGATGACGCCGGATAGCGCTCAGGCCTTGCAGAAACTGGGCTACGAATGCCTGATCGAGACCGGGGCCGGCAAATCTGCCGGTTTCTCCGATGATGCTTACCGGGCCGCCGGCGTGACGGTGGTCGATAGTGCGGGCGGGCTTTACGCTGGTTCCGACATCATCGCTAAGGTTCGCCCGCCGGAGGCTTCCGAGATCGACTGGCTGTCTGCGGACAAGACGCTGATTTCCTTCTTTTATCCGGCACAGAACCAGGCGCTGCTGCAGCAGGCAAAGGAAAAGGGTGCTACCGTCATTGCCATGGACATGGTGCCGCGCATTTCGCGCGCCCAGAAGATGGATGCCCTCTCTTCAATGGCCAACATTGCCGGCTATCGCGCCGTCATCGAGGCCGGCAACAATTTCGGTCGCTTCTTCACCGGGCAGGTGACCGCCGCCGGCAAGGTGCCACCCGCCAAGGTGCTGATCATCGGCGCAGGCGTTGCAGGTCTTGCGGCCATTGGCACCGCCACATCGCTCGGTGCCATCACCTATGCTTTCGATGTGCGCCCGGAAGTGGCTGAGCAGATCGGGTCCATGGGCGCTGAATTCGTCTATCTCGATTTTGCCGATCAGCAGGACGGCGCGGCGACCGGCGGTTATGCCGCTCCATCCTCGCCCGAATTCCGTGAAAAGCAGCTAGCGAAATTCCGCGAGCTCGCGCCGCAGATCGATATCGTCATCACCACTGCACTGATCCCCGGTCGCGATGCGCCGAAGCTGTGGCTCGCCGATATGGTGGCCGCGATGAAGCCCGGCTCCGTGATTGTCGATCTTGCCGCGGAACGTGGCGGCAATTGTGACCTGACCGTTCCTGACCAGCGTATCGTTTCCGACAATGGCGTCATTGTCATCGGCTATACGGATTTCCCGAGCCGGATGGCGGCGCAGGCCTCGACGCTATACGCCACCAACATCCGCCACATGATGACCGATCTGACGCCCGCCAAAGATGGGCAGGTGGTTCACAACATGGAAGACGATGTCATCCGTGGTGCGACAGTCACTTACAAGGGCGAGATCACCTATCCGCCACCGCCGCCGAAAATCCAGGCGATTGCCGCCCAAAAGCCAAAGGAGAAAGCCAAGGAGCTGACGCCTGCGGAAAAGCGGACCCAGGAAATCAAGGCCTTCAAGAAGCAGACCGTCAATCAGGTCGGCCTTCTGGCCATCGGCACGGCTCTTCTGCTTCTTGTCGGCGCCTATGCGCCCGCAAGCTTCATGAGTCATTTCATCGTCTTCGTTCTGGCTTGCTTCATCGGCTTCCAGGTCATCTGGAATGTCAGCCATTCCCTCCACACGCCGTTGATGGCGGTGACGAATGCCGTATCGGGCATCGTCATACTGGGCGCGTTGCTGCAGATCGGTTCCAGCAACTGGCTGGTCGTCATTCTGGCAGCACTCTCCGTGTTGATCGCGACGATCAACATTGTGGGCGGCTTCCTCGTGACACGGCGCATGCTCGCCATGTTCCAGAAGTCTTGAGCCGGGGGAGGGGACACTCATGACACTTGGTATTGTTTCAGCGGCCTATGTTGCCGCAGCGGTTCTTTTCATTCTCTCACTCGGCGGTCTTTCCGGTCAGGAAAGCGCCAAGCGTGCCGTGTGGTACGGCATCACCGGTATGGCTCTCGCCGTCATTGCGACTGTCTTTGGACCGGATGTCGGCAACTGGTTCATCGTGCTGGTGATGCTGGCCGGCGGATCCGTTCTCGGTTATTTCGTCGCGAACCGCGTGCAGATGACGGAGATGCCGCAGCTCGTTGCCGCACTTCACTCTTTCGTCGGTCTCGCCGCCGTCTTTATCGGCTTCAACGCCCATATTGAAGAGGCACATGTCGCCTCTCTGGATGAGGCGTCGCGTTCGGCTCTCACCGGCTTTGCCGCCCTTCTGGCACACAAGACGCCGGTGGAACTGGCGATCATGAAGGTCGAGGTGTTCCTCGGCGTCTTTATCGGTGCGGTTACCTTCACTGGCTCGGTGGTTGCCTTCGGCAAGCTGGCCGGCAAGGTCGATGGCAAGGCAAAGAAGCTGCCGGGCGGGCACCTCCTCAACGCGGGGGCCGCGGCACTCTCCATCCTGCTGCTGATCCTATACTGCAATGGCGCGGGTGCCTGGACGCTGGTGCTGATGACGTTGCTTGCCTTTTTCATCGGCTATCACCTGATCATGGGCATTGGCGGTGCTGATATGCCGGTGGTCGTCTCGATGCTGAACAGCTATTCCGGTTGGGCGGCAGCCGCGATCGGCTTCACCCTCGGCAACGATCTCCTGATCGTCACCGGCGCGCTGGTTGGCTCGTCGGGCGCGATCCTCTCCTACATCATGTGCAAGGCCATGAACCGCTCCTTCATTTCCGTCATCCTTGGCGGCTTTGGTGGCTCCAAGGGTCCGGCCATGGAGATCAATGGCGAGCAGGTGGAGATCGATGCCGATGGCGTGGCTGCAGCCCTCAACGAAGCCGATAGCGTCGTGATCGTGCCGGGTTATGGCATGGCGGTGGCGCAAGCACAGGCCGCGGTTTCTGAACTGACCCGCAAGCTGCGCGCGGCGGGCAAGACGGTGCGTTTCGCCATTCATCCGGTCGCAGGCCGTCTGCCGGGCCATATGAACGTACTTCTGGCGGAGGCGAAGGTGCCTTACGATATCGTGCTGGAAATGGACGAGATCAACGATGACTTCCCGAGCACGGATGTCGTGATCGTTATCGGCTCCAACGACATCGTCAACCCGGCGGCACAGGATGATCCGAACTCCCCGATCGCGGGCATGCCGGTGCTGGAAGTGTGGAAGGCAAAGCAGGTCTTTGTTTCCAAGCGCGGTCAGGGCACCGGTTATTCCGGCATCGAGAACCCGCTGTTCTTCAAGGAAAACACCCGAATGTTCTACGGCGATGCGAAGCAGAGCGTCAGCGCGCTCGTGCCATTGATTTCCTGATGCAAAAAGAAGGCCTCGTCACTCCCGTGACGAGGCCTTCACACTTTAACCCGTCACGCGGAGCGCCAAAGCTCGATCAAGCCGCCAGACGTTTTTAACACGGGGTCGGTTGCGGGGACGGGAAGAGAGCGGATCAACGCCAGCATTTCTCTCGTTGCAGCTTCGCGCTGGATATCCGCCTCCTGACCGGGCGGATAGGCACCCACGACTTGAAAATCGCTCGAACTTTCCAGTCGCTTGTGCCCGGTTCCTGCTGGCAGAAGCAGGCAATCCCCTTGTTTCACATCGAGTATCTTCCCATCCGGCCCACCGATCTGGAGCCTGGCATTGCCACGACCGACGCCGAGCACCTCATGGGCGCCGCTGTGATAATGATGATAGGCAAAGACGCCGTTTCGCCAGACGCCCGTCCAGCCATGATCGTGGAACATGTCCTCCAAAGCCGATGAATCGAGATCGCTTCGGATATGGCTGTAGACGAGAACGGGGAGCGTAGGGTGATTGGGAACCCAGTCGCTGGACGGCAGGGTAAAGTGGTCGACCTTCATCGTTTCATCCTTAGCAATGTTAGCGGTTTTGAATGAACGCCGATGGAGGCTTGAAGTTCGTCGAAGGGTTGCCAGTGCCGGGGAGGGGACGATGTTCTTGGGAGGATGCTTCAGATTTCGTGGCGACGAATGTTGCGCAGAATCTTGTGCAAGGTCGTCACGAAGGCGCGATATTCCTCATCATCGATGTCTTTGAACATCCGGCACATGTCGTTGTACATGATCGGCCAGACATCTTCGAACACGGCGCGGCCTTCATCGGTGATGGTCACATCGCGTACCCGCATGTCGTCGGCACGCGGCACGCGCCGGACAAGGCCCTGCTCCTCCAGCGAATCCAGCGTGCGGCTCATGGTCGATTGCTCGGTCACGGCGAAGACGGAAAGCTCGTTGATGGTCAGCGACGAGGAGACGTTCAGCACCGCAAGAGCGCGCATCTTCACGGTGGTAACGTCGCGTGCCTTCATGTCTTCGGCAAGGTTGGCGTTCCACCGCGCCATGATGCGGTTCATGATATAGGGCGCAAAATTATTGAGCCCGATCTCGCCGAGACTGGGAATGCGTTTGGTCTGGTCGTCGGGATTACCGAGAAATTCGACGGAAAAGCCATTATCCATGTGCTTTCATCCCTTCATCAGCACAAAGACGAGGCGAGCAGGAAACCGGACCCGCCTGCAAGGCCCGGCCCAGGATGCGTGGACGCCCCGATATGGTAAAGACCCGCAACATGGGTCTTGTGGTTAACCGAGCTTTTGAACGGACGCCAGAGAAAGAATTGGTCGAGCCCGCAGAAGCCGCCGTAAGGATCTCCGCCCACGAGGTTCATGTTCATTGCCTCGAGGTCTGTCGGCGCGTAAGCGCGGCGCTTCAGGACGATCTCGTCGAAATTCTCGATCTGTGCGCGCAGCATGGCCTCGATACGGTCGGTAAAGGCCTCTCGCAGCGTCTCCGTCCAGCGTCCGTCCGCCGGGCAGGCCAGCTCATTGGCAGCATCACCCTTGATATGACGCGGCGTATCCGGCACCTGCAGCCAGAGAATATGGCCCCCATCCGGCGCGCGGCTCGGATCGAAGGAGGTCGGCTGGCCAACGCAGACCGTTGGCTCGGCAGGCAGAAGGCCGCGCTCGGCCTCGTTGGCCGAACGGGAGACGCCATCGAGGCCAGGTGTCAGATGCAAGAGCGCCACCTTGCTCAGCTCTTCGCCTGCGCGCCAGCGGGGCGCTGCCTTCAGCGCATAATGGATTTGCATATTGCCCTTGCCATATCGGTAGCTGGCAAGCCCTTCCTGCACCGGTTGTGGCAGCTTGGTGGACGAGGCGTTCAACAGGCGCTCGTAAAGCTGATGGGGCGTGACCGACGCGATGACGCCTTTGGCTGCTCGCAATTGTTTCCCGTCGGCAAGCGTGACGCCGACGGCCTTGCCGGGCGCATCGACATCGACCCGCTCGACATCGGCGCTTCTCATGATGCTCCCGCCCTGATCCGTGATCAGCCGCTCGAAGGCCATCAGCAGATTGTCCGCGCCGCCCTTGACGATCGGGCAACCGGCCGCCTCAATGGCAAAGCCGATAACGCGCGTCATCTCGGCGGAATAGGCGCTTTCCGGCCCTAGGCCGCAATGCAGCGCCCAGGGCGCAAAAAGCCCGCGCAGTTCCTCGGAGCGGTAGGTGGTTTCGAGATAGCCTCGCGCAGGCGACAGAGCCTCGCCGAAAAATGCAGTGAGGCCCTTCAGTCCCCGTTTCCAGACTTCGCGGCCCAGCAGCTTGGCTGTCGCTGTGGACCAGAGATTACCGCCAAGCAGGCCGAAGACGAAACCGGCATTGCCCGCGAAACGCGCCATTCCACGGTCGAAGGCTTTGCCATCCCCTTCGGCGATGCCATCGAAATGGGCGATGTTGCGGGCGCGATCCATGGAGAGAATGGCATGCGTGCCATCTGGCCGCAGCACGCCGGTTGGCGTTGAGGTGTGGCAGAACTCCAGCCCTCGGGTCTCCAGATCCTTGCCCAGAGCCGCGAAGGCAGGCGAAGTGAGGAACAGGACCATGGTCGTTGCCATGACATCGTGCCGGTAGCCCGCAAGTGTAATTTCTTCGGTGCGCAGGCAGCCGCCGATGCGGTCGTTTCTTTCGAGCAGCAGGACACGTTTGCCCTTCTTGCCTAAGAGAGCTGCGGCGACCAGTGCGTTGATGCCGCTTCCGACGATGATGTAATCAGGATCAGCCATGGGGAAACTCCACAGACGCAAGAGGCGGCATCGCGATGGGTGGAAAGGGCCGGAGTCACTGAGTTCACCTCCGACCGACAGATGAGACTGCTGCGGGCTTTGGCCTAGATCACGAGCGCCAGCGCGCGTACCGGCGAGCCGGTTCCCTTGACCAGCTTCAGCGGTGCTGCGATCAGGATTGCGCCCTTGGCCGGCAACTGGTCGAGATGGCAGAGGCTGGCAAGACCATACTTGTTGGCCTTGTGCATCAGATTATGGGCAGGGAAGGGCGGGTTCATGCCACCTGCCGAGCCTGCATCCGTGCCGATGGTTTCCTGGCCCCAGCCGATAATACCCTTGGAGAGAAGATATTCGATGGCTTCTGCCGTCGGACCAGGGGAATGGGGGCCATTTTCATCTGCATTCAGAAAGGTTTCCGTAGAGCCATTGCGCTTATACCAGTCGGTCCGCAGCAGAACCCAGGTGCCGGCTTCGATCTCGCCATGTTCGGCTTCCCATTGCTGGATGCTTTCGACCGTCAGCAGATAATCCGGGTTCTCAGCGGCTTCCTTCGAACGATCGATGACGTTGACCGGCGCGACGAAATTCTGCGGGGGAATGGTATCTGTCGTGTTTTCGGCATTGTCTTTGCCGGTAATCCAGTGGCAGGGCGCATCGAAATGCGTGCCGGTATGTTCGCCAAGCTCCAGCCAGTTCCACGCCCAGAATGGGCCATCCTGGTCATAGGCGGAAATGGTGTGGACCTTCACATTGGGCGTGTTCTTGCCGAACTGCGGCGGCAGATAGAGAACTGGCGTGTCCGGCCCAAGCGGCGCCGTCAAATCCACAACCTTCACCTTGCCGGAAAGCAACCCGCTGGCAAGTACTGCAATCATCGAAGCATCGGTCATTCAAGTTCCCCTTATTTTGAACCGTCGGTTCCTGCTTCGTCAGCGCTGCTGAAGAAGCAGATGCGATAATGGGAAAACCTATGACCAAAAATATGGATATGCAAGAATTTTGTTTAAGCTTCAATTGTTTTTCAAAGGCGGTTTAAGCGCAGCGATATGATCTCAAAGTGAATGTAGCGAGGGACATAGCGTCCGCGCCAGACCGTGCCCGATGAAACCCGCTAGAACCTCCAGCAGTCAGAAATCTGTACACGCATATATTGGAGGTCAAACGCGTGACGAAATCAGCCGAGCTCAAGAAATCTGAGGTTGGCAATCCCGTGTCGACCGCCGCCAGACTATTGCTTGAAGCTTTGAGAATGTTGACCGCGCATCATGAATGGTGTTCTAGACTACCGATAAGAGCATGCCGTGGGAAAAGCAGGCAAAGGTTTTGCCGCCAGGGTATGGGTTAAAGCAAGAAACTTGAAGGGCGGGCCACAAACTTCAGAGGCCACGGCAAACTTCGAGACAAGGGACGGGTAATGGCGGCTATCGATCTGGAAGCGATCATCAGCGATACACAGGATGGCAAGAAACAGGAACTGCGCCTTTGGCTGCGTCTGCTGTCCACCACCAAACTCATCTCCCAGGAAATCCGCCGTCGCCTGCGCCGCGAATTCGGCGCGACGCTGCCGCAGTTCGATCTCCTCTCGCAGCTCTATCGCGAGACCGACGGCCTGCGCCTTGGCGAACTCTCCAAGCGCACCATGGTTACAAACGGCAACATCACCGGCTTGGTCGAGCGACTGGAGGCCGACGGCCTCGTCATCCGCGAGCGTCTCCCGGACGACCGCCGCGTCATCGTCGCTTACCTCACCGACAAGGGCCGCAAGACCTTCGATGCGATGGCCAAGGCGCATGACGGCTGGTTGAAGGATATGATGGCTGACGTGGATCCTATCGTGATCTCCGGGCTGATTACACATGTAGGGCAAGTGAAGCAGTCGACGCGCAATCATCTTTCGGGGGATGATGGGGATGAGGAGTGAGTTTCCGCGCCTGTAAGATGTTGCGGTAGTCACAGGGTCCCGGACGTCAGACATGGTCCAGGTGACTACGGAATAAATCGAGAGAATCCGGTCTCGTCTCTCAAACTCGACTACTGCTTTTTTTCGGCGGTCGGTTCGCGTGCATTACCTTCCACGGCTTGAAGGGCTCCGTCGGCAGCCTTGCGCGCTTCTTCTTTCGCTATGCGCAGCCTTTCATTCAAGTCAGATTGCTCTGCCTGCGTTCTTTCCGGATACGCTCCCTGCGCCCGTTCGCCACTGGGAAACAAGCTTACGGTGTTGAGCAGGTTAATCATTAAGGCTATCGCTGCGCAAATGAGGAATATGAGGACGAAACCCATCCGCCCTTTCATTATACCTTTCTGCATTCACACCTCGTCTTCAATCCAAATGGGGATTTGAGTCTATTTGGAACTGCACCAAGAGCGAGGCGGTCCATTGGTCGTCAGCTTTACACTCACGGTCGCCTAGCGGGCCCCCAAATCCTCAAAGACCCGCGCCGCATACAGATAAAGCGAAGATTTATTGCGGCTTCTTCTGCTTGCTGGCCTCAACGGCCTTCGCTCCCAAAGTAGGAGCCGCAGCCGGTGGTGCCTTGTCCTTCTTCGGTTTGCGGATTTCCTTGTTGCTTCTCACTTGACCCTTAGCCATTGGAATCTCCTCTTCAAAAGAAGAAACTGCCGCTCTTTGCGGTTGAATAGCAAGAGAAATCGAAGCGATGCCGCAGACAGTGGTGCCAAATTAGGCGCACTCGATCTAATGGGATCAAGATGGTTTGCTGAGAATTTGGTGGAGCTAAGCGGGGGCTCCACGAGCAAGACATAAGCTCTTGAAATGCCTGATACGCAATGATATTCGACCAAAAAAGATGGTCGGAGAAATTGGTCGGAATGGCACGAAAAGGCAAGAAGCGGGCAGCAAGGCATCTCGTTCTCAAGGGGCGGAAGTTTTGGTTCACTCGGGATATCCCAGTAGCAATCAGGCCCCATTTTGGAGGCAAAACTGCCCGCCTCGTCAACCTTGAAACCAGCGACTTCACTAAAGCCATGGCGCGGCGTGACGAGTTACTTGCCGAGACAACCAAGCTATTTCGCGCCGCGAAGGAGGGTCGCTCCATCAAGGGAGCCACAGACGCCATTTTAGACCTTGCAAATGCTTGGGTGAATGAACTCCAGACCAGCCGCGCCGATCCCCACGCTTGGACAGCCACGATATTCAATCGGGACCCCGCGCACGTGGCCGACGAGGACGTGATGACCGCGGACGACTTCACAGAGGAGCGCGCTGATGCTGTAGGGCGGGAGCATGGCGGCCAAGCTCAGGTCCGCTTCATGAACATTGTCCACGGTCGCGTCGATGTTGACCACTACGTCGAGGATTATCTTAAAGAGGCTAGGCTTGCGCCGAAAACAACTGACGAACGGCGTAACCTAATCAAGCGTTTTGCGAGTTGGGCGAAGCTCAAGGGCTGGTCACTGCCGAATATTGATCGCGCAAAGGCCGGTAGGTATTTTTCGGAGGTAATTGCGCCGCTCAATGAACGTACCGCTCGGAAACACCACGGAAGCGTAAAGCTGTATTGGGACTATCTTATTGCTCGGGGTCACGTAAACGGAGCCAACCCATGGGAGGGCCAGCGGATGCCCGATAGGGGCCGCAGGGTCGAGCGCGGAGGCAAGGTCGAAGAGCGCCCCTTCAATGAAGAGGAGATTAAGACCTTGCTTTATTCATCCTATCCCCGGGGAATGAGAAAGGCGTTCGAGGCACAAATACGTGACGCTATCCGCATAGCGGCTCTCTCTGGCCTCCGTCTCGCAGAACTTGTCACTCTATGGGTCGAGGAATGCCCAATCGATGAGAGCGGCAATGGCTATTTTGACATTCGTCAGGGCAAGACCGCAGCCGCCGCACGGCGTGTGCCGATGCACCCGGACGTTATCGAAATCGTGAAGCGCAGGAAGAAGGGGAAAGACCCTCAAGATTGGCTCTTTCACGAACTGGCTGATGAACGAAATGCAGGTGATGTCTTCGGTAAGCGTTTCGCCACCTACCGGGAGAAGCTTGGCGTGGATGACAAGAGGCCGGGACAGCGCCGCAGCTTGGTCAATTTCCATTCGTTCCGCCGCTGGTTTGTCACCGAAACGGAACGGGCGGGCATCCCTGAGAGTACCATATCGTCCGTTGTGGGGCATGAAGAGGGCCGCAAGTCGATCACGCTAGGGGTCTATTCAGGTGGACCTGCGTGGCAGCAGATGAGGGCTTGTGTGGAGGCTGTGAAGCTGCCTGAGCCGTGAACCTAGTATCAACTACAAAGCTTGTTGAGATGCCGCTAGAGAGATTTGAACTCGGCGGAATGTGCGAATAATGCCCGGATTGACGTGGTTTTTGAGGGGAAGTCAAGCCCTCTGTGTAGCACCATCGTGTTTCACCGGAGCGAAGACCGTGTCGAGCGCCGTCAATCGTTCAGGATGATTTCGGCCATGTCGTCTAGGGATCGCTTGACCATTTCCCACTGCGGCATGGCACGGCTGAGCAGCCGGAAGAACTCTGGACTGTGATTGTGTTCCCGTAGGTGGCAGAGTTCGTGGGTGATGACGTAGTCGATGCATTCTCTGTTCGCGCGGACGAGAAACGGATTTAGCGTGACCGTTCCACCGGCTGCACAAGTGCCCCAGCGAGTTCGCATGTCCTTCAACTGGAATTTCGGCAGCTCCTGCGGCCATGGCAACCCCTTGGCAATCACGCCAAGACGATAGGCGAAGTAGTCCCGCGCCTTCAGCTTGTACCAAGCTCGGACCCGCGCTCTCACAGCATCGGCTGACACCTGATCATGCGCGACCTCAAGGAGAGCGCCCTTAAGTTTCACCGCTCTCTCTTGGCGGGACACATGGCGAACCTTGAGGCTGTACCGCCGTCCGAGATAGAGGATCTGCTCGCCACTGACGTACTCGCGCGGCAGCACATGCTCGAACCGTCGTCTCGCATCATGGACATGGTCATGCACCCACCGGGCTCGCTTCTGCACGGCCTTGGCGATGTCTTCAGCCGTGGCTTCTTCAGGGGCTTCGACCTCGACCGCCCCATCAGGATGAACGTGAATGCGGACCCGTTCACGGCGTCCTGCGGCAATTCTGACGGTGTAGGGAATAGCCTCGCCGCCGTAGTGCAGCACCCGCTCAAAGCGTCCCACGGCTTACCCCCAGTCGGACAACCTCGACAACGCGGTGGATGAGAGCGGTCGCTTGGTCGAGTCCACCCAGCTCCTTAAAGTATCGGGGCAGCAGTTCGCGGCGGATTTCCGCTTCCACATTCGCCGGATTGATCGAGTGGTTGGCGACCGCATCGTTGACGACGCTGTCGATGTGCATTGCTTCCGAGACAAGCCACTCCTCGCCCCGTTTCTGGGACACCGGCTCCCCGAGAACGAGGGGAAACAGCCCATAGTAAGCCTGTGCGTGGCGATTGTCGCCGAAGCGATCAGGCACATTGGGATTGGCTCTGTTTTTCGCCTGTTGCTCAAGGTCCTTGAAGAGCAAAAACTGCTTGTGCGGGTGGTCGAACAGGGCTTCGGCCTCGCGAATTGCGTGGCGAAGCAGTTCGGAGAACACGGCCTGAGCATATGGATCATCGGCAAGGTCCTGCTCGATGGTCTTCGTCAGTCGCGTCTTGATAACATCAGTTTCCGCTCGGGTCTTGTCTTCGCCCCATGACGGCGGATCGTCGAGCGAATAAGCGGCCTGATCCCGTTCCGCCATGCCGGTGATATCGATGACGCCTTCCGAATGTTTGATGTCAACGCCGACGACCTGTCTATCGACAAGGTTCCTGATTTGCTTCTCGTAAGCCGAGAAATCGACAGTCTCCTGTGCGTCAAGCTTTGCCTGAATTCTGAGTTCAGTGAAGAACTTCAGATCCTTCTTGTAGGTCGCGATTGTCGCCTCATCGAAAGCCGTGTCTTCAAAGAATGCCCGCGATGACAACGCAAGTTTCAGGCACATGCCAAACTCTGTCAGAGCCGCGTAGAAGTCCTCACGGATCTTCTGGTTCTGGTCATAGCTGACGCCGGTCTCGCCTAGGACCGTGTCGGGCACAAGAACGCGCCGAAACTGTTCTCGGTCCCCCTTATTCTTCACGCTTGAGAAGATGGCCCAGACCGCGTCGTGCAGCGCCGGAAGGCGTTTGTACTCAGTCGAGACATTCGCATAGATCCCTGTAAGGTCGTCGATGTCGAACCCGCCTTGAGTTCGTTCAGCCAAGTCCTGATAGGCGGTGAGCGAGGTATCAAGCTCCTTCAAGATGCCGCGATAATCAATGAGCAACCCATACGACTTTTGCTCGTGCAGACGGTTCACTCGCGCAATAGCCTGAAGCAGGTTGTGCTCGCGCAGATACTTGTCGATGTAGAGCACGGTATTGCGCGGCTCGTCGAAGCCCGTCAGCAGCTTGTCCACCACGATCAATATATCGGGTGACCCCTCTGTTCCGAAGTCTTCGATAACCCGCTTTTCGTAAGCTTCGGCATCGGCACCGACATTTGCGGCCCACCACTTTTGCACCTCTGGCGTCTTCGCCTCGTCGGTGTCTACATGACCTTCTCTGGTGTCAGGCGCGGAGATGATGACGGCGCTCGTCACGAGACCAGTTGCGTCCAACGCTTCTTTGTAGCGGATAGCCGAGAGCTTGCTGTCGGTGGCCAATTGAGCTTTGAGCCCAAGCCCTTTCCAGTTTCGCGAGAAGTCCTCGGCAATGTCCATTGCGATGAGCTCGACGCGATTGTTCGCGCGATAGATGCTGCCGCGCGTCGCGAACTTCTTCTTCAGGTCGGCCTTCTGCTCATCTGAAAGGCTCGCCGTGATCTTCTCGAACCAGTTGTCGATAGCTTGTTCGTTGATATCGACATGTGGCTTGCGCTCTTCATACAAGAGCGGCGTCACGGTGCCGTCTTCCACGGCCCGCCGCATGGTGTAGGCGTGGAGGATCGGGCCGAACTTGTTCTGGGTCTTGTCGTCCTTCAGGAGCGGTGTGCCGGTGAAGGCGATGAAGGCCGCATTGGGGAGAGCCTTGCGCATACGCTCGTGGTTCTCGCCGCCCTGGCTGCGGTGCCCCTCATCGACAAGCACGATCAAATCCGATGAGGCGTTGTGACATTCGGCATGACGTGTGGCGCTATTGAACTTCTGCAACAGCGTGAAGGTGATCCGCTCTGTGCCGCTGCCGATGCGACGGGCGAGATCGCGTCCGCTTTGGGCTTGAGCGTCTGCCCCTTCCTTCTTCGTCGCCAAGGCAGAGCCGAATGCTCCACCCGAAATGAATGTCCCGGCAAGCTGCCGCTCAAGGTCGATACGGTCGGTGATCACGATGACCCGGCAACGCGAAAGCTCGTCATCGACAAGCAATGCCTTCAGCAGGAAGACCATTGTGTAGGATTTCCCTGACCCCGTGGTGTGCCAGATCACCCCACCTTCGCGCCCGCCGTCACGGTTTCGCTCGGCGACCCGCGCCAGCATCGATTTGACACCGGAGATCTGCTGATAGCGGGCCGCTATTTTCCCAGCCTTGCGGTCAAACAGCATGAAGTAGCGGATGAATGCCAGCAGTCTTTCGGGTGAAAGCAGTCCGATGATCGCGGCATCTTGACCCGTTGTCAGCACAGGCGATGACCATAGCGACTCGAAATGGCTGCGCAGGAAAGCCGGGCGCTCCGCAAAAAGTGCTCTATGCTGCTCGGGTGTCAGCGGCTGGTTGACCAACGCGGTGATCGAGGCGGTTGAGATCTCCTCCTCGCGCCAAGCTGCATAGAATTTCAGAGGTGTCTCGGTCGTGCCGTAACGGGCATCGGTGCCGGATATGGAAAGCAGTAGTTGCGCATAAGCGTAGAGTGGGCGGATGCCGTCGGGCTTCTGGTTCCGCAGGTGCTGAGACATGCCCTCTTTCAGCATGTCTTTGTCGGGGTTCGAGCCGACGGGGCGTTTGGCCTCGATGACGGCTAGCGGGATGCCATTGATGTAGAGCACGATATCGGGCCGATAGTGTCCGTGCGCACCCTCGCGCTCAACGGATAGTTCCTCGGTCACGTGCAGTAGATTACGTTGAGGATGCGTGAAATCGATGAGGGGTACGGTGACGGAGTAGCGGTGCCCGTCCGGCATGAATTCGCTAATGGTCACACCAAGGGTCAGATGCTTGCTTACACGCTCGTTCGCAGCGGTCAGTCCTTCGGCAAGTCCCGTGTCAGTAATCGCCTTGATAACTTGAGTAATACCGCCGGAAGAAAGTAGGTGCTCGCTGCCGCGATAGCTAAACCGATATGTGGAGAGCCATTGAATTAATGTTCCCTCCATCAGTACAGCGCGGTCGCCGCCACGGGTGAGAAGACAGGTGCTTGGCGCGAGATAGTTCCAGCCGAGTTTCATCAACAGGGCGAGCGCCGGAACCTTAGCTTGGCTCTCCTCGTCGGTTCTCGGGCGTCGCGGTGCGTTCATACGGTCACCCGTCTCTTGCCGGTGAGAAGCTGCTGCATGAGCGCACGTTTCTCCGATTTAAGGCGACCGAGCTGAAGCTCCACGTTGTTCACTTGTGTTTCCGCATCGTTTAGTACGGCCGCAATTTTTCTCTGCTCATCGGCGCTAGGTCGTGAAACAAGAAGCTTGAAAAACTCCGATACCCCAACATTTAATAGTCCGTGATTTCGAGCCCCTTCCTGAGCGATGACACTCAGTTCTCTATCTAGGCCGCCGAATTCAAACCAATGTCTATAGAAATCCGGGTGATCTCTACCCTTATTGACGACTCGGAAGCAGATGTAGAGGCTCGACAGCACGCCGGTCACCTCCAAGGGCAGCATCTTGATCGCACCGAGAGGATATCCCGCGGAATAGCTTTTGTTATAGGCAAACTCGCCGCCCTGAAGTAGCGTGTATCCAGAAGTGTCAGCCGCAGCCACAACTTTGTTGAAGTATTGGCTCTGTGATACCAGACCTTCACGACCAGAGATCGTAAGGACGTTCTTGTTTGCGACAGTGTTTTTTCGCCGAACTCTCTCGAAAACGGTGTCGAGAGGGCGACGCGCCCACTGACTCCCCTCGAAACCCTTCAGCCGCGTCTTGCCGGTAAGTAGTTGCTGCATGAGAGCCCGCTTTTGCGCCTTGGTATTTCCGAGCAGCTTCTCGGTCGTTTTGATGGCCTCGTCCCAAGTGGATAGAATTTGTACGATCTTCTTCTGCTCTAGCAGGGGCGGACACGGAACCCGAAAATTCTTAAGGTCCTTTGTATTGATGTGGAGGATTGTGGACCCCACCTCCAGACCGCGCAATCTAGCCTTCCCTATGTTTGAATTGAGATATTGTGAAAGGAACCAAGGGCACATAAGTGATTGGTCGAGCCGTGATATTATCAAGGCGTGGCAGTTAGATCCATCATAGTCTTCGGTTACTACGGCGGTTGTGCCTATATGCCCTGACTGGACAGTAAGGACGTCGCCAAGGCGTAGTTTCGTTTTCTCCTGCTGCTCGTGAAACTTCGCCGTGATATAGCGAAGCCCAGCGGGAACGATCTCATTCTTCCGTATGTTGGTCCCATAAAGATATTTTACCGCGCCATGGTCATCTTGCGCTGCATAGTGCGGCGTAGCCGTACCAACGAACCCGTTGGATATGAACGGTGCAACTTTTTGAAGCACTGGATCGCTCCAGTCTGCTGGCGTCGGTCCGATGTCAATCGCGGTGTAGCGCTCACGCTTTGAGGTTGTGTGCGATTTCACAAAGATAATCCTCCATCCTAATCTCAAGTTCGGCCAGTTCGGCCTTCAGAGCCTCACGCTCGGCCCGTACCTTCATTAAGTCGATTTCTATTTCTTCCTCAAACGTGTCGACATAGCGCGGAATGTTGAGATTGAAGTCGTTCGCAGCAATCTCTTCATGGCTGGCTAAATAAGCATATCTCTCAATGTTTGCCCGCGCATTGAATGCGGCGAAAATGCGGTTGAGCTGCTCTTCACCAAGTCGGTTTTGATTGGTGCCCTCAATGTATTCCCTACTGGCATCGATAAAGAGCACGTTGGTGTCCGCCTTTTTCTTGCGGAAGACGAGGATCGCTGCCGGGATACTTGTGCCAAAAAATAGTTTTTCTGGCAGACCAATCACTGCGTCGAGCAGGTTTTCCTCGATTAACTTCTGTCTTATGACGCCTTCGCTAGAGCCCCGAAACAGAACTCCATGAGGGGCCACGACAGCCATGCGGCCGGTCTTCGGCTTCAGCGTCTCGATCATGTGCAGGATGAAGGCATAGTCGCCCTTGGTCTTCGGCGGCATCCCGCGCCGGAAACGACTGAACCGATCCTTCTCGGCTTTCTCAGCGCCCCACTTATCGAGGCTGAAGGGCGGATTGGCGACCACCACGTCGAAGTGCCGCAACATGTCATCGCCCGTGCGCAGCTTCGGATTGCCGATGGTGTCGCCCCACTCGATCTGATGGTTCGCTTCGCCATGAAGGAACATATTCATTTTGGCGAGCGCCCAGGTGGAGCCTATGGCCTCCTGACCGAACAGCGCATAATGCGCCTTTCCGCCCGCCTTCTCACGCACCTCTCGGGCGCATTTCAGCAGCAGAGAACCCGAGCCGCATGTTGGATCACAGATATCATCGCCTTCCTGCGGCTCTACCAGTCGAGCCATCAGGGCAGAAACTTCCGCTGGCGTATAGAACTCGCCCGCCTTCTTGCCAGCGGAAGCCGCAAACTTGGATATCAGGAATTCATAAGCTCCGCCTATGATGTCGAGGGTGCCCACTCGGCTCGGGCGCATGTCCAGTTCGGGTTTGGCGAAATCCTCAAGCAGCAGCCGCAGGATGTCGTTCTTCTGCTCTTCGTCACCCAACCGGTTGGCGTTGAACGAGATGTCCTGAAACACATCCCGCAGTTTGTCGCCATTGGCCTCTTCGATGGCGTGAAGCGCCTTGTCGATCCGCTCGCCGTTGCCGGGCTTGTGCCGGTCCCGATGGAGGGCATCGAAATCCTTGTCGCGTGGCAGAACGAACTGCTCTTGCGCCATCATCGCTTCGATCAATTCAGGATGGTCGCCGTGCTTTTCTTTGTAGGCCGCATAATGATCCTTCCACACATCAGAGATGTATTTCAGGAACAACATGGTCAGGACGTAGTCCTTGTAGATTGAGGCATCGACAGTGCCCCGGAAGGTGTCACAGGCGGCCCATGCGGCCTTGTTGATGGTGTCTTGCGTAATGCGATTGAGCAATGTCCGTCCCCTGCCACTGCGCGCAAACTGGCAGCATTTCATCGAAGTCTGAGAGGTATCCCCATACGGAAATGTACCCTCTTCGCGGTTCGCCAAGGTGTATTCGCTCTGGGCATCTTGCGCAATCCTCGGTACAGGAATGGCGCGACTACAGGATAATGTGACCCGTTCAAAAATCGGGGAAAAATGCGAGGGGCCGACCTCGAAATGTACGGAAGTGCGACACCCCCGTGGGGCTCGCGTTGGCTGTCATCGGCTCAAGAAACCTTCTTGCCGTCGATGAGGAGGTTCAGGCGAACGAGGGAAGGTCGGGTGTCTGTGTCCACGCGAACTGAGAAACCGCGCATGATCAAATCAATCATTTCCTCCTCAGTGCGCACCGTGACCTTGTTCGCTTTGACGTGCTTCCTGTTCCCTTGCTTGGGGTCGCCGAGCACGAACAACCCAGCCTCCTTCGTCGGGAGTTGCTTCTTGCCGGTCTTGGGGTCGAGGCGATAGACGCGCATTAACGTATCTCCGGTTGATTTTGCGAGTAGCTACCACCGCCACCGGAGGCTTGGAAAGGTCTGCGGCCAAAAAGGCTACTATGTGTCGGCAGATGCGCCCATCTGATCGAACAACGTTGAAAGCTATCCTGCATTGGCGTTTGCAACTGCAAGTTCACGAATTTTAAACTCGCAAAGCTGTAGGTCGATCTCGTGGTAAAAGAGGACATCATGAGAGAAATATTAAATAAAATCACACACTTATTCATTCTGGTTTCAGTTTGCGCCTTACCTGGGGTAATCTTTCAGGTCGTAGACCCTGAACGGCTTGGTGGATATACGGCATTTGGCATATCCTTCACCATTTTTGTGACCGCCCTCTCGTTGTGGCCGATGCTAGACAAGCCCCGAATAGGAGCGCTGTTTTACGGCAGCGTGGCGTTGGCAGCAGGAATTTTTACAGCGTTCATCCGGTACAAGGTCGAGCAAGGCACGGAAACCCAGCTTCTGTCTTGGGTGATGTGGGCAGAATTCATCGGTGGGGCGCTCTCTATCGCATTTTATGCATACGTAAACCGGGATGCCCCGGTCACAACCGCCAAGGAGATCGTGGCGACTATTGCGACGACGACTGGCGCATTGATCAGCTTCATCTTGGGCATAGCGTCAGCAATTGGCTTCTAGCTCCAGCGTATGATCTGGTAATGGTGAAGGCGGTCTAGCGACAGCTTCCGCCGTCATCGTAAGGCGTCTATCTGTCCACAAATGTACACTTTATGGACGCGGTCTATTGACCGTCCACTTCGCGTCCACTATAGCTATGTCCACGATTGACTTAGAGGAAAGTGGACGTTCGATGATTGTTGGGTACGCCAGAGTGAGTTCCACGGGACAGGATCACGCAACTCAGATCGACCGGCTTAAGGCAGCGGGTGCGGAGAAGGTCTATAGCGAGAAACAATCTGGCCTTGACCGGGAACGTCCCGCGTTGGACGAGTGCCTTCGCTTCGTTCGAGAGGGCGACGTGTTGCTCGTGACGAAGCTTGATCGCCTTGCAAGGTCGGCATCGCACCTCCACCAGATCGTAGAGGGCCTGAGTGAGAAGGGCGTCGGTTTCCGAGTGCTGGACGACGCAACGCTCGACACCACCACCAGAACCGGGAAGCTTGTCTTTGGCATTCTTGCCAGTATCGCAGAGTTTGAAACTGACTTGCGCAAGGAGCGGCAACTCGAAGGTATTGCCAAGGCGAAAGCCGAGGGTCGAACCGGAGGACGCCCCGCAATGATCACGCCGGAGGTGAAGGCGGTCATGACTCAGATGAAGGCTGATGGCGTGAGTGTTCGCCAGATCGCGGCGCAGGTAGGGTTCAGCAAGTCGGCGGTTCAGAAGGTACTCGACGCCGCCAAGGGAGGCGCATGACGATGGACGTGGTTATCGTTGCCTGTAGCTGGCTGGTGATCGGGACGTTGGCTTTCGGTGGCATCTGGTCTGTCCTAAATAGTCTGTTCGGTCGGTAGGGTGCGACAATTTGTCATGTCGTCGCGCACAGGTGACTATCTGGGCACAAACTCTGCAGCATCCTCCGTTCCCGCAGGAACCCCCCAGTCACCTTTGAGTGTCCACCGACAACCGTCACCTACAGGTGTCTTTATCCCTTGTTGTGCCAATTGTTTTCCTGGCTATTAAGGGGGCCTCTTTCCAAAACAGGGGCTTCCAATGCAAACCAGCAGACAACAGAAATCCGCAATGCCGCGTGACTATAGCGTGTCGGACATGACCATAGCCGCAGAGTTCATGATGACGGCCATGCGGGCGGCGGTGAACGGGCATCCGGTGGCCAGCGCTGACGTTGTGCGACCGCTCAAATGGGCGCGCTCAAAGATCGATGAAGTATTGGCACAGGCGGAAGCCGCAGCCGCGCTAGCAGCCGCTCCCTCTCTCGCTCTTCGGGAGGCGTGACTATGGCGCGACAAAGGGGCAATAACTGGCAAGCGGACGTCAGCCTTGGGGACGGCACTCGCCTCCGTCGTACATTTCCAACCGAGGAACATGCACTCAAATGGGAGGTAGCGGCCCGCCATGCGATAGAAATGGGCAAGCCTCTTCCGCCCGTCAACATCCACATCAGCGGCTCCAAGACCCGCGATCTATCGCTCCTCGGGCCATGTTTCGACTTCGTGAAGCGAACTGTCTGGCAGTATCAGGCTCGGGGAGGAGAGTCCCAAATCCGCAACGGGCAGACCGCCGTGGACTATTGGGGCCGCAACAAGCCGCTGGAGGAGATCACCTCGGCGGATATAGCGGAGTGGAAGGTGGAGTTGGCCGACAACGGACTAGCTCCGTCCTATGTGAACAAGAAGATCGCCTCCCTCTCCAAAATCCTAAAGACAGCGCACGACGCGGGGGCCATCAACAAGATGCCGTCGATCAAGTGGAACGCTGTCGAGAAGACCCGCTTCCGGTACTTGGATGATCAAGAAGAGCGCGTCTTGTTGGCTTACTGGTCCGCGAACAACGATCCCGACAACTACGACCTGACGATGGCCTTGATCGATACCGGAGCGCGCTGCTTCTCCGAAATGATGAAAGCCTCGTGGGACGACTTCGGTCCTCAGTTCTCCAGTCTGACCTTCTGGAAGACCAAGACCAAGAAGCCTCGCACGGTCCCTCTTACGAAGCGCGTTCGGGAAATGCTTGCCCGTCGTCAGATCGGTGAAGCCGGAAGGAACAAGGGACCCTTCACCGCGCACAACGAGTACGCTATGCGGTCGCGATGGGAAACCATGCGGGAAGTTCTGTCTTTCCAAGACGTCACACCCCACGTCCTCCGCCATACGTGCTGCACTCGTCTGGTTCTGGCTGGTGTCGATATCAAGCGCGTCATGGAGTGGATGGGCCACTCGGCCATCGTGACCACCATGCGCTACATGCAGATCAAGCCGAAGGGGCTGGAGGATATCCTTCACGTTCTGGAGGGCACCACTCCGAAGCCGAAGCGAAAGCGGGAGAAATCGCCGGTGGTGGCGTCGGCTTGAACATCATGGCCTCGGGGCAACCCGGGGCCTCTTCATTCCCGGGCTACTGTCGGGTGCAGATTTTTTTGATGGCACAGTTGGCCCGGAATTCATGGCACAGTCCGTCGTAACCCTCTGCTGGAAATAGAAACCCCGAGGATATTCAGTCTGTTGTGGCTAATTTCACTGGATTTCTCATGCTTGACGCCTCAGATTTCGGATGCCATATGCCGGTCATGAGACGCTAATTCTCACTCCCGCATACCCGATGACGTGGCAACTCAAGCCTGACGTCATAATCCCATGCACTAGGAAGCTCTGGCTTTCCGTGTGCGGTTCCGAAACCACAAACCCCACTTTCTTTGTCTGTTCCTGCGAACAGTCCGGTTCACTGTATCCAGACGCCTCGGTCGATAGCCGGGAACGAACCGTTATGGGCGGAAGACGATATACGCCCAGCCGAGCCATATTCTGGAGCGGGTTAGCCTCACGTGACCGCGAAAGCGGACGAGACTAGCGCCGCGTAGCCGCCTATCCGCTTTTTTGCCGGAAAGGGTGTCGGAGCTTTGTGCGCGTTGTGTCGCCAAGGTCGAACCGATCTAGGGCGCGGGTCAGCACGACCGCCCACGGCGAAATTTATCACCACACAACGAAAACCTTCATGTCATCGCCCGACAGGTTGCCCCGCTCACTAGGAGGCAATCCCGAGACAGTTCGGCCCTCCGTCCGTGCCTATCTGTTTCGTTTGTTTGTCGGAAGCGGATGAGTTTCGCCAACAACTCCAAACAGGAACCTTCAATGACACCATCAGAAACCCAAACTGCTCCCGCCGTGACCACGCTACTGTCCGCACGGCGACAACTCCAGATTATCCAGAATGCTTCAAACCTCGGTCGCCGCCTTTCCGGGGAACTCCGGGGTGGTAAGAATGCCGATCCTAATGTCACCCGTGCGATTGCCGTGGCTGATGACCTGCAAAACCATCTTCTTGCGATCCAGCGCAACGCCCCGACCAGACAGAACCGCAAGGACGAACCGATAGAGCGCCCTGACGTTCTCCAGAGTGAAGACCTTCCGACCATCATCGGTGCGGCGTCTTCGGATGCCAGGTACATACAGCGGCTCACTGCCGGTGGAATGGGCATGTCACCAAACGTTGCCGAACCTCTTCGGGTTCTTCGAGAGCTTCGGCGAAAGCTGGCGTTTATTCGGGATCGATGGCCGGAGCTACAGACCGGCGACGATGTCAGCGACCGCCTGACCCGTAATGACAAAATCGTGCAGCAGTGGGTTGCCTCCGGGGAGGTTCGCCTTTGACGGTACGTACCCGATCAGCGACTATAGCTGTCAAGGACGATGCCGACTTCGCTCACAAGGCGTCTCACGTCTTGGCTTCTCATGGCTACCCGAGGCCCGCGATAGCCTCACTTCTGGGGCTGTCCGAACGTAGCATCCGCCGACACCTTTCCCGGCCCTGCGTGGCGTACGAGCAGGAAAAGGCGGAACGCGCAGATAGACTTGAGACTGAGAACCGAAATCGGGCAACTAATCGGGGCTTCTGCCGAGCGGACGACCACCTCTCCGACAAGGCTATATACCTCCGGGACCTGCGGAAGAACATCGCCAGAATGTGGTCCGAAGGTATGTCAGCCAGCGCGATCGGGTGTGAACTCGGCATTTCCCGGCAGGTTGTTCAGTACCATATCGGACTTACTGTTCGTGCCGGTAGAGTGGCCAATCCGTTGGCCTTAGAACGACGCAGGGCGAGGCGCAATACGTTGATTATGAAGGATAATATCCGTAATCAGCAGATGCAAAAAACCTATATATAGGATACCCATAGGGCCACACGCCGTTGACCCGCTGACTTTGTTAATTCTCAGCCGCTCGGCATCTTCCGACAAACGTCAGTCTGACGACATACCGGAACGCCCCGAGAGTGGCCCGAACTGTTCCTTGATCTGACGAGGACGGACGCCGCAAGGCGAACCGTCATATACAACACCCGTCACACCATCTTAACAATGCGGACAGGACGCCCATTACAGTTTGGTGTCTTCAGGCGGAACGCCGCCCTCGTCCGTCCTCCTCTTTCTGGAACCTGCTTCCCGTTAGTTCCACTCCCTCACAACCCCTCTATTCAATCAAAGGAGAGCGCCCGTTGGCCTCATCTAACACTACCTCTATGCGCATTGTCGTCCACACTGACGGGTCTTGCCTCCACAATCCCGGTCCCGGTGGATGGGGCGCGATTGTCTGCTTCTGGGATGGCGACACCCTGATTGAGCGTGTCGAGCTCTCCGACGCCGATCCAGCCACCACAAACAACAAAATGGAATTGTCGGCAGCGATTGTCGCCCTCCAGCACATTCGCGCAATTCCTCATTTCCATCCATCCGTCCCCATCACCATCATCAGTGACAGCCAGTATGTCGTGAGCGGTGCCACCACCTGGCTCCCCAATTGGGTCCGCAACGGATGGCGGGCATCGGACAAGAAGCCCATCAAAAATCAGGACCTATGGAAAGCTTTCGAGTTCGCCAAAGCGGGCCTGTCAGTCGCCTTTGAGTGGATCAAGGGTCATGCGGGCAACCCGGATAACGAAGCCGCTGACGCCCTTGCTAGGGCCGCTGTAGACCGCTTTCTTGCCCCTGTCTGATCCGCACCAGCTATTAACCCTCACTAACCTTTCCAGCCTCCTTCGCAATCCCGCGCAGGGGGCTTTTTCATTTCAGGAGAAACAATGAACACCAGACTTGCAGACGCCATCAAGACCCAGGCACTTCGTATCGGTGCCAACCCCGCAGACCTTGCCACCGTCATGTCCTACGAAACCGGCGGCACCTTCGACGTTTGGAAGAAGGGTCCCACGACCAAATGGGGCGTCCACCGTGGCCTGATCCAGATGGGCGAGCCGGAACAGCGCAAATACAACTACCACAAAGACATGCCCGTAGAGGACGCCGTTGCGGCTTCTGCGAACTACCTCGTGGATCGCGGCTTCAAGCCCGGCATGGGCCTCCTCGAAATGTATTCGGCCATCAACGCCGGTTCCATCGGGGAGAAGTATTACAATCGCAGTGACGCTGGAAACGGCGGCGCTCCGGGCACCGTTCGGGACAAGGTGAACAACCAGATGGAAGGCCATAAGGCTAAGGCTGTGGCGCTCCTCAACGGTGAGTTCCAGCCCTCCGAACGAACCTATTTCGACACCCCGGCTGGCGAGAGCCGCCCGGAGTCTAATCCATACCAGTATCAGGACGTGTCAGCGCCATCCCCAAAGACGGTGGTGGATATCAACACGCAGCCCGAAGGACCCTCTAACAGCGGCTTTTGGGGCGACTTCAAGGACAGCTTTCAGTCCTCTTCGATCACCGCTCAGACGATCCGGTGGATGACCGAGGGGGGCATCGATCCCGATTTCCAGATTGGCGAAGAGCGCGGAATGAAGCTCTCCAAGCAATACCCGGAAATGTACCACGACTTCCTCTTCTCCTCGTCCTCCGATCTGGTTCTACGCCAGCGGATGCAGTGGGCCGATCAGGATGCAAAGCGACAGGAACGCCTCGCAGGGGGCGGCTGGAGAGCGACGAGTGCTGGCCTACTGGCTGGTGCTGCTGATCCTCTTCCGCTCGCTCTAGGTATCGCCACGGGCGGTATTGGTGCGGGTGCGGTGGCTGGTATGGGGATGGCTGCGAGAGTGGGTATCGGTGCGGCCTCTGGAGCCATATCGAACGCCTCCGTCGATTGGGCCTCTAGTGCGCTCACAGACAACCTTTACGCCGACCCATTCTTGGCCGGTGGCGCTGGTGCGATCTTTGGTGCCCTTGGCGGCGCTCTTGCCCGCTCGGCTGGCTCTCAATTTGAAAGCTCTCTCGCTCACGAGATCGGCAATCGCTTTGAGGCAGAGAACCGGGGATTGATCCCACCGCGCTCCGAGACTCCACAGTTTGACGACGTCCTTCCAGTCTCCGGTCCTACGGGCAACGGCGGCGCGGCTCGTAACACGCAGAAGCGGGACAGCCTGATCGGTGACGATGCGGGCGAACTCATTCGGATGCGAGACGAGGACGTGGGGCGCGGCTTCGGCGGCTGGCTCCGCAAGGGTGACGTCACGGGTCAGATGACCACGGATGCAAACCCTGTCACCCGCATGATTGGCGCGAACCTCTTCGAAGAGACAGCGGGCTTCACCGATCACTCGGTCGTCCCCGATAGCGTCAACTCCAAGATGACCGCCATGCACCGCAAGTACGTCGGTGATTTCAACGTCGAGTTCATCCCGGCGAAGAAGGCGTATATCTCGGAAGGTGGTCAGTTCTCCCTAAACCTGGCCGCACGGGGACGCCGTGGGGATGAGTTCAACAGTCTCGTCTCGGCCTACATTCGTGATCCCGCTCCGTCGCCGCATACAAGCCCTCATGTGGTCAAAGCGGGTAACGCGCTGCGCAAAAGCATGGCGAACTTTGCGCGGGAAATGAAGGAAGCTGGACTGTGGTCGGGTGCAGCGGATGAGAACTATCTGCCCTACATCGCCAACCACGCGAAGATTTCTCAGCTTGACGAGCTGATCCACCAAGACGCCATGGAAGCCTTCTTCAAGGCTGCAATCATCAAGCACTCACCGGAGCTTGGGGACGACCTCGCAAAGCGCATGGCTCGGGGTTATTGGGGCAACATTCGCAAGGCTGGATACGGCATTGACGATGGCCTCTCTCGGTCGCTCCATCTTAACGATCGTGAGGCTTTCAAGCAGTCCTTCTTCGAAAACCTCGACAACAAGAACCTGCTCACCGACGAGGAGCTTGAGATAGTCTTTGATACCCTCTCGGGGCTGATGGACGAAACCAAATCTGGTTCGGTCGAGTCGAGCAAGGGCGTTGGCTACCTCAAGCGCCGCACACTTATGGACTACGACGAGCAGTTCTCGGTTCCTCTTAGGGTCCCGAGTAACGGCCAGACGCATATGAAGCTCAAAGTCAGCGATCTCTTTGAGGACGACGCCGAGTTTCTGTTCCATCGCTACGCCCGCACCATGTCGGGCCGCGTATCGTTCGCCAAGCAGCAGTTCATCAACCCTACCTCCGGGGAAGTGATGATGGACGGCATCAAGTCCGAGACGGACCTAGCCAAGCTGATGAACATGGTCCGCGAGAGCTACCGGCTCATGCCGGGGAATTACAATGACAAGAAGGAAGCAATGGAAAATGCACTTAGAAATATCGGGTTCGGCTGGAAGCGCATCAATGGCATTCCTGTCTTCGACAACTCTGGAGCTTACGCGAAGTGGGCGCGTCGTATTAAGGCCGCACAGTTCATCCGACTCATGTCGAACATGGGCCTGAACCAAGTCCAGGAAGGATGGAAGCTGATCTCTTTGACTGGCTTCCGGGCGTCATTGAGTCAGTTGCCGGCGATCCGAACGATGGTCACGGGGATTAACTCCGGGGCTTTTCAGCAGGACAAGTTGCTTAGAGAGCTTACGGACATGACCGGCATTGGCCTTGAAGGTCTCTGGAACAAGTTCGATTTCCGTCTGGACGAGGACCGGATCGGGGAGGGGCTGTCCAGCAGGATCGGCCAGAAGGTTGATGCAGCCCTTGAGGCTGGTCAGCAGTTGACGGCGCAAGTCTCCTTCATGCGAGCCATCAGCGACTACCAGCAGCGGTGGGCCATGAAGGCGATCACTCAGCAGATTGCGGCGATGGCGCGCAAGGCAAAGATCGGGGAAGACGCTTTTGACTTCTCCAAGATCAAGCTCAGGGACCGCGAACGACTGGCCTCCATCGGTCTCGGGGAAGGTGACGCTCAACTGCTGTTCAAGAACCTCCTGAACCATAGCGAATTTGATGGTGGCAAGATCGTCGGCGTGAACGTCGCCAAGTGGGATGCCGAAGCAGTTTCGAAGTTTCGCACCTTCATGGGCCGCTATACCGACCGTCTGGTTCAGGCGAACGACTATGGGGCCTTGTCCAAATGGATGAGCCACCCCGTCGCCAGCATGTTCATACAGTTCCGGTCATTTGTCTTCGGGGCGTGGGCGAAATCCACCCTCTGGACTGCCAATCACGGCATCCTCAAGGACCCTCGAATGATGGTCATGGTGATGGGCGAACTGGCTGCTGGAACGGCGACTTACGTGGTTCGTCAGGCCGGTCAGACCTCCACAGACGGCGGCTATGACAAGTTCTGGGACGAAGACATGAAGCCGGAGAACCTGATCAAGAACGGCTTCGCCCGCACGGCGACGGCTTCGGTGGTCCCGATGTTTGCTGACAGTTTGCTCATGATGACCCCGATTGGCCCGCAGTTTGGCAATGCGCGTTCGTCAGGCTCACCGACCGAGACGTTCTTCGGCACTCCCGCCGCCGATCAGATCAATTCGGCGCGGGCGTTTTCGTCCGGGCTGATGGACAGCGTTTGGAACGACCGGGAAATGACCCAGAGCGAAATCAGGTCCGGCGTCAGGGCCTTCGTTCCCCTTGCCAACTGGGTGCCGTTCACGGCGGCGCTTGGGGCACTTATCGAAGACCGTCCGGTTTCCAAGAGGTGAAGCTTAGGGGCCCGCTTCGGCGGGGCCTCGCCTTCTCTTCAACAGAGCTTTAGGGCCAGATATCTCGGCTCACAAAACTTGGTCGGAAACGTTGGTCGGAATTGGTCGGAACATTCTGACCGACTTCCGTCTAGTCGTTTGTTTTTACTGCAAAATCTGCTGTTCTGGAAATTTTGGTGGAGCTAAGCGGGATCGAACCGCTGACCTCTTGCATGCCATGCAAGCGCTCTCCCAGCTGAGCTATAGCCCCATAAGGGTTCCGGCCTGATTGATCCGGTTCCGGGAACCGAAGCGGTTGTTTCCGTTCGGTGGCGGCTTGATACTTCTCATGAATGAAGATGGCAAGCCGAAAAATTCGCCCGGTGACATTTTTTTGTAACCGGGCGAAAAAACTTTGGAAAATCAGGCTTCTTCGTCGTCGCCGCCGACACCGATAATGCCGGAGACGTCGTCATCGTCGTCATCTTCATCGGCTTCGAGGAAGGTGTCATCGTCATCGTCCAGCTCGACATCGTCATCGCCGATATCATCGGGAACTTCGTCGTTGTTGTTGTCGCCATCGGCGTCTTCCAGCGAGACGAGTTCGACGTCCGTGCTTTCGGTATCGACTTCTTGAACGTCGTCTTCCTCAGCCTGTTCCATCTTGGCTTGCGCCGTCGTTTCCTCGAAGAAGGAAAGCGGCCAGGACTTGCCGGTGTAAGGGGAGACAACCGGATCGCGGTTCAGGTCGTAGAATTTCTTGCCGGTATCCGGGTCGGTGCGCTTGGTTCCAAGTTCCGCTTTTGCCACTGTCAAAGCCTCGAATTTTTGAATGAGTTCGGTCTTAACGCCGTGAATTCGGCAGTAGACGGTAAATTTATAGCCGGTCCCCTTAATCCTTGGCGTGGTGCCTGTCAAAGATAAACTGCATGGGATTGCGAGGGTGGAAGTTTTCGGCTGCTTGCGGGGTGAATGCTCCCATTCTTTATGATAAAGCCCGCGCCTTAGGCAAACGTCCATTCGAGAGTTTACCCCCATGACTTTTACGATCGCCATCGATGGCCCGGCAGCGGCAGGCAAGGGTACGCTTTCGCGCAAGATTGCCGAGGTTTACGGCTTTCATCACCTCGACACAGGCCTGACCTATCGCGCCACGGCCAAGGCGCTGCTCGATGCCGGCAAGCCTCTAGATGACGAAGCGATTGCGGAAGAGACCGCGCTCCATCTCGATCTGGCCGGGCTAGACCGCTCTGTTCTGTCACGCCATGAGGTAGGGGAGGCGGCCTCGAAGATTGCGGTCATGCCCGCCGTGCGGCGCGCACTGGTAACGGCGCAGCGCGCATTTTCGCTGCGCGAGCCGGGTACGGTACTGGACGGACGCGATATAGGCACCGTCGTCTGCCCGGATGCGCCGGTGAAGCTTTATGTGACGGCTTCTCCCGAAATCAGGGCAAGACGTCGTTATGACGAGATTGTCGCGAGCGGCGGTGCTGCCGATTACGAGGCGATTTTCGCAGATGTGAAGAAACGTGACGAGCGGGATATGGGCCGGGCTGATAGTCCTTTGAAACCAGCGCAAGACGCGCACTTGCTTGATACGTCGGAAATGAGTATAGAGGCGGCGTTTCAAGCGGCAAAGGCGATTATCGATGCCGCGATGAAGAAATAAGAATTGTACGGGAATCGGCATGTCCGATTTCCGTTCTGGAATGTCCCGAAAGCATGCCCTGCGCCGGAAAGCCTTGCACGACAAGGCGGTCATGGATTTTGGGAATGATCAACGCAAACCCCCGGCGCTTGTGTGTCCTGTAATAATCGGACACTTCAGGAGATTTAATGTCTGTAGCTACCCCCACGCGCGACGATTTCGCAGCCCTGCTCGAAGAGTCCTTTGCTTCCAACGACCTGGCCGAAGGCTATGTTGCCAAGGGCATCGTAACGGCCATCGAAAAGGATGTCGCGATTGTTGACGTTGGCCTCAAGGTCGAAGGCCGCGTTCCGCTCAAGGAATTCGGTGCCAAGTCCAAGGACGGCACGCTGAAAGTCGGCGACGAAGTCGAAGTTTATGTCGAGCGCATCGAAAACGCTCTGGGCGAAGCCGTTCTGTCGCGCGAGAAGGCTCGCCGCGAAGAGAGCTGGGTCAAGCTCGAAGCCAAGTTCGAAGCTGGCGAGCGCGTTGAAGGCGTTATCTTCAACCAGGTCAAGGGCGGCTTCACGGTCGATCTCGACGGCGCTGTTGCCTTCCTTCCGCGTTCGCAGGTCGACATTCGTCCGATCCGCGACGTAACGCCTCTGATGCACAACCCGCAGCCCTTCGAAATCCTCAAGATGGACAAGCGTCGCGGCAACATCGTCGTTTCGCGCCGTACGGTTCTCGAAGAGTCCCGCGCCGAGCAGCGTTCTGAAATCGTTCAGAACCTCGAAGAAGGCCAGGTTGTTGACGGCGTCGTCAAGAACATCACCGATTACGGTGCGTTCGTTGACCTCGGCGGCATCGACGGCCTGCTGCACGTCACCGACATGGCATGGCGCCGCGTCAACCATCCTTCGGAAATCCTCAACATTGGCCAGCAGGTCAAGGTTCAGATCATCCGCATCAACCAGGAAACCCACCGTATCTCGCTCGGCATGAAGCAGCTCGAGTCCGATCCGTGGGATGGCATCTCCGCCAAGTACCCGGTTGGCAAGAAGATCTCCGGTACGGTCACGAACATCACCGACTACGGTGCATTCGTCGAGCTGGAGCCGGGCATCGAAGGCCTGATCCACATTTCCGAAATGTCTTGGACCAAGAAGAACGTACATCCCGGCAAGATCCTGTCCACGAGCCAGGAAGTCGACGTTGTCGTTCTCGAAGTCGATCCGTCCAAGCGCCGTATCTCGCTTGGCCTCAAGCAGACGCTGGAAAATCCATGGCAGGCATTTGCCTACAGCCATCCGGCCGGCACTGAAGTCGAAGGCGAAGTCAAGAACAAGACCGAATTCGGCCTGTTCATTGGCCTCGAAGGCGATGTCGACGGCATGGTTCACCTGTCGGATCTCGACTGGAACCGTCCGGGCGAGCAGGTCATCGAAGAGTTCAACAAGGGCGATGTCGTCAAGGCTGTCGTTCTGGACGTTGACGTCGAGAAGGAGCGTATCTCTCTCGGTATCAAGCAGCTCGGCAAGGACGCTGTGGGTGAAGCCGCAACGTCTGGCGAACTGCGCAAGAACGCTGTCGTTTCCGCTGAAGTTATCGGCGTTAACGAAGGCGGCATCGAAGTGAAGCTCGTCAACCACGAAGACATCACCTCCTTCATCCGCCGCAACGACCTGGCACGCGATCGTGACGATCAGCGTCCGGAGCGTTTCTCGGTTGGTCAGGTTCTCGACGCCCGCGTCGTCAACTTCTCCAAGAAGGATCGCAAGGTCATGCTTTCGATCAAGGCTCTGGAAATCGCAGAAGAGAAGGAAGCCGTCGCTCAGTTCGGTTCGTCCGACTCCGGCGCTTCGCTCGGCGATATCCTTGGCGCGGCTCTGAAGAACCGCGGCGAGTAATCGTCAGCCTATGAGACATGAAGAGCCCGCCGGAGCGATCCGGCGGGTTTTTTGTTGTTGTTTTTCAGACCTGGGATTCGTGTAAGTTCGCGGTCTCGTGGACACACGGGACGGTAGGTTAGGTGAAGTTGCCCATTCGCAAGTAATAAGACTCAGCATCACCCACCCGGCCATCTTCTCGCGCACCTTCGGAAACCGAATGATCGACCGGCTCATCATTGGCGGCGACGCGCTCTTCCTCTTCGAGTGGCTCGTCTGGATGATTCTGCTGTGCGTCGTTCTGGTCCGGATGGTTCTGCCCAGCCTCTTCTTCAGCCCCTCCTTCGCCCTCACCATCAGAGGAAGGCCAGCGACCGCGGGGCGGTGCGTCCTCGTCGCGCTTCTGCTCCTCGATCGGGTAGTTGACGAAAGGAAGCGGTGTGCCCGGCTTGGTAATCAGCGAGGCAACCGCGGATTGGAGCGCGGCCTGCTCGAAGGCGAGGCTCTTTCCGTCGGCTGTAGCTAAGGCGCTCGCAGCGGCCCGCGCTTCCGGGCGAAGCATCGCTGCCGGGCTCTCTTCATTTGCAGCGCCAGTTGAATGGCCTTGCGTCTGCCCAGACGTCAGGAATTGCTGCGTCTTCGGAGCCTCAGCATCCGAGGTTTCTTCATGCGGCACGATAGGCGGCGCGGAAAATGTGCTTGGCAGCGGATCGGCGCGCTCGGGCAGTCTGCCGAGCAGCACGGCCAGCAACAATGTCTCCATGTCCTGTGGGCTCGCGCCGCGGAACTGCCTCGCAATCGTCGCGGCATCTGTCTTCAGGAACGGGGTAAGCGGGGCATGATCCGCAGCACCATCCTGCGTGATCATCGGCACGTCTGCGCTCTGCGGAGGCAAGGTCAATAGACCGGCCTTGCTTGATGGTGCGGGCTGCGGAGAAGACTGAGCGCACTGTTCAGGAGGCAACGCTTGAGGCGTGCTGAGTGGAGCGTCCGCGTTCTGAGCGGTTATTTGAGAGGGGAGCGGTGTCTGCGTGGTCGCTTTCGCAAAAGCCTGCGTTGCGGGCGAAGCGGTGTTTGACGCTGGCTGGACGTCCGCCTGTTCTGCAGGCGGCGCCGGAGAGATGGTCGCGGGTTTACGTGTCAGAGAATCGTTTTCACCAACGGGGAGTGGCAGTCGAGATAGAAGTGTTGCGGGCGGCGGCCCGTTGACCGGTCGAAGACTAAGGGAAGGGCTGTCCGGGAGGAGATCCTGAAGATAGGGCGGCAGCGCCACCTTCACGCCGTCCTCAGACTGGCCGACACGGGCAAGTTCCAGCATCGCGGCCAACCTGGCAGCATTCGGCCCTGCGTTGTTCTTCAGAATGTCGAGCATTAGCGCAATGGTCATGCCCTTCAGCAGCGTTCCCAGTTGCTGTTCGAGTGTCGCTCTCTGCGCTATCGGCAGAGATTGAAGGGCCGAGGTGAGACGGTTCACATAGGCTCCTGCGTCTTCTCCTTCCAGACGCTCCATTCCCAGAAGCGAACCCAGAACTTCTGCGAGCACGGTTCCGGTGCGGTGAAGCTCGGCTTCCCCGGAGATTGCGCGGGCAGCGACGACGGGGATATTAGGAGAGGTGTCGGAGATGGCTTGTGGGGTGGTCGGCTGGTTGGCCGGCGACGCGACCGCATCCGGCTTTTGCCCCGGGGTCTGCGGGGAAAGCTCTCCTGCTGTGACGGCACTGACAGGCGGCAGCATGGCACGCTCTTTCTTCTGTCCGAAGCGCGTTGATCCGCTGTCATCGCGTCGCAGCTTTGATGCTCAAGGGTGCGCGCGAGCCCTTGCTCCTCATCCGCACCGCCAGGATATGATCTCCTCAGTCGACCGCATCAAGGCAAGCGAAGGGAATCACTACGACCAATCATGACGGCAAAATATTAATCGACCGCTAACCATAAGTGCGGGCCCCGGCACTCATCGACGTCTTCAGCTATGGGCGAAGATGTCGGTATCGTCCCAACCGAGAAGGTCAAGCTTGGCGCGCGTAGGCAGAAAGGCGAAGCACGCTGTGGCGTGATCGTAGCGTCCGTCGCGTATCAGCCGGTGGGTGAGCTTATCGCGCAGTGCATGCAGGTGAAGAACGTCGGATGCGGCATATTCGAGCTGCGCTGGGGAGAGTGTTTCAGCTGCCCAGTCTGACGATTGCTGTGCCTTGGAGATGTCGATCTCCAGCATCTCTTTCAGATTGTCCTTCAACCCGTGCCGGTCCGTATAGGTGCGGCAAAGCCTTGAGGCTATTTTGGTGCAGAAGACGGGCGTCGTCGTCACGCTGAACGTGTAGAACAGGACGGCTATATCGAAGCGCCCATAATGGAAAATCTTCTCGCGGCTTGGATCCTCCAGCATGGCGACGAGGTTTGGTGCCTCTTTTTGTCCCGCCGCGATGCGCACCACGTCCGCCGTGCCGTCACCTGGCGAAAGCTGCACGACACAAAGCCTGTCGCGGCGCGGAACCAGCCCAAGCGTTTCCGTATCGACAGCGATTGCGCCTGTATAGCGCGCGGCATCGCTCGCAGAAATATCGCCTTCGTGATAACGGATCTTGGCAGCCATTTGGTACTCCGAATTACGCGCTTTACGGTTTCGGCTACAGCATCGGCCCAAAAAACCGAACCCGATTTTCGAACCTAGGCGTAGACTTGAAGAATACAAAGCATCCTTTGCGCGTCCAGAGGATGCACGGCGCTCTATAGCGCATCGTGGTTGCTGGCGATACTGCTTTCGGCCTTGAAGCTCTTGCCTCATCAGCCGGTCGCGGTCTAGGTTGCTGCCATACTCCTGCCAATCACGAAATCTCTTCATCCATGACCAAGAAAATCTACCTCGCCGGACCTGAGGTCTTTCTCTCCAATGCTCGCGAAATGCTGGATGCTAAGGCGAAGCTCGCTCGCGAAGCTGGCTTCACGCCCCTATCTCCTGGCGACCTCGAAATTCCACCGGCAGATACCAAGACAGGCCACGGCTGCAACATCAACGCCATCGATGAGCATATGATGCTGGAGGCCGACGCTATCATTGCCAATCTGACGCCTTTTCGGGGGATCGCCGCCGATGTTGGCACGAGCTTCGAACTCGGCTTCATGTGTGCTCTCGGTAAGCCAGTGTTTGCCTATACGAACATGGCGAAGAACCATTTTAATCGCATCCACGATCATTATGCTGGCGCGGTGGAACTGGCCGATGACGGGCGTTACAGAGGGCCAGACGGGCTTTCGGTGGAGAATTTCGACATGATCGACAATCTCATGCTGCATGGCTCGATCCTGCGCCGCGGCGGCGGCGTAATCGTCGGAGACGCGACGCCTGACGAACTCTACACCGATTTGACGGCATTCAAAGAGTGCCTGAAGCTTGCTGCGGCGAAGCTTCGTTAAAACAACTGCATCAAGCGGAGAGCAGATATGACAGCCACTATCCTCATCACCGGCGCGACCTCCGGCTTCGGCCTTTCCACCGCGCGTCTTTTCGCGAACGAGGGTTGGAAGGTGATCGGTACAGGCCGTCGCGCCGAGCGCCTTCAAGCTCTGAAAGACGAACTCGGATCGTCCTTCCATGGCCTGGCATTCGACATCACCGATGAGGGCGCGATGCGCTCGGCTTTCGTAGATCTGCCGCAAGAGTTTGCCGCAATCGATGTGCTGGTCAACAATGCCGGCCTCGCTCTCGGGACGGCCGCTGCGCCGCAAGTGCCGCTTCAGGACTGGCACACGATGGTCAACACCAATATCACCGGGCTGTTGAACATCACCCACCACCTGTTGCCGACGTTGATCGAGCGTCGCGGCATCGTCGTAAACCTCTCATCGGTCGCCGCAAGCTGGCCATATGCCGGCGGCAATGTTTACGCTGGCACCAAGGCGTTCCTGCGCCAGTTTTCGCTTGGCCTTCGCTCGGACTTGCATGGCAAGGGCGTGCGCGTTACGTCGATCGAGCCTGGGATGTGCGAGACCGAGTTCACCCTGGTGCGCACCGGCGGCAACCAGCAGGCGTCCGACACGCTCTACAAGGGCGTCAATCCGATCCTGCCGGAAGATATCGCCAACACCATTCATTGGGTGGTGTCACAGCCGAAGCATATCAACATCAACAGCATCGAGTTGATGCCGGTAAACCAGTCTTTCGCGGGGTTCCAGGTTCACCGCGACGCCTGACCTATTCGTCAAGAGGTCAGGGCGCGAGGCGGTAGTGATCAAAAAAAAGTCACAGCAATATCAGTTATGCAATGCTTGCATTGCTGCCCTGCGAGCGTCGCGCTTTTCAGTCCGAGAGGACAAGAGTATATATTGATCATCGAACGACGCACTCCTCCTCCCAGCGTCTTTCGATGTGGATTGGCGATACTCCTCCTCCCAATTGCCAATCAAGTTCAAAGCCTGCCGCACCTCCTCCCGCGGCAGGCTTTTTCTTTTTCAGATACACTTCTGACATTCTTCTCTGCCGACAGCTTAGAGCGCGACCATCTTTTGATGCGTGGTCGCAGCCTTGCCGGTAGTCAGGCTTCGGCTGCCATACTCCATCTCGGCACGCTTGACGCGCTCTTTCTTCAGCCCATAGACGATATAGACGGAGATGCCAGCTTCTACGACAGGCTCGATGGATGCCGTATCCGATCGGTCAACGAACATGGCAATCGACCGGCTGACGGTGCGCGTCAGTTGGAACAGATGCTCCATCATACCGCTGTTGGGATTTTCAAGATCGATGACGATGACGTCCGGCTGTAGCGTCTCGATGGTACGGGCAACGCCGTTGACCTCGTGAATGACGGTGACGCGCATATGGCCTGCTTCGCGCAGTCCCTCCTCGGTAATCGAGGCGCGGATGGCGTTTTCATCGATCACAAGACTGGTCAGGTCTCGAAGTGTCATGCGGCATCAATGACGCAGCGAAACAAAATTGGAAATCTTTTTCATCACGACTAAATTTTGGGCAAATGCCGTTGAGCACAGGTTTATTTGGCCTTGGTCATTCCGGCCCAGCCGCGGTTCTTGACAAATATCTGATGTTTGGAAAGGTTACTCTCATGAGTGCAGGGGCTGAATGGATTTACGAGGCGAACCCGGTCAATCGCAAGAATGCGGCTGAATCGGTGTTCGAGGATTTGCGGTCGGCCATCGTGTCGGGCCGGCTGACGGTCGGCACGCGCCTGCCGTCGGAAACGCATCTTGCGGGGCGCTATGGCGTCAGCCGCCCTATCGTGCGCGAAGCGCTTCGTTCGCTGCAGACACTTGGCATGACGCAGACGCGTACCGGAAGCGGAACATTTGTTTTGACCGATTCACCCCGGCACGAGTTGCGTTACGGCGGCTATTCGGCGCGGGATCTGATGGAGGCCCGTCCCTTCATCGAGGTTCCTGCTGCAGGCTGGGCTGCACTTCGTCGAACGGACGATGAGGTCGCGCGAATGATGAAGCTCTGCTCGGAAATGGATCAGCAGGAAGATCTGCCCAAATGGGTGCTTCTTGACTGCGAGTTCCACAGCGCCATCGCAGAGGCATCCGGTAATTCCCTGTTTGCAAAGGTCATCGCGGATGCGCGCGATTCGGTCAGCCAGCAATCGGGACTTCTCAACCTCATGGCACATCGCCGCGTCGCATCGAATATCGAGCATCGCAAGATTGCCGAAGCGATCGAGGCGGGCTCGGAAGACAGCGCGCGTCAGGCGATGGAAACACATCTTAGCAAAGTGAAGCAGGCCGTGACCTCGATCATGGGCGAGGATGCCAGGTAGGACTGGTGTTGGAATCGTGCTGGAGGACTGTCCTCGTCCTCCGGCCTGTTTTGCCTGGCTGGCGGAAGGTCGCGATTTTTCAGATTAGCTTTTGCAACTTGGCTCTTCGATTTATCGCGTGTAGCTCTGGCTTCCGTTAGACGGCGGGCCGCACGATCGGTGCTGCGATATTGGCAAGTAGCTCAGGTCGCAACGCCTCGATCAACTGCTCGGCGCTCATGTAACCCTTTTCCAGCACCACCTGCGGCACGGTTCGCCCGCTTGCGAGCGCTTCGCGTGCCACCTCGGTTGCGGCGTAATAGCCGATCAACGGGTTCAGCGCCGTGGCAATGCCAATCGATTCCTCCAATCGGCGCGCCATGATCTCGACATTGGCGGTGATGCCGACAACGCAGCGTTCGGCCAGCGTCCGGCAGGCGGCGCCGAGTTGCGCAATGCTTTCGCAAAGCGCTCGCACGATCACCGGTTCGAAGGCGTTCAATTGAAGCTGACCTCCTTCGGCTGCCATTGTCACCGTTATGTCGTTGCCGATCACCACGAAAGCGACCTGGTTGACGAGCTCCGGGATGACAGGGTTGACCTTGCCGGGCATGATACTTGATCCGGCCTGAACCGGAGGAAGGTTGATTTCGCCGATACCCGCACGAGGCCCGGAGGAAAGGAGCCGCAGATCGTTGCAGGTCTTGGAGAGCTTGACGGCCACCCGCTTCAAGACGCCGGATAGATGGACGAAGGCGCCTGGATCTTGCGTGGCTTCGATCAGATCGCTCGCAGTCACAAGCGGCCGTCCAGTCAGACGCACCAGATGTTTGCATGCAATCGTGGCGTAACCTGCCGGTGCGTTGAGGCCAGTGCCGATTGCCGTGGCGCCGAGGTTGATTTCATGAAGCAGTGCCGCGGATTCAATCAAGCGTGCGCGATCCTCGCCGAGCATCACAGCAAAGGTCCGGAACTCCTGGCCGAGCGTCATAGGCACCGCGTCCTGCAACTGTGTTCGCCCGACCTTCAGAACGCCTTCGAACTCGCGGGCCTTCGCATCGAAGGCTTGCTGGAGAACGAGCATGGAGGCTGCCAGCTCGTCGATCGACTCGATCAAGGCAATATTGATGGCCGTCGGATAGGCGTCATTGGTAGACTGGCTGAGATTGACGTGGTCGTTTGGATGGAGACGATTGTAATCGCCTTTTTCCGAGCCCAGAGTTTCGAGAGCGCGGTTGGCGATCACTTCGTTAGCGTTCATGTTGGTGGAGGTTCCGGCTCCGCCCTGGATGACATCGACAATGAACTGATCATGAAGTGCGCCGTCGCGGATTTCACGGCATGCTTTCGTAATTGCATCCAGCCGCTCGCTATCCAGAAGGCCCAGTTCATGGTTTGCCAGCGCCGCCGCCTCCTTCACGAAAGTCAGGCCGCGAATGAGGTAGGGATACCGGCTGATCGTTGTTCCGCTTATCTGAAAGTTTTCTGCGGCGCGCGATGTATGCACGCCCCAATAGGCGTCGGCTGGAATGTCTTTCGTGCCTAAAAGATCGCGCTCCTGACGCATCGTGATCATATCATCCTCCATGTCGATCCCATAATCTGTAAAGCTGCTAGACAGATTTTACTTGGTTTAACGCTCTCCTTAGGCTAGGTCAATGCAAGGGGAGAGGGTTGACGGCGTTGCAACGGAGAATTATGGGAGGTGAATCTGTCATGCAGCCTTACAGAAAGGCTGTCATTTTCGAGGTTCGATCTCACAGAGGCGTTGGCGCGCAGCGGCAGAACGGGTATTTCATCAAAATCTATGGACGACAGCTCTGAGGGAGGAGCGACACCAGTGGATAAGGTCACTCAAGCAAACCATGAGCGCAAGGTCGAGATCCAGGAGGATTTCGGCTATCACAAAGCACTCAAGCCACGTCAGATTCAGATGATCGCCATTGGTGGCGCAATCGGCACGGGCCTGTTTCTTGGAGCAGGCGGACGTCTTGCAATCGCCGGTCCCGCTCTCATTTTCGTGTATGCGATTTGTGGCTTTTTCGCCTTTCTGGTACTCAGAGCACTCGGCGAATTGATCATGCACCGCCCCACATCTGGCTCCTTCGTTTCCTATGCGCGGGAGTTCTACGGCGAGAAGATGGCCTTTGCGGTGGGCTGGATGTACTGGATGAACTGGGCGATGACTTCGGTTGCCGATGTGACCGCCGTCGCCCTCTACATGAATTTCTTCAAGCAATATGTGCCTTGGATGCAGGGCATCGACCAATGGGTCTTTGCGCTCGGCGCGCTCATCATCGTGCTCGGCATGAATATGCTATCGGTCAAAGTGTTCGGCGAACTCGAATTCTGGTTTAGCCTCATTAAGGTCCTGGCGCTTTTCACCTTCCTCATCGTCGGCGTGTACTTCGTTGTCTTCGGTACGCCGATCGAGGGACATGTCACGGGCTTCAGTCTCATTACCGACAATGGCGGGTTCTTCCCCAATGGTATTCTGCCAGCCTTCGTCATCATCCAGGGCGTGCTTTTCGCCTATGCCTCGATCGAACTCATCGGCACGACGGCTGGTGAGACGGAAGATCCGCGCAAGGTGATGCCAAAGGCAATCCGTACTGTGGTTTTCCGCCTGCTGGTTTTTTATGTTGGTTCCGTTCTGCTCCTCACGCTTCTGTTGCCCTACACGGCCTATAAGGCAGGCGAGAGCCCCTTCGTAACCTTCTTCGGTTCGATCGGAGTAGAAGGTGCGGATATCGTCATGAACCTGGTGGTTCTGACAGCGGTTCTGTCGTCGCTGAATGCCGGCTTGTATTCGACGGGCCGGATCCTGCATTCTATGGCAGTTTCCGGTTCAGCACCGGCAGCACTTGCAAAGATGAACAAAGCAGGCGTGCCCTATGGCGGGATCGCAGTCACAGCGGTCGTCACCGTGCTTGGCGTCATTCTCAACGCCATCGTTCCTTCGGAAGCATTTGAAATCGCGCTCAATCTTGCAGCCCTTGGCATCATTTGCGCCTGGGGTGTCATCGTGTTATGCCAACTCAAGCTGTGGCATCTGTCCCGGCAGGGGAAGATGCAGCGTCCGGATTTCAGCATGTTTGGCGCGCCTTACACGGGCATCTTGACACTTGTCTTCCTGTTTGGCGTTCTGGTGCTGATGGCATTCGATTACCCCGCGGGCACATATACCGTCGGCTCTCTTATCGTCATCGCACCGACCTTGGTGGGGGGATGGTATTTGATGCGTGGCCGTATTCAGGAATTGTCGAAGGCACAGCAGTTGCGTGACGCTGGCTCACGGAGCCAGCGGTGAGCGTGGGCGTTTGGGCCGATAATAGTAATGGGCTGGTGGCGGTCATCGCCACCGGCGGAACTATCGCAAGCGAGCGTGATGAGACTGGTGCTGCAAAGCCATCGCTCTCGGGTGAAAATCTTCTCTCCGGTCTTGCGGGCGATACGGTCGCCGTAAAACCCGTTGAGTTGATGGCGAAGGATTCGTCCAGCCTTACGATTTCCGATATGCAGGCCATCAGCGATGCTGTGGCAAAAGAGCTTGCCGACCCGTCGGTGCGCGGCGTTGTGGTGCTGCATGGCACGGATGCCATGGAAGAAACCTCCTTGCTGGTGCATCTGCAGCACAGCTTGAGCAAACCGGTTGTTTTCACCGGTGCGCAATTTACCGCCGACCATCCGCAATCCGACGGCCCAGCAAATTTGCGGGCTGCGATTGCTGCTTCTAAAGACGCCTCCAATATCGACAAGGGCGTGCTGCTCTCCTTCGGCGGAAAGCTTCTTCCCGTGTGGGGGCTTTACAAGCGCTCGGCAGACGATGCGGATGCTTTCGATCTTGCAGGGCCCGCGATCCATTCTCAAAGTCCCCGTCTCTCGGTGCCCATCGATGCCATCCGCGTCGATATCGTCGCCATCCATCCCGGTTGCGATGCAATCCATATCGAGGCTAGCCTCAATGCAGGCGCGAGAGGCATCGTCCTATCCGCGCTTGGCTCGGGCAACGCTAATCCCCGCATTGTAGAGGCCGTGCGACGCTGTAGCGAAAGAAACGTTCCGGTCGTGGTGTCCAGCCGCGTGCCCGTCGGACAACTTTTGGCAGGTTACGGTGGTGGCGGTGGAGGTCATGACATGGGCAATGTTGGGGCGCTTCATTCGACCACCTTAAGGCCCGGTCAGGCGCGAATTCTGCTCGCCAGCCTGCTTGCATCATCGGCCAGCCGCGAGGAAATGGTGCGTGCTTTCAACGACTTTCGCGGTTGAAAATCACGCCGGGTAACACAGAAGTGGCAAAAATGTGTCCGGCGTGGAACCGAACCTGTCCCACCCTGTTAAGCATGCAGGGAGATTAACAGGGGACTTTTCATGGCGGTTACTGTCACTGCTGTCGCTCTGACTCTTATGGGTCTGGCGCTCTTCGGTTTTGGATCTCAACTCGTGATGCTTGGCGGCAGCGTCTATTACGCGCTCGCCGGACTTTCCTTCGTGATCACGGCGATCCTTCTTTTCAAACGAAACAAGGCGGCGCTCCACTTCTATGCGCTCTTTGTACTTGCGACGCTCGGTTGGGCAGTATGGGAAGTCGGTCTCGACTGGTGGCAGCTTGGCCCGCGTGGCGGTTTGATCATCGTGATCGGCATCTGGTTGCTCATGCCCTGGATCCGCAAGCCGCTCGGCTTTGTAAGCCCGACAGGCATCCGGTATGGCGCCAACGCCGTACCGCTGCTGGCAGCCGTGATCATCTCCATGGGTGTCGCCGCCGTATCGATGACGCAGGATCCCCACGACCAGGAGGGCAACCTGCCGACCGAGGTCGTCAACAGCGCGCCCTCCTATGGGAATACGGTTCCGGACAACGAGTGGCACCAGTATGGCCGCACATCATACGGCCAGCGCTATTCGCCGCTGACACAGATCACAACTGCCAATGTTGGCGATCTGAAGGAGGCTTGGCGGTATCAGACGGGCGACGTTAAATTGCCGGACGACGTTGGTGAAACGACCTATCAGGTCACGCCCCTCAAGGTTGGCAAGACCCTTTTCCTTTGCACGCCACACAATTGGGCTATCGCCATCGATGCGGCAACCGGCAAGGAAAAATGGAAATACGATCCGAACGTGGGCTTGAATCCTGATCGCCAACACCAGACCTGCCGCGGTGTAACCTATTATGCCGATACTGCCGCGCAGGCAGGCGCCGAATGCTCTGCTCGCGTTTATCTGCCGACATCCGATGCGCGTCTGATCGCGCTGGATGCCGAAAGCGGCAGGATCTGCACGTCCTTCGCCGACAATGGTGTTCTACATCTCGAAGCTGGCATGAAGTACGATCCGGCCGGCTATTACTATTCAACTTCGCCGCCGGCTATTGCAGGTAACAAGATCATCATCGGTGGTGCGGTCAACGATAACTATTCGACCAAAGAGCAGTCCGGCGTCATTCGTGCGTTCGACGTCAACAGCGGCGAGTTGCTTTGGAATTGGGACTCCGGAAACCCTACCCAGACCCAACCGCTTCCGCCGGGTCAGACCTATACGACCAACTCTCCCAACAGCTGGTCCGTATTCAGCGTCGATGAAGCGCTTGGGCTCGTCTACATCCCTCTGGGAAATCAGGTTCCTGACCAGCTCGGAATGGGTCGGAGCGAGAGTGTAGAAAAGTACTCGTCCTCTATCGTGGCCCTTGATGTGAACACTGGACAGGACCGCTGGGTCCGTCAGACGGTGCATCATGATCTCTGGGACATGGATGTGCCGGCGCAGCCAGTCCTGCTCGACATCACCAAGCCCGATGGGCAGTCCGTCCCAGCGCTGGTCGGACCGACGAAGCAGGGCGATATCTATGTGTTGGACCGGCGCACCGGCGAGCCGATCTTGCCGGTGACCGAAGAGCCGGCACCTGGCGGTGCGATCCCGGAAGATTTCTCCTCACCGACGCAGCCTACTTCGGCGCTCTCTTTCAAGCCGGAGCCATTACAAGAAAAGAACATGTGGGGTGTGTCGCTGTTCGACCAGCTCGCCTGCCGCATCAAGTTCCATGAGCTGAATTATGAAGGTCGCTACACGCCGCCATCGCTGAAGGGCTCGCTCATCTATCCAGGTAATTTTGGTACCTTTAACTGGGGTAGCGTCGCTGTCGATCCCGAGCGACAGATCATGTTCGGAATGCCGACCTATCTAGCCTTCACCTCACAGCTTGTTCCGCGCGATCAAGTCCCGCCCAAGGCTCAGGATGAGAAAGGCAGCGAGCAGGGGCTGAACCGCAATGACGGCGCGCCCTACGCGGTCTTGATGGGTCCATTCCTGAGCCCGATCGGTATACCCTGTCAGGCTCCGCCATGGGGCTACGTCGCCGGTGCGGATCTCAGAACCGGCAAGATCGCCTACAAGCACAAGAACGGCACCGTCTACGACATGACACCGCTGCCGCTTCCATTCAAGGTCGGCGTGCCGGGTATCGGCGGCCCGATGATCACCAAGGGCGGGGTTGCTTTCCTCGGTGCGGCCGTCGACAATTATCTGCGTGCCTATGATCTAACCAGCGGCAAGCAGCTTTGGGAGGCACGGCTGCCGGCAGGTGGGCAAGCGACGCCCATGACCTACGCTCTTGAGGACGGCAAGCAATATGTCGTCATGGTTGCCGGCGGTCATGGGTCGGTTGGTACCAAGCCCGGCGACTATGTCATCGCCTATACGCTGCCATAAACAGCGACATTCACTTGAAGCGCTTCGATGGCCGGAAACCCGTTTCCGGCCATTTTGTATTTCGAGTGGACAAAATCCCATCGCACTAAAACGTAATAATATTACATACATTCGCTTGACGGATATCTGGAAATAGTTCTATCTGCCTGCGACGGTTCCAAGCGAGAGATTGCGAGGAATAATAGGGAACGCGGTGCGGAGATGTCTCCAATGCCGTGGCTGCCCCCGCAACTGTAAGCGGATTGTCGAGCACTCGTGGCGCATTCACCTGCGTCAGGCCACTGCGATCTCATCGTGGGAAGGCAGGCAAGACGATCATCCGTGAGCCAGGAGACCTGCCGTCGTCTGTTCATTCCAAAGTCACGGGCGGGGATGCCCTGGAGAGGAAACGCCATGATTGTTATCTGCGCCAAACAGCGCTTACATCCGTCTGTCTATTTCCCGGTTTCCGATCGTCCCACGGCTGTGGTTGGCGAATGAGTGTTTCACTCAATAACGGCGTTTGCGTGTGGGCAGCGTCAACGATTTCGGGGACCATCGGACCATGACACTTCATTTCACAGGCGCATTTCTTGGCGCAGTTCTTGCCGCTATATCTCTTTTGCCGAATGCAACGGAGGCTGCGGAAACCAGCTATCCACTGACGTTGAAAAATTGCGGCAGGGACGTCACCTTCACCCATGCTCCCAAGCGCACGGTGTCTTTAGGGCAGAGTTCGACGGAGATACTCTATCGTCTGGGGCTTGCAGACAAGGTTGTCGGCACTGCCGTCTGGGTTGGCCCGGTGATCAAGGGCTATGAGGAGGCAAATGACAAGGTGGAGCGTCTGGCCGATAACGATCCGAGTTTCGAAAGCGTTCTTGGCAAAAAGCCCGATCTCGTTACCGCGCAATTCCAATGGCATGTCGGCCCCGAGGGCGTCGTCGGCAAGCCCGAACAGTTCGAAGAACTGGGCATTCCGGTCTACGTCTCGCCTGCAGATTGCACGGGCAAGGATAATGCTGGCGGCGGAGATGGCGTCAGGCACTCGGTCTTCACCATGGAGCAGATCTACCAGGAAATCGGAGAACTCTCGCAGATCTTCAACGTGAAGGATCGCGGCGACGCACTGATTGCCGAGTTGAAAAGCCGCGAAGAGACGGCGCGCAAGAAGATCGTTTCCGCCAACGGAAAGGTATCTGCTGTATTCTGGTTCTCCAGCGCCGAAGGCGATATCGATCCCTACGTCGCGGGCAAGAACGGTGCGCCTGGCTATATCATGTCGGCGCTTGGCATCAGAAATGTCATCGAGAGCCAGGAAGAATGGCCAACTGTTGGCTGGGAGACCATTGCCAAGTCCAATCCGACCATCATCGTTGCCGCGAGCATGGACCGCCGCCGCTACCCGGCAGACGACATTGCCGTAAAAGAGAAGTTCCTGAAGCAAGATCCTGTCACGAGCCTCATGCCGTCCGTGAAGGATAACCGTATCGTCGTCATGGACGCTCAGGCGATGAACCCGACGATCCGCACGATCGAAGGGATTGAGGTGCTGGCTGACCAGATCGGTCAACTCGGCTTGGCGAAGTAAACGGATGCCCGGTCCCTTGCTGTATGTCCGCGCTGCCATCATTGCAGCTGCGTGTCTTCTGGCGGCGCTGTGGCTCGGAGCCTCAATCGGCGAAACCTCCATGCCGATGGAGGTTGTCGCCAAGGCGGTGGCCAATCGTCTTTGGCACGCTGGCTATCCATTGGATGCGATCGATGAAGGGATCATCTGGAACTATCGCCTGAGCCGCGCCGTGGTCGCCGCCTGTTGTGGGGCAGCTCTTTCCGTTTCGGGCGTCGTGCTGCAATCGCTCCTGCGCAATCCTCTGGCGGATCCATACATTCTTGGTATCTCCGCCGGGGCATCGACAGGCGCCGTCGGTGTTGCGATACTCGGCTTTGGTGCAGGCTTGCTCACCATGCCGCTCGGTGCCTTTCTCGGAGCGCTCGTCGCATTCGCACTTGTGAGCCTCCTGGCGCTGAGGGCAGGGCGCGGTAACAGCGCAATCATCCTGGCCGGCGTCGCCGGGTCGCAACTTTTCAACGCGCTGACCTCCTTCATCGTCACCAAGGCCGCGAATGCCGAACAGGCTCGCGGAATCATGTTCTGGCTGCTCGGCAACCTTTCCGGCGTTCGCTGGGCGGATGTCTCGCTTGCGCTTCCCATCGCCATCTTCGGGCTTGTCGTCTGCCTCTGGCATGCGCGGGCATTGGACGCCTTTACCTTTGGAGCGGAATCGGCTGGCTCCCTCGGCATTCCCGTGCGCCGCGTCTATGTCGTCTTGACAGGCACGTCTGCCTTGATGACGGCCGTAATGGTCAGCATCGTCGGCTCGATTGGCTTCATCGGTCTTGTCATACCCCACGCGGCGCGTCTGGTCGTCGGTGTTCGCCACGGTCGTCTGCTTCCGGCTTCCGCGTTGATCGGTGCTATCTTCATGATCGCTGCCGACATTGTCTCGCGCACCATCATTGCAGGACAGGTCCTGCCGATCGGCGTAATCACCGCGCTGTTCGGCGCTCCAGCCTTTGCGCTGATCCTTTCTCAACGCAGGAGGCTCGCATAATGCTTTCGGCGCGTAATTTGAGCTGGTCGATCGGCGGCGTGGAGATCGTCGAGGATATCAGTCTTGATCTTCATGCCGGCGAGTTCCTCGGCATTGTCGGCCCAAACGGTTCGGGCAAGACCAGCCTCATGGCGATGCTCTCTGGCCTGAGAAAACCGCGGTCCGGCGACGTCTTACTGGATGGCATGTCGATGTCTCTCCTCCAGCGTCGAGATGTGGCGCGCCGGATCGCTCTAGTCGAGCAGCAGGCTGAAACACAGGAACGCATCAACGCCCGCCAGGCCGTGGAGCTTGGTCGCATTCCGCACAAGGGTGCTTTGTCTCCATGGTCTCGTCACGATGATGAGATCGTCGATAGGGCGCTCCGGGACGTGGATATGGAGGGCTTTAGCAAGCGCATGTGGCACACGCTTTCCGGGGGAGAGCGGCAACGCCTGCATATCGCCCGAGCCTTGGCCCAGGAGCCGAAGATCCTGCTTTTGGACGAGCCGACAAACCACCTCGATATCGGCCATCAGATCGCGCTCCTACATCTCGTTCGCAAACAGAAGCTGACTGTTGCAGCCGCTTTGCATGATCTTAATCACGCGGCGATGTTCTGCGACAGGGTAGCAGTGCTGAAGGCGGGGACGCTTGTCGCGATGGGAAAACCCTGCCATGTGCTGACGCCGGCTCTCATCCTCGATGTCTTCGGAGTCCTGGTCGATGTCGAGCTTAATGGTGCGGATGGATGTCACATCCGGTATCGTGCGCCATCGCTTCTAGCGACGTAAACCTACGCTTTTTTGATCTGCTATTCTTGAAGGAGGATGGCGTCATCCTACATGTTGGGTAACCCGCTGGTCCGGGCCCCTCTGGTGAGAGTCTCGGCGCTTTCACGATGTCGGACCGTTTCCGACACGACGCCGAGGCTTCAGAGGCTTGCTTATGCTTTCCGATATCGCCGCATGGTTCATTACGCTTTTCGTCGTAGATCCGCTTCAAGCGGAGATGCGCGAACAACTCGAACGTGCAAATGCCTCGACCGAGATCATCCAGCAATCGCAGCAATGTGTTGCGAGCCAAGGCCCGAAACTGCTGAACCGGGCCGGTGAAGACCCGGCATGGGCGGTCGCCACCGTGGTCGGCTTTACCTTTGGCTGGACATCGCCGGTGCAGTTGCTGGACACAAGCGACACGAACTGCGCGGCTGTTGTCGGTCTTTTGCAGGGTCGCAATGGCGAGGAGACGGAGGCTTAAGCCGCTCCAACGCGAAAACTGCGATACCAATCGACGAAATGCTGGACGCCCGTTTCGACGGGCGTTTCCGGAGAATAGCCCGTCAGCGCGCGCAGGAGGTCGGGCGACGCATAGGTGCGCGGTACATCACCCTGCTGCATCGGCAGCATGTTGCGGATGGCCTTTTGGCCAAGAACCGTCTCGACAGTTTCGACGAAACGCATCAGTTCCACAGGTTGCCCACCGCCGATGTTGACGACACGAAAGGGTGCGTGTTTCGACAAGGTATCGGTCACGCCGTCGTCGGAAACGCGGTTATCTTCCGCAGGCGCAATGTGGCTGAGGCGGATGATCCCTTCGACCAGATCGTCGATATAGGTGAAGTCGCGGCTCATCTTGCCTTCGCCGTAAATATCGATCGGCTGGCCTTTGAGGATCGCATCGACGAACTTGAAGAGTGCCATGTCCGGACGACCGAAGGGGCCGTAGACGGTGAAAAAGCGGAAGGCCGTTGTCGGCACCTTGTGTAGATGCGCGTAGCTATGCGCCATCAACTCCATGGACTTTTTGGTCGCAGCATAGATCGTCATCGGCTCGTCGGCTTTGTCGCTCTCGGCAAAGGGCACCTTCTCGTTCGATCCGTAGATGGAGGAGGTGGAGGCGAGCATCAGATGCTTCGGCTGGAGATTTTTTGCCAGCTCCAGAATATTCCAGGAGCCGATAAGGTTCGAGTTTACATAATCCTTGGGGCAGTCGATGCTGTAACGCACACCTGCCTGCGCGGCGAGGTGGATGATCACTTCCGGTTCGGCAAGATCGGCTGCACGGTTCAACGCGTCGGTATCTTCCAACATGCCGATGGAAGCCTTGAAGCCGTTCGAGCGCGCGAGGATCGCGTGCCTTTTTTCCTTGAGCGCCACGTCGTAATACTTCGTCATGCCATCGAAGCCGACGACGAAATGCCCATCATCCAGCAATCTCTTTGCAAGATGAAAGCCGATGAAACCGGCCGTGCCGGTGATCAGATAACGCATGCTGACGTAGGACCTTCCATTATGCTTGCGAGCGTCCAATGCTCGAATAGGAAAAGCCGTGCGCCATCACTTCGTCGGCGCGGTAGATGTTGCGCAGGTCTATAAGGATCGGGCTTTTCATGATGTTCTTTAACCGCGCCATGTCGAGTGCGCGAAATTGGTTCCATTCGGTGACGATCACCAATGCCTCGGCATCCTGTGCCGCTTCGTATGGGCCTTGCGCATAATCGATGCCGTCGATCAGAGGCTTGGCGTTCGCCATACCTTCCGGGTCGTAGGCCGTCACTTTCGCGCCTGCATCCTGCAGCGTCTGGATGACGGCAATCGCGGGACTGTCGCGCATGTCGTCAGTGTTGGGCTTGAAAGTCAAACCGAGCACGCCGACCTTCTTGCCGCGGATATCGCCGCCAACGGCTGCGATCACCTTGCGGCCCATGGCGCGCTTGCGATTGTCGTTGATGGCGATCGTCGTTTCAATCAGACGGACAGGGCTATCGTAATCCTGCGCGGTCTTGGCCAGCGCCAACGTATCCTTCGGAAAGCAAGAGCCGCCATAGCCGGGTCCCGCATGAAGGAACTTGGAGCCGATCCGGCCATCGAGGCCGATGCCGCGAGACACGTCCTGAACATCCGCCCCGACCTTTTCGCACAGATCGGCCATCTCGTTGATGAAGGTAATCTTCATCGCAAGAAACGCGTTGGCAGCATATTTGATCAGTTCGGAGGTGCGTCGCGTGGTAAAAAGAAGCGGCGACTGGTTGAGGTAGAGCGGACGGTAGACCTCCGTCATGACCGGACGCGCGCGCTCATCGGAAAGACCGACGACGATGCGATCGGGACGCTTGAAGTCGTCGATTGCGGCACCTTCGCGCAGGAATTCCGGATTCGAAACCACCGCGAAATCCGCAGACGGGTTTTCCTCGCGGATGATCCGCTCCACTTCGTCGCCGGTGCCGACCGGCACGGTGGACTTGGTAACGATAACGGTAAAGCCGCTCAGGGCCGCGGCGATTTCACGGGCTGCGGCATAGACATAACCGAGATCGGCATGGCCATCGCCACGACGTGACGGGGTGCCGACGGCGATGAAGACCACGTCCGCATCGGCAACGGCGCTTTTCAGTTCGGTGGTGAAACTCAGGCGACCGGCCTTGGCATTGTTGGCAACGATCACATCCAGACCGGGCTCGAAAATCGGGATATGGCCGTTCTTCAGCGCCTCGATTTTTTCCGGCATCTTGTCGACGCAGATCACGTCATGGCCGAAATCCGCAAAGCAGGCGCCGGAAACCAAGCCGACGTAGCCAGAGCCGATCATCACAATACGCATTGAAAAACCTTTCGGGGCGCAGACGCGAGGCGATCGACCCTTGTGCAATTTCGATATCGTTTCTGAAGATGCTATCTATCCGCCTTCGGCCGCATCTCCAAGCGCGCACAGAGTTTTCGACGATAATTTCAAAAAAATTCTGTCAATCAACGAGATCGAACGACCATTGAGGACATTCAAGCGTTGATGCTGCAATCACACTTTGTCCGCGGGGCCGCCATGACCGAACACCACATTCTCCAGGAAATCGCGTTCTGGCTGTCTCGACAGGGATATGAGGGAACGCCGGAAGAAGAATTACTGGCGGGCTTTTGCGAACGCTGCAATGCGGCAGGCATCCCCATATCCTCGGCGCTGATCCTGATGGACACTTTGCACCCGGATTTCGAAGGGCACGCTTTCCAATGGGACAGCCGCGATAATGTCGACTCCGCCAGCGTGTACGATTTTACCGACGAGGGTACGGCCCGGGAGGACTGGGAAAGTTCCGTCTTCTTTCATCTGCTGAAAGAGAATGCCGAGGAAGTCAGGCGCCGGTTGTTCCTCAATGAGGAAGCGAGTTTCTACAAGCTCGACGAACTGCGCAACGCCGGTCACACCGATTATATAGCCTCCATTCACCGGTTTACCGAGCGTGGCAGTATCGGAGAAATGAGTGCATTCTATTCTCGCTGGCTGACCCGTCAGCCTGAAGGCTTTCATGATGACGAACTGTCAGCGCTTCGCATGCTGCTGCCGACCTTGGCGCTGGCTGTCAAGACGGTCTGCTGTATGCGTATCATAGGCACGATCACAGATGTTTATCTCGGCCATGATGCAGGCCGCAAAGTCATGAGTGGAACAATCGCCAGAGGGGAGGTGGAGAGGATAGAAGCCGTGCTGTGGTTTTCCGACTTGCGAGATTTCACCGGCATCTCAGACCGTGCAAAGCCCGATCAGATCATTCCCTTTCTCAACGACTACGCTGGCCTCGTCATCGATGCGATCCATGCCCATGGCGGCAGTGTGCTCAAACTGATCGGAGACGGGGTTCTAGCAATCTTTCAGACCGGCCATCGCCAGGATGATTGCGCGGCGGCACTTGCCGCCGAAATGACGATGAGAACACGTCTCTCAGTCCTCAACCATCAGCGTCAGTCGAACGACCTTCCGACGACGGATGTCTATCTCGGGCTGCATGTCGGCGAAGTATTTTACGGCAATATCGGTAGCCGCAGCAGGCTGGATTTCACCGTTGTCGGCCCGGCGGTTAATATGGTCAGCCGCATTGGAGGCCTCTGCGCTTCGGTGGATCGCGACACAGTCATGTCGAGAGACTTCGTCTTGACCTCTCCGGTTGAGATGCAGGCGCTCATGGTGTCGCTCGGGCGCTATGCATTGCGCGGATTTGCGCGCGCACATGAGCTGTTCACCATCGATCCCGAGTTGGCGTGACGAACAGCAACCAACCGTTGCTGAAATGCAAAGGGTACCGTTTTTATGTGTTTCTGCCTTGTGAGCGGGGAGTATGAGGCGTAGCCCTTGTTACCGGGAGCGATACGCATTCATGATTTGAGGCGCATTCCGTCGCTTGCGCAAAACGGCTCGGCCGTTCCTGCACCGCTCGAATTTGGATTTGATCGTCATGCAAAAAGGTTTTCTTCTCGGCCTGCTCGCCTATGCCAGCTTTTCCTGGGGAGACGCAACGATCAAGTCGCTCGGCGCGCAAGTCACGGTTTTCGAGATCGGGTTCTTTAGCATCCTATCGTCTGCCGCGATCATTTTCTTTACCAAGCCAAGGGAAGAGCGCTGGCGGGAGTTCTGGCGCATGAGCAGACCTTTTGCTGTCCATGGGCGTGCAATATCCGGTCTGCTTGCAGGTATTCTCGGCATCTATGCCTTCACGACGCTACCTCTCGCGGAAGCCTATGCACTGATCTTTCTGTCACCCTTGTTCGTGACGATCCTGTCGGCGATGGTGCTGAAGGAGGATATTGGCTTGTGGCGCTGGTCTGCGGTGTTCGCTGGCATCATCGGCGTTTTTCTCGTCGTGCGTCCGGGCTTCAAGGCGCTGGAGTTGGGACATCTGGCGGCAGTCGGTGTCGCTTTTCTCGCAGCGATGACCATTGTTATCCTGCGCTCGCTTGCCGGACGGGAGAAACGCACCTCGATCATGGGGGTGTTGCTTATCTACGGCCTGACCTTCAACGGTCTTCTGGCCATTCCGCACTTCCACGTGCCGACCCTTCATCAGGTCGGCGCCTTCATCGTCATCGGCATCTGCACCGCTGTCGGCCAGATCACGCTTCTCACGGCGACGAAGGTCGCGCCCGCCAGCCAGATTGCGCCGTCGCATTATTCCCAGATACTCTGGGCAGTCGGCATCGGCGCATTCTTTTTTGCAGAGTATCCGGATACCCTCGCGGTCTTTGGTCTCATCGTCATTGCCAGTGCTGGGCTTCTGACAATGATGCGCGAAAAGATCAGACTTGGGGCGGTGCGTTGGAACCCATTTTTTCGCAACCGTCTGTAACGATGCCGGCGTGAACCCTTTTCGAACTTAGAGCGGTTTGCCAACCTGTTCGAGAAGCCAGGCCTGAAAGGCTGCCGCCAGCACATTGTCCTGCCGTCCCTCCGGGAGCGCTATATGATAGCTCTTGTCGGTCTTGAGCGGCACATCGAAAACGACGCAGAGTTGACCTGACGCCAGTTCCGGCTCGATCAGATATTTCGGCAGGAGCGCGAAGCCGAGGCCGCTAACTGCCGCTTCGATCAACATCGAAAACTGATCGAACCGGCCGCCTCTATAGGCGTCATCGGATGAAATGCCGTTCATCTCGAACCAATCCGTCCATAGCTTGGGTCGCGTTGTCACGTGAAGCAGAGGGCTTGAAATAAGATCGGCAAAAGTCTTCGGCGCGTATTTGGTGAGCATAGATCGGCTCGCGACCGGAACGATGACCTCGTTGCAGAGAAAGGTGCAGGTGCCACGGGCCCAAACGGCTTGCCCGTAATGGATGGCGATATCGAAGCTCTCTTCATCGAAGTCGAATGGTTGTGATCGCGACCCCACCGTTAGAACCGTATCCGGATAGAGTGCCATAAATTTATGGAGCCGCGGCGTCAGCCAGCGGCTGCCGAAGGTGGGCAGGGTGGCGATGGAAAGCGAGGTGCTGGAGGTGCCAGCAGTGACCGCACGCACCATCAACTGTTCGGATTGATGCAAGAGCTTCTGGACGTCCGGCAGAAACTTGCGCCCGGCATCCGAAAGTACGACCCGGCGCCGGATACGCTCGAAGAGCAGCATGCCTGTCTGGGCTTCGAGATCGCTGATCTGACGGCTGACCGCACTTTGCGTCAGGTTCAGTTCTTCCGCCGCACGCGTGAAATTACCGTGCCTGGCGGCACATTCAAAAGCCTGCAACGTAACGATGTCCGGCACCAGCCGTCTGCGCGTATCCATTCCTGCCTCGCATCAACACACCCGCTTTCCTCATTTGAAATGGGCGCTTCCAGACGTATATGATCTGGAAAGAGAATGAAATGGGTGGTCTGCCATCCGCGCCAATTGCCGTGAGCCACCGCTTGCATGCTGCGAGACGAAGTGGCGAAGTCCTCAAGGGAGCCAGAATATGACCGCAGCCAAAGTCGATGTCGTCAAGGAAGCCGCCGCGCTTCTTTCGAAGATGGGCGTTTCGTCCGAACTTTATCAGGGTGGCGATATGGCCTCCTTCAGCCCGGTGACCGGCGAGCAAGTGGCAAGCCTCAAGACCGTTTCCCCCTCCGACGTGGCGGGGATCGTCGAAAAGGCAGACGCTGCGTTCCGCGCCTGGCGTCTGGTGCCAGCGCCCCGGCGCGGTGAACTGATCCGACTGCTGGGCGAAGAACTGCGCGCCTTCAAGACCGATCTCGGTCGCCTGGTTTCGCTCGAAGCCGGCAAGATCCCGTCAGAAGGTCTGGGCGAAGTGCAGGAAATGATCGACATCTGCGATTTCGCCGTCGGCCTGTCGCGCCAGCTCTACGGCCTGACGATTGCGACTGAACGCCCCGGCCACCGCATGATGGAAACCTGGCATCCGCTCGGTGTGGTCGGCGTTATCTCCGCCTTCAACTTCCCCGTTGCCGTCTGGTCCTGGAATGCAGCGCTTGCCATCGTGTGCGGCAACTCGGTCGTTTGGAAGCCTTCGGAGAAGACGCCGCTGACGGCGCTCGCCGTGCAGGGCATCTTCGAGCGCGCCGTGGCCCGCTTTGGCGATGCGCCGGAGGGGCTAAGCCAGATCATCATCGGCGACCGTGCCGTGGGCGAAGCGCTGGTCGATCACCCGAAGGTGCCGCTGGTTTCTGCCACCGGTTCGACCCGCATGGGCCGCGATGTCGGTCCGCGCCTTGCCAAGCGCTTTGCTCGCGCCATCCTCGAGCTTGGCGGCAACAATGCCGGCATCGTCTGCCCCTCGGCTGATCTCGACATGGCGCTGCGTGCTATTGCCTTCGGCGCCATGGGAACGGCAGGGCAGCGTTGCACGACGCTGCGCCGCCTTTTCGTTCATGAGAGCGTCTACGACCAACTGGTGCCACGTTTGAAGAAAGCTTACGCATCCGTATCCGTCGGCAATCCGCTCGAAACCTCCGCACTCGTCGGCCCGTTGGTCGATAAGGCTGCGTTTGATGGAATGCAGAAGGCCCTTGCAGAGGCGAAGGCACATGGTGGTGTCGTCGCCGGTGGCGAGCGCGTCGATACCGGTGCTGCAAACGGGTATTACGTCAAGCCCGCGCTTGTTGAGATGCCGAAGCAGGTTGGTCCGGTTCTTGAAGAAACCTTCGCGCCGATCCTCTATGTGATGAAGTATTCCGATCTCGATTCGGCGATCGAAGAACACAACGCCGTTGCGGCCGGTCTATCCTCCTCCATCTTCACCAAGGACCTTCAGGAGGCGGAACGCTTTTTGGCTGCCGATGGCTCCGATTGCGGTATTGCCAATGTCAACATCGGCACCTCCGGCGCTGAAATCGGCGGCGCATTCGGCGGTGAGAAAGAAACGGGTGGTGGCCGAGAGTCCGGTTCCGACTCGTGGAAGGCGTATATGCGCCGTGCGACCAATACGGTCAACTACTCCAAAGCCCTTCCCTTAGCCCAAGGCGTATCGTTCGATATCGAGTAAGGCCACTCGATCAATTCGAAAAGTAGAAAGGCTGGCAGGAGAAGTCCCGCCAGCCTTTTATCGTTCAGCCGATTGACATCAGGCTGGCATTGCCGCCCGCCGCGGTGGTGTTGACGCTGATGGAGACTTCTTCCAGCAACCAGTTGAGATTGTAGGGCTGGCTCACGCCCTGCACCTCATCCATTGATGCCGCCTGAACCAGTACAAGCGGACCTTCCAGCGTGGCAATCCGGCTGTTTACGGCGCGAATTCGATCCGAATCCCCTTCGACAAGGGCGCCTGCGAAGGGACCTGTCCTCTGCCAATCGGCGCTCCAGGACAGCCTGTTCCTAACCGAGACCGGTGCGCCCGCCAGCGCCTCTTCCAGACCGCTATCCTTATCGACGACGATGGTGTTGCCAGTCGCAAGTGCTGCCGCAAGTTGTCGATATAAACCGTGCGTCGAAACAGGTGCGAGCAGAACCTTGCCGCGTGGATGTAGCGCATACACGTTACGCTCGCCAACTGGGCCAGCAAGCTCCGTCTCGAAGCCGAGTGCGGACGATTGGGCAGATGTCCTTGCGACTTCCGCGGCCTGCGTTTCGTTCTTGGTATCCAACCACTGTGCCAGATCGAGGACAGCCTGGTCCTTGTGCTGCCCAGTGCGTTCCACCGCCGGGGCCGCACGTGTGAGCCTGCCGAGGTAAAGCGGGCCCCCTGCCTTGGGGCCGGTGCCGGACAGACCGCGACCGCCGAAAGGTTGAACACCGACGACTGCGCCGATGATATTGCGGTTAACGTAGAGGTTGCCTGCCTTCACCCGCGACAAAACATGGGCGATGGTCGCATCGAGACGCGTATGCAGGCCGAAGGTGAGGCCATAGCCAGTCGCGTTGATATCGTCGATCAGCTGATCGAGCTTTTCACGCTTGAAGCGGATGACGTGCAGGACCGGGCCGAAAACTTCGCGCTTCAGATCGGCAAGCGACTTCAACTCGATGATGGTCGGCGACACGAAGGTGCCATTGCTATTGTCACTGACGAGCGAAATTTGCTCGATCGTGTTGCCGAGGCTGCGCATGGATTCGATGTGCTTCTCGATATTGTCCTTGGCTTCGGCGCTGATCACCGGACCGACATCGACGGAGAGTTGGTCGGTTCTGCCAATGCGCAACTCATGCAGCGCCCCCTTCAGCATCGTCAGCGTCCGATCCGCTACATCGTCCTGAAGGCATAGAACGCGAAGCGCCGAACAGCGCTGACCGGCACTGTCGAAAGCCGAGGCGATGACGTCAGCCACGACCTGTTCGGCAAGCGCCGAGGAATCGACGATCATGGCGTTCTGGCCGCCGGTTTCGGCAATGAGCGGAATGGTACGGCCTTCGCTTGAGACGCGCTCGGCAAGCTGCTTCTGGATCAGACGCGCCACTTCGGTCGAGCCGGTGAACATGACGCCAGCCGTCTGCGGGGCTGCGACCAGCTGTGCGCCCGTCTGGCCTGCACCCGGCAGGAGCTGCACGGCATCGGCAGGAATGCCGGCTTCATGCAGAAGCCGAACGCCTTCAGCCGCGATCAGCGGGGTCTCTTCCGCGGGTTTTGCCAGAACCGGGTTGCCGGCAACCAGCGCCGCCGCGACCTGGCCGATGAAGATCGCCAGCGGGAAGTTCCAGGGGCTGATGCAGACGATCGGTCCGAGCGGCTGTTGCAGGAGCCCGAATGTGTGGCGCGCTTCCGCCGCGTAATAGCGCAGGAAGTCAATGGCTTCGCGCACTTCCGCAATGGCATTGGGCGCCGATTTCCCCGCCTCGCGCATGATGAGCCCAAGCAATATTGGCATTCGTGCCTGCATGAGGTCAGCCGCTTTTTCCAGGCAATAAGCACGGGTCTCGATGCTGGACTGCGGCCAGGAAGAAGCTGCCGCAACCGCCAGGGCCTTTGAAACATCCTCTTGGGTTGGCTCGATCACGTAGCCCACAATGTCGTCGTGGTCGCCGGGATTGGTGACTGGGCGCGTATTTCCCGAGGCGTCGAGAGCGGCAGCCTTCCATTCCATCGTGACGCTGCTTGAAAACGCCTCACCGAGTTCGCGGAGCGTATTCTCATTGGCAAGATCCAGGCCGCTGGAATTGATGCGCGCGCCATAAAGCGCTTCGGGCTTGGCGATCTTGTCATGCTGTGCGCCTGGAACCGGCATCGCCTTGACGACGGTAACCGGATCTTCCAGGAGCGAATCGACAGGCACCTTCGCGTCGGCGATGCGGTTGACGAAGGAGGAATTCGCACCATTCTCCAGCAGGCGGCGGACGAGGTAAGCAAGCAGCGTCTCATGCGTGCCGACCGGCGCGTAGAAGCGGCACGGACGGTCGAGATTCTGCTTGCCGACGACTTCGCTGTAAAGTGGTTCGCCCATGCCATGCAGGCACTGGAACTCGTAGTCACCGATTTTGAAGTCAGCACCCGCCAGATGGTAGATCGTCGCCATCGATTGCGCATTGTGGGTGGCAAATTGCGGGAAGATGACGTCACGCGCAGCCAGCAGCTTTCTGGCGCAAGCTATGTAGGAGACATCCGTGTGGACTTTGCGGGTAAAGACCGGAAAGTCTTCCAGGCCATCGAGCTGCGCCCGTTTGATCTCGGCATCCCAATAGGCGCCCTTGACCAATCGCACCATGATGCGGCGATTGGCACGCCGAGCAAGATCGATGATGTAGTCGAGGACGAAGGGGCAACGGCGGCCGTAAGCCTGCACGACGAAGCCAAGGCCCGCCCAGCTTCCAAGGTCGGCATCGAGTGCCAGGGATTCTAGCAGATCGAGCGAAATTTCAAGGCGATCGGCCTCTTCGGCATCGATGTTCAGACCAATGTCGTAGCGCTTTGCCAGCAGCATCAGGGCCTTCACGCGTGGTAGAAGTTCCGCCATCACCCGCTCGCCTTGAGAGCGGGAATAGCGCGGGTGGAGGGCAGAAAGCTTGATGGAAATGCCCGGTCCGCCATAGACGCCCCGGCCTGCCGATGCCTTGCCGATGGCGTGGATCGCCTGCTCGTAGTCGCGGTAGTAGCGTTCCGCATCCTTTGCGGTCGTCGCGGCTTCTCCCAGCATATCGTAAGAGTACTGGAAGCCCTTGGCTTCAAGCGGCCGCGAGCGGCTGATGGCTTCCTCGATGGTCTGGCCTGTGACGAATTGCTCGCCCATCATGCGCATTGCCATGTCGACACCACGACGGATCACAGGCTCGCCGGCGCGGGAGATGAGCTTCGTCAGCGCGGCGGACAAACCCTTGTCGTTGACGGTCGACGTGAGCTTGCCGGTGATGACCAGACCCCAGGTCGCAGCATTCACGAAGAGCGAGCGCCCGCCGCCCAGATGTGATTTCCAGTCACCGGTTGCGATCTTGTCGCGGATCAGCGCATCGCGCGTTGCGGTGTCGGGAATACGCAAAAGCGCCTCCGCAAGACACATCAGCGCCACGCCTTCCTGGCTCGACAGTGAATATTCCTGCACCAAACCTTCTACACCGGTGCCCTTAGCTTTTGCCCGCAACGCTTCAATCAGTCTACGAGCCGTTGCGCGAATTGTTTCCGCGTCCCTGTCGCTGACCGTCGCCGCCTCCAGCAGCGGTGCCATGCATTCCGGTTCGGGACGGCGGTAGGCAGCCGTGATTGCTTGCCTCAGCGCATTATGCTCGCGGATCCCCGGTGCAAACCGGTCAAAAATCCCGCGTGGCGATGCTTCGCCCAGTGAAACGGTGGATGCAGTTCCTGCCATCGGATTGTCCCTCGATTGGACTCGTAAAAGAGATGTGGCTGTCTTCAAGCCTTCTCTATGCCTGCCCGCAGAATATCACCGGCGACAAAATTGATATGGTCTTATTTTCGAGATAAGAAAGGAAATATGATCTTATGTTTTTCATTAATTCGGGAAAAATGAATGGTTAAAATGCCAGAAACAGGTGATTTGGATCACTTCGATGTGAAGATCATCGAGGCATTGAGCGAGGAAGGTCGACTGTCCGTTCTGGAATTGTCGCGTCGCGTGGGGCTTTCGAAAACGCCCTGTCAAACAAGGCTGAAGCGTCTCGTCGATGAAGGCTATATTTTGGGGTTCCGAGCGTCGCTCAACCCGGCAAAGCTGGGACTCGACCACATCGCGTTCACGGAGGTCAAGCTCTCGGATACGCGAGAGAAGGCATTGGACGAGTTCAATGCGGCCGTGCGCAAAATAAAGGAAGTCGAGGAGTGTCACATGATTGCCGGTGCGTTCGACTATCTGCTCAAGGTTCGAACGACCGATATCCGCAAGTACCGGAGGGTTCTCGGCGAGAAGATCTCAAGCCTGCCCTGTGTCGCCAACACCTCGACATTCGTGGTGATGGAATCGGTCAAGGATACGGGGATGTAGTGGATGCCGCCAGGAGCGGCACCCATGATTTACAGGCCGATCAACGCATGGATACAGCAGCGGTGACCGCTGTCGTCTGAGCGTCTGGGCCAAACTCGTTTTCGCTTTCGATCCCAAGCAGTTCCTGAAGACGCATACGCGCACGGCTGACACGGCTTTTGATTGTTCCGACAGGGCAACCGCAAATCTCCGCAGCTTCCTCGTAGGCAAAGCCGGAGGCTCCGATCAGGAGAATGGCTTCACGCTGATCATCTGGCAGTTTCTCGAGTGCCTGGCGAAAATCATGCAGATCGACCGATCCGTGCTGTTCGGGCGGCACGGAGAGGCGCGAAGTGTAGGCGCCATCGGTGTCTTGCACTTCTCGACCAGACTTGCGGATCTGGCTGTAAAACTCGTTGCGTAGGATCGTGACGAGCCAGGCGCGCATGTTGGTTCCGGGCTGATAGCTTTCCTGCTTTGCCCAGGCCTTCATGATCGTGTCCTGGACGAGATCGTCAGCGCGATCGCGCGAACGTATCAAAGAAATTGCAAAGGCGCGAAGGTTTGGCAAAGCCGCCAGCATCTCGCGCTTGAAGTTGTGGCCGTTCGTTTCCGCGTCTTTGGTCATCATTCACCCGACGCTTTCGATTTGCGCTCAGCCTCGTCAAGCTTTTCCAGGAGATCGAGAAACTTGTCCGGGATGCCTTCTTCTTGAACGGCGTCGTAAAGCTCTCTCAGTTTCCGTGTAATGACCGCTCGTCCGGAATCGGGCACGGTTGGCCCCGCTCCGTTATCAGACGAATCCTGATCCGATTGAAACATACTCATGAGTTCGGGTATTCCTTATGTGATGCATTACAAATGCGCCTGCAAAAAAAACGTTCCAAGGGCATGGAACTTTTTTTGCAGTCATGCATTTGTTTCTCAGGTTTGCGCTGCAGGCCGCATGAACAGGGGAGTATTACATGTCCGTTTCTACACGCATCGCACCGCATCTGCCTTATCTTCGCAGGTTCGCGCGTGCTGTTTGCGGCTCTCAGTCCACGGGCGATGCCTACGTGGCGGCTAGCCTCGAGGCTCTGATCGCTGATGTCAGCATCTTCCCGAAGACGAGCAGCGATCGCGTTTCACTTTATCAATTGTTCGTATCCATCTTTAGTTCCGTGGCGATCAACATCAAAACGGACGAAAATCTGACGGGGTGGGAGAAGCGGGCTTCTGCCAATCTTTCAGCAGTTCCTGCCATGCCAAGAAAAGCCTTCCTGTTGACCACGGTTGAAGAGTTCTCTCCGGCTGAAGCAGCCGAAGTCCTTCAGGTTCCGGAAAGCGAAATTGGCAAGCTCATCGACGAGGCCGCCTCTGAGATCGCGCGCCAGGTAGCGACCGATATCATGATCATCGAGGACGAACCGTTGATCGCGATGGATATCGAGCAGATGGTCACAGATCTTGGCCACAACGTTACCGGTATAGCCCGTACCCACAAGGAAGCGCTTGAGCTGTTCCATCGCACCCAGCCCAAGATGATCCTTGCCGATATTCAATTGGCCGATGGCAGCTCCGGTCTTGACGCCATGAACGACATTCTTCAAATGACGACGCTGCCGGTGATCTTCATCACCGCTTTCCCAGAGCGTCTGCTGACGGGAGAGCGTCCAGAACCAACCTTCCTCGTGACCAAGCCGTTCAACCCGGATATGGTCAAAGCGTTGATCAGTCAGGCTCTATTCTTCAACGAAAGTTCACGTGTTGCCGCGTAATCCATGCTGAAAGTGGTCATAGCCCGCAACTCTTGTGTTCGCCGGGCGTTTGACGCACGAATGGTCGGCGTGAGCGCGTATGCGCTCGACGTCGTTTCCCGCTAGGAGATCAAATTGCATCGGCTCGCGTGGCACAATAGAGACCGGAACGAAGGTGAATTGCACGATTTGCTGGTGTTGGCTTTGCTCGACTCCGGCGAAACTGTGATGCTGCAGGACCGTGATCGCGACTATATCTTTATCGCCAACCTGCCGGATGTCTGGAACCTTCCGAACGAGAATGACGCAGGTCCGACTGACAGCAATATTTTCGGCAAGGAGTTGGCGCAGCGCCTGTCGGAGTTGAAGAAAGATCTGAATGCGGCGGGTACCCGCGGCACGCTTGAAGTCATGGCTGGAAAAGACAGGATCTTCCAGTTCCATGTGTATTCCACCGTCAATATGGCGGGTCAGCGGGTATTGAAGACCACGATACGTGAAGTGACCGTCGAGCGTCGCCGGGAACAGTTGTTGCGCTCTCTCCTGCGTGAAGTCAGCCACCGATCCAAGAATCTGCTGGCGATCATTCAAAGCCTATCCGCTCAGACTGCGCGTTTCAGCTTCACCAAAGAAGATTTCCTGAGGAAATTTAGAGGACGGCTGCACGCACTTGCCCAGTCCCAAGATCTGATTACCGATTCGGATTGGCGAGGCGCGGAGATTTTTGACTTGCTGAAGCAACAGTCGGATCTCTATCTTCCGGAATATCCTCACCTTGTTCAGGTCAAGGGCGAGAATCTTCTACTCAACCCCAATGGCGCGCTTTATGTCGGCCTTGCGTTCCACGAACTCGTCGTCAACACCGTAAGCCACAGCCCCAATCTCGCGCTTCATCTACCCATCACGCTGGAATGCCGGCGTGATGATGATGTATTCGAGGTGCGTTGGAACGAACCGCTAACTCGGACGGATATTCCCGTCTCCGAGGAAGCCGATCGTCGAAGCAATTTCGGTAGTGTCGTTCTCGAAAAAGTCGTTCCTGCAGCACTTGCAGGGGAAGCGCATTATAACGTCTCGGCGGACGAAGTGGGATACCTCCTACGGTTTCCTGCGCCAGCGGCTTCGTAAAGCGTCTAACTTCCAGATGCACAGGTTCTACTTCGAGCAGCGTCTCCGAGGCCCAACACCCTCAAGCGCTGGTCGAATTCGAAGGATGTCATTTCAACTTAGAATGATTGTGATCGATAAATCTAGCCGTTGAAGACGTCTAGAGCATCTCAACGTTCCGACAGAGGATGAGATCGCGTTAAAACGGTGAAGTTCGTTGCTGGCGCTAGAAAAGAAAAGCACGGCTCTAGGGGAAGAGCCGTGCTATTCAGGTGCAGGTTTTCAGGGGCAAAACCTGCGATGCCAAGCCTCTAGGCGGGGACGGGGGAATGGCTTGGCTCGCTTGAAAAACGTTGCTGACGGTTCTTTGTTCCACTTTTTTTTAAGGCCGATTTTCGACCCTGCCGCGCTTCATTTGAACAGGCGTTTGACAGGCGCCGTCATCGTCCAGCTAAAGCCGCTTGGTGCATAATCAACTGACACGATGCCAGAAAATGCGCTTTCCGCGTGGCGTTGTATGATGGTTGTGCCGAATCCACGTCTCGAAGGCGGACTTGCTGCTGGTCCACCGGTTTCGATCCATTCCATTCTGACCTTAGCATCGTCGGATGGGTCTTTAGACCATTGTAGACGAACCCGACCTTCCGGCACCGAGAGCGCACCATATTTTATGGAGTTGGTGCTGAGCTCATGAAAGACCAGGCCCAGATTTTGTGCGGCCTCCGGAGAAAGAAGGAAGTCCTCGCCAGAAAGCTCAACCTGTTGGGCCGTCTTGCCGAAAACGTCGAGATGGCCCTTAATCAGCCGATGGATTGGCAAGCCTTCCCACTGGACCTCGGCAAGGGCAGAAATGGACATGGCCAGGCCGCGAAGCCTGTGATCGACTTCCTTCTGCAGCTCCGCAACCGTCGTGTTTTCCCGCGCCAGTTGGCGCATCATCGCTTGAACGAGGGTCAGCATGTTTTTCGACCGATGAACCAGTTCATGTAGAATGAGCTGGTTGCGATCCTCGGCTTGACTGCGATCGAAGGAGGCATTCGAAAGCGCGATTCCAACCTGGTTGAGTTCCACGACGTTGGTTTCTACGCGAGATACGATCTCGCCGGCGCCTATCCGTTCGGCAACCGTCACGAGTTGATCGACCGATCTACGCAGTTGCCTGCCGACGAGATAGGTGCCAAGTACCGCAACCAAAACGATTGCCAAGCTGCCGATCAACATTTGTCGCCATGTACTGCGCAAGGCAGAATCACTTCGGTCGATCGCTCCCGACACGATGGCTTTCCATGGCCAGCCGGGAAGCTGTGCATAGGCATAAATGTTGTTGTGCGCGTCTGTGAAACTTCCGCTGAAAGCCGCTATGTTTGAGGTCAACTCTGCCGGTTCGTAGGCTGCGCCGGACCCGGTTCTCTGCAAATTGCTGGAGATCACAACCCGCCCATCATTGTCCAGAACGGCGGCAGACCATCCGTTAGGTATCGCATCCGTAGAAATGAGGTTCGACAGATCCCGTGCCGATTGGGTGACCATCAATACATCGCCGGCGGCGGAAAGTTGCCGAGGCAAGGGAAGCGTAACGGTAAAGACCCATTCCTTCCTGTTCTCTGCATAAAAGATGTTGGAAAGCGTCACACGCTTGGCATCGATTGCGGCTTGGACACCGGCTGCTTCAGGAACTTTGCCGAGTGGTTGCCCATAGGGCAGGCGGGTATTGACCTTCTCCATCCCATCGCGTGTCGCAACGACGACGTAGATTTCTCTTTTTCGTAGGCTCTCGCTGACGCGTTGGTGGAAGCTGGCGAGATCGCCATTTTCCAGTTCTGGAAATTGCGCCAGAAGATTGAGTGTCGTGCTCATTTCCTGCAGACGCCGCTCAACGTTGCGGCTGATGGCGCGGGCGTCATCGACAGCCTCGCGCTGCAAATCCTCACGCTCATCCGCCTCCAGGCGCAGCATGAGGTAGCCAGCAAACACGATCAGCGGAAGTGTCACCAGCGTCGTCATGATGACGATGTAGGTGCCTATTGATGCAGTGGGAGACAGTCTGGCAAGGAATGCTCTGAACCTTGAAATCGTAACGCCCCTAGAAGTGCATGCTTGCTGAAATTCCAGCGATAATACGCCTCTATTTTCGGCACACAATGCTGTTTGCGATCCTGTGTGCCGCTATCTGTCGCATATTTTTTGATTTTCACCCTTTGTTGATCGGGCAGAAATCTCGGAACAATCTTCGCTGTCCTGCCGTTTGCCAGACGAACAGGTTGACCAAACAGACAGATACACTGTCACCAACCGGTTTTAGAGACGATGAAAGGAAGGTACGATATGAAGAAGACTCTGACCCTGATCGCGACGGCCGCCCTTATGGGTTCTACAGCGTTCGCACCGCTAGCCATCGCCCAAGACGCAAATCCGCCAGCAGCCGGTACCACGGCTCCTGCGAGCCCGAATGCAACACCTGCCATGCCAGCAACCCCTGGCGCGACGACAGTTGACTCAGGCGCTGCATCCGGCTCCTATCTGACCGAACAGGCTGCCAATCAGATCAGCGCAAATGATTACATCGGCAACTCCGTCTATACCTCCGCAGACGAGAGCATTGGTAACGTAACCAACCTCATCCTGGAAGAAAACGGCGGCATCGTCGCAGCTGTAGTTGGCGTCGGCGGCTTCCTTGGAATTGGCGCGAAAGACGTCGCAGTGCCAATGGACAAGATTACTGTCACTCGCGACACCAACAATGGCACCGTTCGTCTGACGACCACGGAGACTGCGGAATCGCTGAAGTCTGCGCCGGAGTTCATGACCTTGAAGGACAAGAACGCTAACGCGAGCACCGCTACACCGGCTGCTACAGATACCACGCAGACAGGCGCGACCAAACCCTGATCCTTTACGGGAGAGGAGAGAGTTGGAGCATGACGCTTCATCTCGGAACACCGGCCTAACGGCCGGTGTTTTTACGTTTAAGGCACTTCCCGCTGAAGCGGAACTGATGACGCGCCAAGAAGATATTGAGACATAAAGATGCAGGGCATTCCCGGTGATTGCGCAATCGCCGGGAATGCCTGAAACTTACAGTTCGGCGTTGTGCGCAGAATGCCAGCGCCACGCGGAAGAAATAATATCTTTGAGCGAATACTTCGGCTCCCAGCCGAGTACGTCCCTAGCCTTGTCGTTATTGGCAACGAGCGTAGTGGAATCGCCTTCCCGCCTGTCAGCAAAATCGACTGGGAAAGGTCGGCCCGACACTTCGGAGATCGCATTCAGCAACTCCTTCACTGTCGTTCCAGTACCGGTGCCGAGATTGAGCTCCACGGTGTCACCGCCTGCCAGCAAGTAATCCACGGCACGGACATGGGCATCGGCAAGATCCAGGATATGTATGTAGTCGCGTACACAAGTGCCGTCGCGCGTGTCGTAATCTGTGCCGAACACCTTAAAGCCTTGTCGACGGCCAAGTGCCGCCTCAATGGCCAAAGGTATCGCATGAGTTTCCGGCTTGTGCCACTCACCGATACGCCCTTCGAAATCCGCGCCCGCCGCATTGAAATAGCGAAGCATGACCGACTTCAACTCGTTGTAGGTGCTGAAATCTTTCAACGCCTGTTCTACGATCCACTTCGTCCTGCCGTATGGATTGATCGGTGCTTGACGGTGGCTTTCATCAAGTGGCACGCGTTCTGGCAGTCCATAGGTTGCGCAGGTCGATGAAAAGACGAAGGCCTTTACTCCAGCCTCCATCGTGGCGGACAAGAGTGTAAGAGCGCCCACCACGTTGTTGTCGTAGAATGCCACGGGATTCTTGACGGATTCTCCGACCTCTATCAGAGCGGCAAAATGAAGAACGGCCACGGGCTTATGCCTGGCGAAGACCTCATCCAGTCGTACTCGGTCGCGAATATCGCCCTGTTCGAAAGGCCCCCAGCGGACAAACTCTTCATGACCGTTGGAAAGATTATCGAAGACAACGGGTTCATAACCCCTTTCCGCAAGGAGAAGGCAGGTGTGGGACCCGATATAACCAGCCCCACCGACAACAAGAACTTTCTGGCGCATCCAAAATCCTTCCGTAAAATGACGGTTGGAAACTGCCTATCATTTTGTCGACAGAAGGGCAGGCGGTAGCCTAGGAAATAAATGCGGGAAGCACATGCCACATTCAAGTGCCATGTGCTCGGTTTAGATGAAGCGTCGAAATCTTCACTTTTTGCGGACAGTAACCCGCGTAGTGATGAAGCCAAGCGCCATCGCGATCAAAAGAGCAGTGTAGGGGCGCTTGCCCAACGCGCCGGCCGCCACTGCTTCCACTGCAAGAGGAGCGGCAGCAAGCGGTGACGCCACGGGTGTGCGGTAGGCACGAGGTCTGCGCGATACTGCCAGCGCAACAAGCATGATCACCCCTAGAAGAAAGGCAATCCCCGCGATAACAAGTGCCGCTGGTCCTGCTCCGATTTCCCTCGCGAGATAGATCGATCCGCCGATACCGCCAGCGATAACCGCGATCAGAAAAAAGAAGGCGGCAAGAACCCTAAGCACGATTGCGCTTTTGATGCGCCGCGTCACGAAGGTGCCTTCACGCTGTGTATCGCCTAGATAGAGCAAAAATGCTTGAAGCATGTCTGCGCCTTATTTACGCGTGACGAGTGCGAGAAGGAAGCCGGTCGCAACGGCGATGCCGAGAGACTGGAGGGGGTTCCGCTGAACCTGGTAGACTAGATTGTCATTGAGGGTCTGGATTTCGTCTCTAACCGCGTGAACCGTCTGCTCGGACTTCGCCATGGCGTCGTCTGCAACGCGCGATGCCTGCGCCTTGACCTCATGGGAAACGCCGACGCCAAGTGCCTTGACGCTTCTTGCGAGGTTGGACAGGTCATCGCGCAGCTGGGAGAGCTGTGCAGAGACGTCCTCAGCCTCAGCGCTGTTGAGGGTTTCGCGTACCTTGTCTTCAACGTTGCGAACGCTTGCCATGTTCAATCCTTTTCTGAAGTGTCAAATTTCGCCTGACTTCCAAACGTGGCGCTTGGACTTTTGTTCCCGATGTCTGCGAAATCCGTTCTGTGAATCTTCGCAATTGTTACCGACAGGTTTGTTTTCCTGTCACAAGCATCATATAAGGCCGGAAAAATGATCTCATGATCTCTATCAATTGGACGATGCGACTGGCCGATGCTGCAGACACCTTACTACCTGATCGACAAGACCAAGCTTCTTCGCAACATGGAGAAGATCGCCTATGTGCGCGAAAAATCCGGCGCCAAGGCGCTTCTTGCACTCAAGTGTTTCGCGACATGGTCGGTCTTCGATTTCATGGCGCAGTACATGGACGGCACGACGTCATCATCGCTTTACGAAGTGCGTCTGGGACATGAGAAATTCGGCGGCGAGACCCACGCTTATTCGGTCGCCTATGCCGATTACGAGATCGACGAGGTCGTCTCTCACGCCGACAAGATCATCTTCAATTCCATAGGGCAACTGGAACGCTTTGCCGACAAGGCGTCCGGCATCGTTCGTGGTCTGCGTCTCAATCCGCAAGTGAGTTCTTCCACCTTCGATCTGGCAGACCCCGCGCGCCCGTTTAGCCGTTTGGGCGAATGGGATGTAGCTAAGGTCGAGAAGGTCATGGACCGCATCTCCGGCTTCATGATCCACAACAACTGTGAAAACAACGATTTCGGTCTTTTCGATAAGATGCTTGGCCAGATCGAGGAGAAGTTCGGTTCACTTTTGTCGCGCGCAGAATGGGTCAGCCTTGGTGGCGGCATTCACTTCACCGGCGAGAACTACCCACTCGACCAGTTCTGTGAACGCCTGAAGCAGTTCTCCGAAAAATACGACGTGCAAGTCTATCTTGAACCGGGCGAAGCTTCGATTACCAAGAGCACGACGCTGGAAGTGTCGGTTCTGGATACGCTCTACAATGGCAAGAACCTGGCTATTGTCGACAGCTCTATCGAAGCCCATATGCTGGATCTCCTGATCTATCGCGAAAACGCGAAGGTTGCGCCCAACGAGGGCGAGCATTCCTATATGGTATGCGGCAAATCCTGCCTCGCAGGCGATGTCTTCGGCGAGTTCAAGTTTGCAAACGAACTCAAGGTCGGTGATCGCGTCTCCTTTCAGGATGCGGCGGGATACACCATGGTCAAGAAGAACTGGTTCAACGGCGTAAAGATGCCGGCGATCGCCATCAAGGAACTGGACGGCAGCATTCGCACCGTCCGCGAATTCGACTTTGTCGACTATCAGCAAAGTCTGTCGTAACAGCGCGCTCTGAGAGGCGCATGTAGCACCGTTACTCAACAAGCCATCCCTGCGGGGAAAAGGAGGCATCACCTGAAATGAAGAAGAACGTTCTCATCATCGGCGCCGGTGGCGTAGCACAGGTCGTGGCGCATAAGTGCGCCCAGAATAGCGATGTATTGGGAGACATTCATATTGCGTCACGCACTGTCGATAAGTGCCGCAAGATTGTCGAATCCGTACGTGAAAAGAAGAGCCTCAAGACCGAGGTAAAACTTGAAGCCCATGCGCTGGACGCGATGGATATTGAGGCCACGAAGGCCTTGATAGAAAAGACCGGTGTCCAGATCGTCATCAACGTCGGTTCGGCATTCGTCAACATGTCCGTTCTTCAGGCCTGCATGGATACAGGCGTTGCCTATATGGATACCGCGATCCACGAGGATCCGACAAAGATCTGCGAGACGCCACCGTGGTACGGAAACTACGAATGGAAGCGCGCCGCGGAATGCAAGAAAAAGGGCGTCACTGCCATTCTGGGCGTGGGCTTCGATCCAGGTGTCGTCAACGCCTACGCGCGCCTGGCCAAGGATGAGTATTTCGACAAAGTGACGTCGGTCGATATTGTCGATATCAATGCCGGAAGCCACGGTCGTTGGTTCTCCACCAACTTCGATCCGGAAATCAATTTCCGCGAATTCACCGGCGTCGTTTACTCCTGGCAGAATGGCCAGTGGCAGACAAACCAGATGTTTGAAGTCGGCCAGGAATTCGATCTGCCCGTTGTCGGTAAGCAAAAAGCCTACATGACCGGTCACGATGAAGTGCATTCGCTCTCCAAGAACATGGACGGCGCGGACGTGCGTTTCTGGATGGGCTTTGGCGACCATTACATCAACGTCTTCACCGTCTTGAAAAACCTCGGCCTTCTCTCCGAAAAGCCGGTCAAGACTGCCGAAGGTCTGGAAGTAGTGCCGCTGAAGGTCGTCAAGGCCGTGCTGCCCGATCCGTCTTCACTGGCTCCAGATTATGTCGGCAAGACCTGCATCGGAGATATCGTCAAGGGAACGAAGGACGGCAAAGAGCGGGAAGTCTTTATCTATAACGTGGCCGATCACAAGGACGCTTACGAGGAAGTCGGCTCACAGGGTATTTCCTATACGGCAGGCGTTCCCCCCGTTGCGGCCGCGATGCTGATCGCGTCTGGCGAGTGGGATGTGAAACAGATGGCAAATGTCGAGGAGCTGCCACCGCAGCCATTCCTAAATATCCTCAACAAGATCGGTCTTCCAAGCCGTATCAAGGACGAGAACGGCGATCGCGCTCTGACCTTCTGAGCTTTCTCGCGATCTAGAGCGGTTCACCATTTTTCTGAATCGATTTGGATTCCCAAATCAGTTTTGTTCTGATTCACTGATGCTGGCTGGACGGAGGCCAGCATCCAATGACCGCACCGATATCAAATGATCTTCGTGAGCGTGTTGTCGCTGCTGTGTCGAGCGGCGAGAGCATTCGTGCCGTGGCTGCGCGCTTTGAAGTAGCCGCCTCTTCCGTGGTGAAGTGGTCGCAGCGCCATCGTGCGACTGGATCGGTTCGCCCTGCCAAGATGGGTGGTTATCGAAAGCGTATACTTGAGCCGCATCGTGACTTCATTGCCGAGCGGCTCGCTCAAAATCCACATCTGACGCTCCATGGCCTAAAGGCGGAACTGTCATCGCGAGGTATTCGCGTCTCCCATAATGCGATTTGGGAATTCCTCCGCAGCGAAGGACTGCGCTTCAAAAAAAACGCTGTTTGCCCTTGAGCAGGCGCGTGCCGATGTGGCTCGCAGACGACAGCGATGGATGACTTTGCAGCATCACCTTGATCCCGAACGGCTGGTCTTTATCGATGAGACCTGGATCAAGACCAACATGACCCCCATCAGAGGCTGGGGACCAAAAGGCACGCGTCTGCGGGCCTTTGCGCCGCACGGGCACTGGCGCACCATGACATTCCTCGGGGCCTTGAGAAATGATCGGCTGACAGCACCTTGCGTCTTTGACGGGCCGATCAACGGCCAGTGCTTCCGCGCCTATGTCGAACAGCAGTTGGTGCCCATTCTAAAGCCCGGCGATATCGTCATCATGGACAATCTCGGCAGCCACAAGGCAGCCGCCATCCACAGCGCCATCAAAGCCGCCGGTGCGAGGCTCTGGTTCCTGCCGCCCTATTCGCCCGACCTCAATCCCATCGAACAGGCCTTCTCAAAGATAAAGCACTGGATGCGTCATGCGCAGAAACGGACAATGGAAGAGACATGGCGACATATCGGCGCGCTCGTCCAAACAATCCAACCAGACGAATGCGCAAACTATCTCCAAAACGCAGGGTATGTTTCCGTCAAAAGGTGAAAAGCTCTAAACGACAAAGTCCCGCTTCGTGCGGGACTCAGACCGCTGACAAACCCGTCGATTTTTCGGCGGGTTTTTCTGTTTTAGGATGATGCTGTTTGTTGATCTGCGTGTGCGACGGTGAATGGGAGACAAGTTGAGGCTGATCGCCTCATCCCCACGC
>NZ_CAJYTV010000005.1:0-77382 GCF_913777885.1 uncultured Agrobacterium sp. | reverse complement strand
TCGGAGGAGAAGGTTGCCAGAGCGTCCGACGACAGAGCGTTCAGCTGTCCAGAAGACATAGCCGCTACCTGCGTCTTGGTCAGCGCTGCAGCATTATCCGTGCTGAGGTTCTCCAGGGCCGCTGCGGTGAGGCTGGAGAGCGCCTGCGCGCTGATGGATGCGATCTCGCCAGTGGAGAAGAGCGCGAGTTCGGCACTGTCGAGTGTGCCGACCTGAGCTGCTGTGAGGCCAGCAACCTGCGCCGAGGTAAGCGCCTCGATCTGGCTTGTCCCAAGAGCCTCGAATTGACTGGTGTAAAGAGCAACGACCTGCGCCGCACTCAGGCTGCTGACTTGGCCGCTGCTGAGCACCTCCAGCTGATTCAGCGTCAGACCCTTGACGGCGCTCGGCGAAATGGCGCGCATGTCTTCAGAGTCGAGCAAAGCGATATTCGCGGTACTAAGGGCTGCGATCTGCGAAGAACTAAGGGCCTTGATTTTTGTATTATCAAGAGCGTTCACGTCCGCCGAGGTCAAGCTCGCAATAGTCGATGTGGAAAGCTTTGAAATCTGCGCAGCAGACAGCGAAGAAATAATGGAAGTCATGAACGTGTCCCTTACCGGATGGCGACTGGTCACGCCTATCTGCCGTCAGACATCGCCCAAATAGACATGAATCCGACACGTGCAAATGAAGCGAAATTGTTGAGAACATGGCTCATGTGAACCTGCGTAGGAACCGCTTCATGCAATTCGAGCCTGAGAGGTAAGCCCGGATTTTCCACGCTAGTTATTGCGAATGACGCTAATAAATTTGGTTGCTTGAGTAACCTAACTCTAAGGGTGTCTTATCAGGCAAACATTTAAAGCCAAGTTAATATTGGTGACGCATCTGATTATTCTTGAAACACATGTATCTCTGCGAATCAAACGCTAAATTTCAAAGGAAAACTATGCCACCTACATCATTTTAACCATCTATCAAGAGCGAAAAATTTCAATTCGGCCTCAGATTCTCAATCATTCACGCAGTCTTTTTCCTCTCCAAGGAAAACCCCGTCGGAAAATTAATAGGTAAACCGCCAACAGAGATAACGACATAAAAAAAAGGGGTAAACACAAGCATATTTTTTTAATATATTGACATCAATGAATTACAATACATCGATTTTAAGATATAATGTCGACTTTATCGGACTATAATTGCGATGAATACGGTTTCTGGGCGTTGGTTTCCGTTCCGACACCCAGGGTGAGTTAACGGAGAAAACCCGGTAAAGTTGTTTTTCTTCTGCATGATTCGCCGTTTAGGACATTCAATCGGATGCCCTCGCGGGCTTGATACTGGCAGTAATCATCACTCTTCCAGCAATATCGTTACGAGATATACTGCGTCTCACCGTCGCATCAGCAGATCATCACGATATCACTGGCTAAACTTTCACGTGCAATCGTCTGACAGTGCATCCCGTCAGCTTTCGATGAAGCGGCTGGCATTGAAATCTTGATGGAGGGCGAGCGCGGGGTGCTGATTCGGTAAAACTCATCCTTCATTGATTTTGACCGCTCCACGTTAGATGCGCGACGAGATCAGGTTCACGGAACGTCTTAAAATGAAAACAAGAACGGACCGGGATCAGGTTGCGAATTGGGGGAGCCTAATAAGGGAATGCTCTGCGGGTCGAGACACTTCGTGCGGTTCAATACCTTCGTGTGTGACGGCTTTTCGCGCAGACACCGGCATAACGCCGTCGGTCGCAGCGCATGCTGCGACACGAGAGCCGGACATTATCTCCGGCTCAAAGAGACTTCATGAGTTGTACGGCGGGCTCAAAGGTCCGCTAGATCTGGGACCATTTTGTTGTATCCGCCGTAACGGTTTTAATATCTGCCTTGCCATATGTTTTCATGGATTGGCAGTTCAGCGAGCTCGCGATGAGCCTGCTCTCAGAACTCTTCCCAGTTCTGTTCGCTTGCTTTCGGCTGTACCGCTTCTGCCGAAGCTCCAAAGGCTTTGGCGAGCGTATTGCCCAGCGCACGCGCGGGCGAGGCTACGGGGCGTGCCGTTGGCTTAACAGCAGCGGGCGTGAAGCTTGGCTTCGTCGAATAGAGCGGCTTGGCGGAAGCCGCTGGGGCGGAACGCGGGACAACGGGAGTGGCGGGCGGTATGTAGGACGCGATGCGCTGTTCTGCCCCTGCCCCGAGGTTGAACTGGCCGATCAGTCCGTTCAGCGCCTCAGCCTCGCGAGCCAGTGAATGGCTGGCTGCGGTCTGTTGTTCGACCATGGCGGCGTTCTTCTGCGTTCCCTGGTCCATGCTGTTGACGGCAGTACTGATCTCCTGCAGGCCCGTCGCCTGTTCGCGTGATGCCGTGACGATGGCGCTGACATGAGCGTTGATCTCTTCCACCTCAGCGACGATCATCTGTAGCGCCTTGCCGGTCTCGTCGACGAGGCCTACGCCATTTTCAACGTATCTGCTTGAGTTGCTGATCAGCGCCTTGATTTCCTTCGCGGCATTGGCGGAACGCTGAGCAAGCTCGCGAACCTCCTGTGCGACGACGGCAAAACCTTTACCGGCCTCACCGGCACGGGCAGCCTCAACACCAGCATTCAGCGCGAGCAGGTTTGTCTGGAAGGCAATATCATCGATCACACCGATGATGTTGGTGATTTCGCCGGAAGACTTTTCGATTTCCTGCATTGCGGCCACGGCGCGACGCACGACCGCACCGGATTGTTCGGCACCGGCACGGGCGCGCTGCACCAGAGCTCCTGCTTCTTCAGCACCCTTGGCGCTATCGCGAACGGTGGTGGTCACTTCTTCCAGGGCAGCAGCGGTTTGTTCGACGGAAGCTGCCTGCTGTTCCGTGCGGCGCGACAGATCATCGGCTGCGGACAGCATTTCGGCGGCGCCGGCATGAATTGCAGCAGCGTTCTCGCCCACCTTACGCAATGTCTGCTGCAGGCTATCGAGCGAGGTGTTGAAGTTCAGACGAAGCGGCTCGACGAACGGGGTGAACGGCTTTTCGATGCGATAGTCGAGATTGCCGTCGGCCAGTGCCTGGAGACCCTTGGCAAGTTCTTCGCGGGCAAAAGCCTGTTCAGCTTCGGCGCGCTCTTTTTCAGCATCGTTGCGCCGACGATCAGCTTCGGTCGCGGAGCGCATGCGGTCCGTCTCACCTGCAAGACGCTGCTTCTCGATCGCGCTGTCCTTGAAGACCAGAACGGCCTTAGCCATTTTCCCAACTTCGTCGCCGCGATCAACCGCAGGGACATCGACATTGTTATCGCCATTGGCAAGACGGCTCATGGCATCCGTCATGCCGACGATGGGCGTGACGATGGCGCGCGACAACGCCCAGATCAACAGAACCGAAACGAGGCCAGCTGCAGCACCACCACCGAGCAGCGCATATTGAAGATTGGCCTGAGCGCCTTGCTGAGCAGCGACCTCCAACCTGGTCAACGTGTTGAGCTGTTCTTTGATCTTGTCGGCAGCGGCGCGGAAGCCATCGACCTGGCCCTTGGCCTGGTTGCGGCCGATCTCGATGATTTCGGAAACCGGGGCTTCTGTCGTCTTGCGAGCGGCGATCTGCGGCTCGGCCAGTTGCTTGAAGAAGACAGTCGCAGTGGCTTCCATCTCGTCGATGGATTTCAGAATATCTGGTTGGTCTGCGGCGTACCCGCGTGCCTCTTTCAGTTTCGCGAGCATCACGTCGCGCTGGGCGAAGACGTCTTTGTAGGTGCTGTCGCTTCGGAACAGCAGAAAGCCGCGCTGATTGACCACCTGCTCCAGCATGGCGGCTTTCGCTTCGTCGACCGTCTGCATCAGTTGAGCTGTGCGAGTTTGCGTTTCAGACAGATGCTGCGCGTCTAGCGTTTGAAGAAAAACGAATGCCGATGCGACCAGACACACACCCATCAAGGCGACGAAGGTCATCATCAGCTTGATATTGATAGGCAAATTTTTTAAAGACATCGACAACTCTTCTTCGACGCAGGACCGCGCATCAGTCATCAGACCGCGAACCACAAGTTTTCCGGCCTAACCTTCATGTCAGCGACGGCTCTTTTTTCAGCTTCGCAAACTGCTGCAAAGCGGTTGATTTTTGCTTAAATCTGAAGGTACTAAAAAAACAAAGCTGAGGAGTGCCGGGCAGGGTAAACGAAGTCTTCAAGAGCCCTCGGACACAAACCGCTTGCGCTACGCCCGATTGGCCGTCATTGACACTCTCCATGACCAAAACATCTGAAAACCAACGCCTGGACCAGCTCCTGGTCGCCAAGGGCCTGTTTGCAAGCCGCTCCCGCGCGCGCGATGCCGTATCGCGCGGCACCGTCAGCGTGAATGGCAAGATCGTGACCAAGCCAAGCCTCTGCTTCGCTGAGACCGCAGTGATCGCCATTGACGATCCGGCGCAGGATTATGTCTCGCGCGCCGCCTTGAAGCTCGTTGCCGCACTCGATCATTTCGAGCTGGACCCGAAAGGCCAAGAGTGCCTGGATGTGGGTGCCTCCACCGGCGGTTTTACGGAGGTTTTGCTGGAGCGCGGCGCTGGCCACGTGACGGCGATCGACGTAGGTCATGGGCAGATCCATCCACGGGTGGAGAACAATCCACGCGTGACCAGCATCGAGGGGCTGAATGCGCGGTTCCTGACACAGGACGATATCGACGGTCGCGAGATCAGCTTCATCGTGTCGGATGTCTCCTTCATCTCGCTGAAGCTTGCGCTGGCGCCCGCGCTCGATCTCGCAGTCGAAGGCGCGCTCGCCGTGCTTCTCGTCAAGCCGCAATTCGAGGCAGGCCGTGATGCGATCAGCAAGGCTGGTCTTTTGAAAGAGCCGGAGACAGCGCCGCAAGTCGCCGCAGAGCTGGAACGCTGGCTGACCGAAGATATGGGCTGGGAAAGCCTTGGCCTTATACCCTCCCCGATTGCGGGTGGGGATGGCAATGTAGAATTCCTTCTCGGAGGCAGAAAGCCATGAGCACGCAGACCGTCAAGATCCATAGTCTGGGAGCCCAGGGCGACGGCATCGCACATTGCCCTGAAGGCACGGTCTACGTGCCCTTCTCCCTTCCGGGGGAAACAGTCGCGATCGCCCGAGTGAAAGACCAGGGAACGATCATGTCGATCACCGAGGCGTCGGAGCAGAGACGTGAGCCCGCCTGCCGTCATTTCGGGCCGGATGGCAAGAACGGCACTTGCGGGGGCTGTTCGCTTCAACATGTGGCGGACGAAACCTATCACGCCTTCAAACGCAACCTCGTCGTCTCCGCGCTGCGCTCCAAAGGGTTGGATGCCGAGGTCGCGCCACTGGTGATCTGTCGGCCCGGTGAGCGCCGTCGCGTCGTCTTCACCGCACGCAAAACCGAGAAAGGACTTCTTCTCGGCTTCAGCCAGGCCAATAGCCACCATATTGTTGCGATCGAAGAATGTCCCATCGCGTCACCTGCCATCGTATCGAGGCTGGATGCAATCCGCGCAATCGGCCTGCCGCTGGCGTCCAATGCCGAACCTTTCCGCATGACAGTGCTGGAGACGCTATCTGGGCTCGATATTGCCGTGGACGGCATCAAATCAGTCAATGACAAGCAGCGTCGGGCACTGACCGAAACGGTTCTTTCCATGCGCGGTATCGCCCGCGTATCGCTGTCAGGAGAAATTCTCATCGAGCCGCAAAAGCCGGTCATCGAGTTTGGCAGCGTCAAGGTCGCTCCTCCCGCTGGCAGTTTCCTTCAGGCAACCAAGGTGGCGGAAGACGCTATGGCCGAACGTGTGCTGGAACATATCGGCAAATCGAAGCGGATCGCCGATCTGTTCTGCGGTACCGGAACCTTTACGCTACGGCTGGCGCGCATCGGCAAGGTGCATGGTGTGGAAGCCGAAGACAAGCCATTGAAGGCGCTGGATTTTGCCGCACGCAACACCCCCGGCCTGAAGCCGGTCACGATCGAACGGCGCGATCTTTTCCGACATCCGCTGATTGCCAAGGAACTGAAGGTGTACGACGCCGTCGTCTTTGATCCGCCGAGAGCCGGTGCTGAAGCGCAGTGCAAGGAACTTGCTCGCAGCACAGTGAAGAAGATCGTTGCCGTCAGCTGCAATCCGCTGTCTCTGGCACGCGATCTTTCTATCCTGGTCGAGGGCGGTTATCGCATTACGAACGTTACGCCGATCGACCAGTTCCTCTGGTCGCCGCATGTCGAGGCGGTCGTGACGCTGGAAAAATAAGGCTTTTTACCAGGCGGTATCGATATTGCCGCTGCCGACAACGCCAGAGCAGCGGCAACGACCGCCAACCCTGCCCTGTTGGACGGGGCAGACATAGGGGCGCGAGCGCTCAGCACTGTCCGGCGGGGTGATGACGCAGACGAAACGCGGCTGGCGGCGGTCCCAACCATTGTTCTGGTTCTGGTTGCTGCGTTGCGAGCTACTGTTAAAGTCCTGCACCAGCACCACATCGCTCTGTGCAGGCAACGGCGTTTTAAACGACTGAAGCAGGCCCGCCTCCGCAACGCCGGATACGGACATTAGTGCGATCATTGCAAGAGCGGTTTTGCGCATCATGACGGCCTTCTCCCAACAGTAAAGATGCTGATCGAATAACCGGAAACACTTCCCGTTCCGTAAAGGTCGCCGCCTTTCTTCGCTAAGCCTTAACGACGCATGAATGCTTCGAATGCCGCTCTCGCCTCCGCGCTCTGAAGCTGGGCTGCAAAGTGGACGATTTCCTCATCGATCCTCTTTCGGATAGCGTCGATATCGCCACGCACCAGATCACGAGCGATCTTCAGCGCCTGCGGCGGCTTGGATGCAAGATGAGCGGCAGTTTTGAGCGTTTCCGCCTCCAACTCCGCCTCATGGACAATCTTCCAGATCAAGCCCGCCGCAAGCGCCTGTTCGGCGGAGTAACCCTCACCTGCAGCCAGCAGCGCGAATGCCCGCTGATGGCCGGCGATGCGCGGAACCAGAAGACTTGATGCGGCTTCTGGCACCAGCGCCAGATCGACGAAGGGTGTCTTGAACAGGCTGCGGCTGGAGGCAAGCGTCAGATCGCAGTGCAGGTTCAGTGTCGTGCCGATGCCGATAGCAAGGCCATCAACGCCGGAGACAATAGGCTTTTCGACGCCAACGAGCGTGTGCAGAAAGTCTGCGGCAGCGAGCCTGCCCTTGCCGCCGGACATGGCAAACCCGAGAAAATCGGCCATGTCGTTGCCAGCCGAGAAACATCCCGGCGTACCGAGAAAGGTGATGACGCGAATATCAGCGTCGGCGTTGGCCGCCGTCAAGGCATCGATCAAGCTGCGATACATCGCATCTGTGATGGCGTTCTTCTTGTCCGGACGGTTGAACCGGATGACCTGCACACCAGGTGCGGCCTGCGGACGTTCGAGAAGGATATGGTCTTCAGACATCAGCAACCTCCTCAGGCAAGCACAGCGCGTGCGGCTTCGAGGCTCGCAGCACCCGACACCACGCGGTCCTTTAAGGCAGCCGTTTCCGCCAGGAGGTTTTCAGCGGCAAAGCGGCAAAGCGATGCTCGCTTGGCACCATTACCGTCATCAACAGAAGCCAGCGCGCCCTTGGCGAGATAGACGCCCGTCAGGGTAAGACCAAAGAGCCGCTGGTAGGGCGTGGCACCGGCAAGTGCTGATGCTGCCTCTCCCTTGGCCTGGGCCTCAAGTAGCCAGTCGGTGGCAGCTTCGAGGTCGGCGATGCTCTGGTCCAGATAGCGTGCGGTGTCGCCCAGTTCCGGCTTGTTCGATGCACGAACGGCTTCGGCGATTTCCTTCAACTCGTTGATGAAGCCCCGAACGTGATGACCCTCGGAAAGCGGCAGCTTGCGCATGACGAGGTCGATAGCCTGGATGCCATTTGTGCCTTCATAGATCGGAGCGATACGAGCGTCGCGCAGATAGCGGGCCGCACCGGTCTCCTCGATGAAGCCCATGCCACCGTGTACTTGAATACCGAGGGACGCCACATCCACACCGGCATCGGTGGAGAAGGACTTGGCAATCGGCGTTAGAAGGGCTGCACGCTCCTGCCACAACTTCTGCGTTCCAGCACCGCTTTCCGCATGGCTCATGTCGATCGCGTGAGCGCAGGCGAAGCTTATGGCGCGAGAACCTTGCGTCAGCGCCTTCATCGTGAGCAGCGTTCTGGCGATATCCGGATGCTCGATGATCGGGCTCATGCCCGTGGCCTTCGTTCCCGGCGCTTTGCCTTGGGTCCGCTCATTGGCGTATTGAATTGCCTTCTGCGTGGCGGCTTCGCAAATCGCCACACCCTGCATACCGACCGCAAGGCGCGCATTGTTCATCATGGTGAACATGCAGGCGAGACCCTTGTTCTCCTCACCGACCAGCCAGCCGATCGCACCTTTCTCCTGACCGAAACGGCCATCGCCAAAAATCATCGTGCAGGTGGGCGAGCCGTGAATTCCGAGTTTATGCTCCAGCGCATGGCAGAACAGATCGTTGCGTTCACCCGGGTTGCCGGCCGCATCGGGCAAGAATTTCGGCACGAGGAAGAGCGAGATGCCGCGCGTGCCGGCAGGTGCATCCGGAAGGCGGGCAAGCACCAGATGAATGATGTTCTCGGCAGCGTCGTGTTCACCCCATGTGATGTAAATCTTCTGGCCAAAAATGCGGTATGTACCGTCTTGGGCACGTTCTGCTCTGGCCTTGAGCGCCGCTAAATCGGAGCCGGCTTGCGGCTCCGTCAGGTTCATGGTGCCCGTCCATTTGCCGCTAACGAGGTTTTCGAGATAGGCGGCTTTCAGCTCCTCGCTGCCATGAGCAGAAATGGCTTCGACCGCGCCCATGGTGAGCGTCGGGCAAAGAGCGAACGCCATGGAGCCCGAGTTCCACATCTCGAGTGCTGCGACATTGAGCATGTGAGGCAGGCCCTGCCCGCCAAATTCCTCAGGGGCCGTCAGGCCGTTCCAGCCACCTTCCGCCCAGCGATGATATAGCCCAGCCCACCCATCCGGCGTGCGAACCTCACCATCCACCATGCGTGAACCCTGACGATCGCCAACTTCCGCGAGCGGAGCGACCTCTTCCGTCGCGAAACGCCCTGCTTCCTGGAGAATGGCATCGACGAGATCTTCATCGAGATCACCGAGCGCACCGCTCTGAAGAGCATCGCCCAGCCCTGCAACGTGTTTCAACGTAAAAGCGATATCGTCTACCGGCGCGGTATACATCCTGCCTCCTCCCGAAGCGTCTGCCTACAATCCAATGTCTCTACGGGCTAATTGATTTTTACGTAAACGTCAATTTCAAATTTGCCGCCAATGGGATCGCGCTTGTTATGAAACTGTCATAAAACTCTGCGCAGCATCACCAGCCTTCAGAGCAGCAAGAGCCCCTTGCGTCTGCTCGATCTCGCCGTCCAAGACTCCGGCTTTCAGGACTGACATATGGATATACAGTACCCCGCCATTCCCGGCCTTGTCTGGGCCTACCGCTTCCAGCCGGGAAATCTGTCTTGTACCCGACTGGCGCCCAGCGCCCGTTGGGAAGACTTACAGAGCCACGACGGATTTTTCTGGCTGCACCTCAATCTGGCAGACACGCGGGTGGCGACCTTTCTTGAAGCCATCCAGGGGTTGGATGAGAATCTCCGCGCCAGCCTGACCACCCATGAGACGCACCCTTCGATCACCGTCGATGAGGGCGCGCTTTACGGCACGCTTGTCGACTTTCAGCGTGAGTTCGATCAGGAAACACGCGATCTTGGCTGGCTGCATTTTGCCCTTACGGATCGCTTCATCATTACGACGAGGCTTCAGCCGCTACGATCCGTTGACCGACTGCGCGCCGCCATCGACAAGAACTCAAAGCGCTACTCCACGCCGTCTCATATTTTCGAAGCGCTGGTGGCGGAGTTCCAGCGCAGCCTGATCAACCTGGTCATGGAGACGACCGAAGAACTCAACGCAATCGAAGACTATGTCTATGACACCACGCCGCGGGATGAGAGGCGCAGGCTTGCGCCTGTGCGACGCACCGTCGTGCGACTGCATCGGCATCTGCGCACGGTGCTGACCCTGATGCGGCGCGCATCAGCGGCCGATGAAGATGACATGCCTGTCGGTTTTGAAGAAATTGCCGGGCGACTGACGAGCCGGCTGGAGTCTGTCGATTACGATGTCTATGCGCTGCAGGAGCGAGCGCGTCTGCTGCATGAAGAAATCGACTCTAAACTGTCTTCGGAAACCAACCGCCATCTCTACATCCTCTCGATCATGACGGCGTTTCTATTGCCACCCACGCTCGTCACTGGCTTCTTCGGCATGAACACCAGCGCACTGCCGTTTATCGATGGTGGGAACGGTACGCTTTACGCGGGCGGATTCATCATAGCGTCCAGTCTTCTGGCATGGTTCCTGCTGCGACGTGTCGGCATCATTTAACAAAGAAGCCGCCCCGCGAATGCGAGACGGCTCTTATCAATAATATACCCTTGTCCGATCAGCCGTACGGCGAGTAGCAGGTCTGGCGCGGACCGTGGTAAGGCTGGAACGTGTTGCTACGGGCGTCGTACGAACGGTAGCGACCGTAGCACCAGTTCACGTGGGCTTGGCTCACGCCACCGCGCACAACCGGACGATACTCGCGGTAGACCGGGCGAGGACGATATTCCGGAACAGGGCGATATACCTCGCGTGGCTGCGCCAGTGCGCCGCCGACGATAGCGCCTGTCGCAAAGGCTGCCAACGGGAACCAGTAGCCATTGTGGCGACGATAGCCAGGACGGTAATCGCGGTAGCCACGATGGCCCCGATAGTAGCCTGGGCCATAGTCGCGGTAATAGCCACGATCGCGCCAGTACTGGACGTTGACGATATTGTTGTCGGCCTGGGGCGCTGAAGGTGCTGCGGGCACAATCGGCATGGCCTGCGCTGGCACAATAGATCCAGCAGCCACAACTGCAGAAAGGCCGGCAGCCAAAATAGCTTTCATGTAATTCTTCATCTGACCTTCTCCATTCGCGTCCGGATACTCAACCGAACGGGGTGAACTACGACGATTATTCTCCTGTTTATCCATTTTTAACGGCGTGGACTCGCCTTATACTCACGTTAGGAAACCCAGCCTGAATGCAGCATTAACGAGACGATCACAGATACTTGAACGGATTGCTGCTAGACGGCAGAAGGCCCGGACAAGCCGGGCCTTCCAAATCAACGGTTTCAGCTATAGGGCGAAACGCACTGACGGCGTGGTCCGTTATTGGGCTGATAGCTGTTGTCATAAGCGCGATAAGAGCGCCACCGGTTCGCGCACCACTGTTGATGGCTGCTGCCGTAGGAAGGGCGCGCCTGATTCGTTGCGCCGCCGATGATCGCGCCAGCTGCAAAGGCTGCAAGCGGGAACCAGTAACCGTTATGGTAACGATAGCCTGGACGGCGTTCGCGATAGCCGCGGTGACCGTTATAGAAGCCCTGGCGACGGTACTCGCGATGGTTACGCCAGTCGCGACCGTGCCGCTGACGCCAGTCACGACGGTCACGCCAATCGCGATATTGCACGTCTACGACGTGATCCTGGGCAGCAACGGGTGCCGGGATAGGTGTTGGGACCTGAAAGGCCTGCGATGGCGTAAAGCTCGTCAGGACCATGACAAAAGCGGTGGCGAGGCTCGTCTTCCGCAAATTCAGCATGAATTTCCTCCGTTTCTTTGCACATTGATGTTGTGCTGTTTTTATATCCTTCGGCAGAAACGCGGAAAAACGCCCGCAGTGACACAGCCTTAGACATTTTAGAAACGGAAGAACTAGGAACTCGTTCCATAGACTTGGCAGCGAATGCCGATTTCCGGAAGCGATAAGGTGGGTAGAGGCTTTACGCCTCCACCTTGACGTCAGTGAGCGGCCTTGAGCAACAGGCCAGGATATAGCCTTCAGCAATATCCTCGTCGAGGATGCCGCCATTGTGGTTCATCTCGACCTCTCCCGACAGCTTCAGGACGCGGCAGGTGCCGCAGATGCCGGATTCGCAAGCCGCACCGATGCGAACGCCGGCCGATCTCGCAGTCATCAGAACCGTTTGTCCGGGCTGACAAGGCACCTCCTTGCCGGAGAGCGTGAAGCCGACGGTCGTCATCGCCTCACCATCGGCTTCTAGTGCCGTTTCTCCAACGGCAACCGGCGGTGCGGCAGGCGCGAAGCTTTCCTGATGGTAGCGTGTCATGTCGAAGCCTGAGGCTTCGAGCATGGAGCTGACCGCAGCCATGAATGGTTCAGGCCCACAGCAAAACACCGTGCGATCCATGAAGTCAGGAGACAGGAGCGCAATCTTCGCCTTGTCGACGAAGCCCTTCAGACCTGACCAGAGATCAGTACGACCACAGGACTCGACGATGAACCCCAGCGACAGGTTCGGCATGTAGCGCGCGAGATATTCTAGCTCATGGCGAAAAACGATGTCAGCGGGCGTGCGAGAGCAATTGATAAAGGAGATGTCGCTCTGGGGCGCGCGATCGCACATGTCGCGCACCATCGACATCATTGGTGTGACGCCAGAGCCTGCCGAGATGAACAGGTATTTGTCGCCCGGGTGCTTAACGTAGGAGAAGTCACCCAGAGGACCAAGCGCGCGGATCTTCATTCCCGGCTTAAGGTTGTCGAACATCCACCGGGTGCCGATCGAGTTCTTCTGTGCCTTGACCGTGACCGCCACGGCATAGGGACGAGACGGTGTGGATGACAGCGTGTAGGTCCGGAACAGCGGCTCCGGCCCGACCGGCAGTTCCAGCGTCACGAACTGTCCCGGAATGTAGCGAAACCAGTTCGTGTCATTGGAGCGAAACAGGAACGTCATCACATCGGGCGTTTCGGGGGTTACCGAAATACACTCCAGCATATGAAGCTTGTCGCTCCAGGGCTTCATCTCATCGATATGCTTATAGGTCACAGCCATGGTCATCTGCATCAAGCTACTGCGGAAAGCTTCTTCTTGTCGCCCGACAACCGGTCGATCATGAAGTCGGCATACCAATTGACGAACTGCATGACGCCGCCTTCGTCTTCCATGGAATAAGGACCTGGCTCATACGCCGGCGAGCGAATACCGAAGGCATTTTCCTCGACGATCCGGCGATCCTGATCGTTGGTTTCGTTCCAGACATGGGTCAGGTCTTCGAGATTGTAGTCGACGCCTTCCACGGCGTCCTTGTGAACGAGCCACTTGGTGGTCACCATGGTTTCCTGCGGACCGAGCGGCAGCACGCGGAAGGAAATCATGTGGTCGCCGAGGAAGTGGTTCCAGGTCGTCGGATAATGGAAGAGCAGCAGCGCGCCGATGTGGCTGATGGTCACATCGTCAGACAACGGGCGACGAACCGCAGGCTTACCGGACATGGTGTAGCTTTCGGCCTCACCAATCAGCGGCATGCGGGCCACGCGGAACTGGCCCTTCGGGTCGATCTTGAAACGGCTCGGCAGCCCTGCCGCTTCGCAGCGCGCCCAATGGCCGCCGATTTCGGGATCGCTGGCGCCACCATCTGTGCCGGTGACGCTCGGGTTTTCCGGATAGGTGCGGCAAAGCTCAGGATGGTTGGCCGCGCAGTGGTAGCACTCGCGATTGTTTTCCCAGACGAGCTTCCAGTTGCCCTTTTCGATGATGGTGCTTTCATGGGCTACCTTGGCTTCCCAGGCGCGGTGCGGCTTCATGTAAGCCTCGACCTCGGCACGCACTGGCGCGAAATCCATGGGCTGGTCAGCCAGGCAGATGAAGACGTAACCGGCAACCGTTTCGCAGGCGATCGGCTTCAGGCCATAATCATCCTTGTTGAAGTTTTCTGCCATATGGCGGGCAAAAAGCAGCTTACCATCGAGATCGTATGTCCACTGATGGTAAGGACAGACCAAACGGGCGGACTGGCCCTTCTCACTCGTGCAAACGCGCGAACCGCGATGGCGGCAGGAATTGTGGAATGCGCGCACGGTGCCGTCTTTGCCGCGAACGATCACCACAGCATAGTTGCCGACCTGAACTGTGAAATACATGCCGGACTTCGGCACTTCGCAGTCATGACCCACAAACAGCCAATCGCGATACCAGATGGTTTCCATGTCGAGCTGGAAGTAATCCTGATCGGTATAAAATGGCTGCTCAAGGCTGAAGCCTTCGCGGCGATTCTTCAATTGGCGCAATACGGTTTCACGCAGTTCCATGGCCATGTCCTCGAATATATACTGCGGCCCCACCCGATGAATCCGGCCGCATGGTGTGGATTGATCTAATCATTGACGTCTTTTTCCAGCACCACATTGCGCGACATTCAATCCCGCATTGACGACAAATTGCGACATCGTGCGCAAAAGTGTTATCTAATAATTTCACTATATAAAACAGCGACTTGCGACACATCTTGAAGCCGACTGCGTCGCATTACGACCGCCTGTGTCTGCGACCCAATTCTATTCCTTGTTTTCATCGGAAACCGGGCGTTAACCCAAATCTGGCAAAAAGTTCTTATGTTTCAAGGGGGATATGGATTTGGAAAAGGGAACCCGGATCCGTTATGTCGATGTAAAAAGGCCTCAGACGGCTGCTGAACGTACGAAGACGGCGCATTCCGAATTCCTGCGTACCGGACGCATCGCCCGTTACAAAGACATGCCGTTCTCGCAGGAGCGACGCCTGCTCTCCCATGAGAAAGTGGCGGAGATCACCGGCCGTCGCTTGCAGGAGGCAGGCTCCACGACCTACTCGCGGCTGAACAGCTTTCACCATACGATCCACTTCCCCGACATGATTTTTCACAGGCTGATCGAAGACAGTCCACATCTGGGCTATTGCCATGTAACTGCATCGAGAACCAGTTTCGATACGCGCAAGCCGGTGCTCTGGTCATTCTACCTTGCCAATTTCTTTGCCGAACTGTGTGGCGAAGACCAGTTCTTCGGCAAGATCGACCAGAGTCGCTCCCGCATGTATTTCGCCGTCGCCATGCAGGCCGACAACGGCGGTAAGAACGTGACGATCGACAAATCGGTTCATCGCGGCGGCTTGCTGTTCCAGACGCAAGATCCGAAAGAAGCCTTGAAAAACGTATTGATGCTGGGAACGCGCTCGGAGAAGATGCGCGATTTCATTCGCCACATGTGAAGCCCTATCGTCCAGCCCTGTTCTGAACGCGCTTCATACACATGAAAACCCGCGTGCGTGCCTCGATCGCTCCTATCCTTCCTGCAAGCATGCGCCTGCCGGTTTTTGCAAAGTCTTCTTTGCAAAACAGCTTCACACATCTGGGCGGGATGCTTTAAGACGCTGTTTCCAAGCAAGGGGCCTTCAAGAATGGCGCGACATATCGATATCGAGGAGCAACCCGGCGAAGCACTGGAAGAGGCGGTCCGCATCCTCAAGGCCGGGCTTCCAGTCGCCATACCGACAGAAACGGTTTACGGCCTTGCGGCAGACGCAACCAATCCCGCAGCCATTGCCCGCATCTACGAAACCAAGGGGCGCCCACAGTTCAATCCGCTGATCTGCCATATGGCCAGCGTCGCCATGGCAGAGCAACATGCGGTCTTTGATCCGATATCCCGCAGGCTGGCGGCGGCCTTTTGGCCTGGGCCAATGACCCTTATCCTGCCCTTGAGACAAGACAGCCCCATTCATTCGCTGGCGACGGCCGGTCTCGAAACGGTCGGCATCCGCCTGCCGAAGGGTTTTGCCAGCGTGCTGATCGAAAAGCTCGGCAAACCACTTGCTGCGCCGAGCGCTAATAGTTCCGGCAAGATCAGTTCCACCAGTGCGGCGCATGTGGAGGCGGATCTCGGACAGAAGATAGATCTGATTCTAGATGGTGGTTCCGCACCGGTCGGCGTCGAATCCACTATCATCAAGGTAGAGAGCGACAGCTCGGTACGCCTCCTGCGTCCAGGCGGATTGGTAGCAGATGAAATAGAGCGCGTCATTGGCGTCAAGCTGATACGCCCGGCGGCAGCATCAGCCGCGATAGAGGCCCCCGGCATGCTCGCCTCCCATTACGCACCGGGCGCATCGGTTCGGTTGAAGGCGTCCTCGGTCCAGAAGGGCGAGGCGTTGATCCGCTTCGGGGGACAGGCGGTGGAGGGAGAGGCCAATGCGGTCGCCGTCTTCGATCTCAGTCCCTCGAGGAACCTTGCCGAGGCTGCCGCCAATCTTTTCGACTACCTTAAACTGGCCGATGCCAGTGGCGCGAACACGATTGCCATAACACCCATTCCATCGACAGGCCTTGGCGAAGCGATCAACGACAGGCTGGAGCGCGCTGCCGCGCCCCGATCCTGACCCCATCTGACGATTACATCCGGAGAAGTGATCATGACGCCTGTAAGCTTGCCCGACGCACTGATTTCCCGCTTTGCAGGCATCGTCGGTGAAAGAAATGCGCTACGTGAGGCTTCCGATCTCGCGCCCCACCTTGTCGAGAACCGCGGGCTGTATCACGGCACCTCTCCACTTCTGTTGCGCCCCTCCACGACGCAGGAGGTCGCAGCCATCATGAAGCTCGCCAGCGAGAGCCGCACGGCTATCGTACCCCAGACCGGCAATACCGGTTTGGTCGGAGGTCAGACGCCCCGCAGTGGCGCTAGCGACGTCATTTTGTCTCTCGACCGCATGAACAAGGTTCGCGATATCGATCCCGTCGCCAATGTCATCGTTGTTGATGGTGGTTGCATCCTGGACGAGGTTCATAAGGCCGCCGAGAAGGTTGAGCGGATGTTTCCGCTTTCACTCGGCTCGCAAGGCTCGTGCCGCATCGGCGGCAACCTTGCCACCAATGCGGGCGGCACTGCGGTGCTGGCCTATGGCAATATGCGCCAGCTATGTCTGGGGCTGGAAGTCGTTCTGCCCACCGGCGAGATCTGGGACGGCCTGCGCCGCCTGAAGAAGGACAATACGGGTTACGATCTGCGTGATCTTTTCATCGGCTCCGAAGGCACGCTCGGCATCATCACTGGCGCGGTGCTAAAGCTCTTTCCAAAACCGCTTGGCCATCAGGTCGCCTTTGCCGGTCTCAAGTCGCCAGCGGATGCGCTCAAACTGTTCGAGCGCGCATCCACTCTTTGCGGCTCTGCATTAACCGGCTTCGAACTCATGCCTCGCATCGGCGTCGAATTCACCGCAAAACACATTCCCGGCGTGCGCGATCCGCTCGAAACGCCGCATCCCTGGTATGCGCTGATCGACATCTCAAGCTCCGACTCGGCAGGCACCGCGCAGACGATGGTGGAAACCCTATTGGAACAGGGTTTTGAGGCAGGCATCGTTCAGGATGCCGTCATCGCCTCGTCCGAGAGCCAGCGTCAGGCGCTGTGGCACATGCGCGAGAGCATGTCGGACGCCCAGAAGCCGGAAGGCGGTTCCATCAAGCATGACGTGTCGGTTCCGGTTTCGCATGTTCCGGCCTTCATGGACGAAGCGGAAAGCGCCGTCTTACGCGCCATTCCAGATGCGCGTATCTGCGCATTCGGGCACATGGGCGATGGCAACATCCATTACAACATCTCCCAACCGGTCGGTGCCGACAAGAGCGCCTTCCTCGCCCGCTGGAGAGAGATCAACGAGATCGTCCACGGCATTGTTCTGTCTTTCGGTGGCTCGATTTCAGCGGAACACGGCATCGGGCAATTGAAGCGAGACGAGCTGGCGGCCATCCGCCCGGCAATCGAAATGGAGCTGATGCGCCGCATCAAAACAGCCTTCGATCCGGCAGGCATCATGAATCCCGGCAAGGTTGTCGTTTCCTAGGGCATGTGCAGCGATCACGCGATCGTCTATAATGCTCTGTGTCTTTGTTGTTGCCGCATTGACCGGCGTCGAAGCGGCGACGCATAACCTGAAACGCTTCAGATGAAGCCGCATCCTTCTCGCATGTCGTACTTTCTATCACCCTCAAGCTGAGCATTGTATTTTGATGCTGTGGAGTGCGTCTCCACGCTCATTTTTGGCCGCGCCAGCTTTGGCTATTACCCCCTTCCTTCACACCTGTTGAAGTGCATTTGCGGAAATGCGCTCAGGCCGATCCCTGGTGTTTTTCCAAACACTTCGTCGATCCGTGCGGTCCGTGCGCCGGATAATGCACGATCGTCCCAATTCAGGAATCCGAAACCTTACGCGGCTGGGTTTTGCTAACCATTTGGGAATGCAAAGTTTTCTTAACCTCGATTTTTAAGCTGTTTCGAAGATGCGCTGGCTATCTTCCACCTATCAGAGGACGAAAAGTCCCGGACGAGGCCATGAAACGGCTCTCAGGTAAAACAAGGATAGCATGATATGAACAACACCGTTCTGAAGCCCGAATGGGCAGGCGCAACTCTCCGGCTCGATCCGACGCGGTTCCCGCAGCAGCTGACCTATGGCAACAGCAATGGTTCGTCGGATGTCGCCATCACGCTCGATGAGCGCGGCGCCGTTCTACGCAAGGTTCTTCATTCCAGCGGTCTACCGCTGTCCTTCGCCCTGCCTGCACGCGCTTTCAAGGGTGTTGCCGCCCGCGCGATCGACCATGGCGATGGCGGTGTAACGGTCACGCTCGAACTTCATCACGACGATCCAGACCTGTGCATTCCGCTCTTGGTGGCGCACGATCTGTGCGACATCGCCGCTGATTGGCGCAGCTGGTCGGAAAAGTACAATATCCCTATGCTGATGGTAGAAGCCGACGGTGTTGCCCGCCCTCTCGAAGATCATCTCGGCCATGTGCGCACGAAGTCTACGCGTCCGCGCCGTCGCCACTCCTATTTCGCCGATCGACGTCCGCGCTTTCTCGTACGTCGTAGCACCGGTTCGCTCGGCCTGACGATGCGGATCGAAGGCAAAGAAATCATCGCCCGCACCTGATCCACGTAACGCCGCTGTTCAGCCGGCGTTACGAGTGCGGACGAAAGCAGGCCCGGCACGCGCGCACCGCGTCCGGGCTTTTCGTCATGAGAGAATTAGCGGCAATATCAGACCTGCAAAGACGAGCAAGCCAACGCGGTTATTGGACTTGAAGAGAGCCAGGCACTTTTCCACGTTCTCGATATCCAGAGCCCTCACCTGATAAAACAGCATAGCGGCGGCAGCTATGAGCCCGACATACCCAAGCGCGTTAATATTCGCGACCGCAAACGCCAGAACGAGACATATAAGGGCTGTGCCATAAAGCGCCACCAGTGCACCATGTGTCCGATCTCCGAACAGGAGAGCCGTGGAGCCGATGCCAACGGCTACGTCATCATCTTTGTCCATGTGAGCGTAGATTGTGTCATATCCGACGGTCCAGGCAATGGCTGCGATATAAATCAGCAAAGGCGCGGCGTTTAGCGAGCCGAATTGTGCGGCCCAACCCATCAGCCCGCCCCACGAGAAGGCAAGTCCTAAGAAAAACTGCGGCCAGTTGGTAAAGCGCTTGGCGAAGGGATAAATCGCCACGAAAATCAGAGACGAGAGGCCGAGCAGGATCGCAAAGCTGTTGAAGCAAAGCAGAACAATCAGCCCGGCAAGCGCCTGGGCCACGATGAATATCTTGGCCTGGGTTCGCGTCACGCGACCCGACGGCAGCGGTCTGGAGCGGGTGCGGGTTACCGCCATATCGATCTTGTGATCGACCAGATCATTATAGGCACACCCCGCGCCGCGCATGGCCACCGAGCCCGCGAAAAATAAGAAGAGATGGAAGAGCAGCGTGCCCCAGGAGAACGAACCGACCTGCTTTGCCGCATTGGCAGCCAGAGCTGCGGACCAGAAACAAGGCCACATTAAAAGCTGCCAACCGATGGGGCGATCCCAACGGGCAAGCTGAGCATAGGGCCAGAGAGCCCTCGGCAATATCCGATAGACCCAATTGTTGGAAGGCGCGTCCGAAACGCGGCCGGAAAGATCGCTATGGTGAACCATGCCAGCCTTCTACCCCATGGGCAAGTGAAGCGGTAGCTCGGATTTAAGCTTTTGTTAAGGCTATCATCACCCGCGACTTGTTACAGATATGGATCAAAAAACGACTTTCTCGAGCGATGCCCTCGTCTTTTCGAACTCCATCAGCAGCGCTTCGTTGCGCGCGATGTAATCACGATTATCCGGCACGACACCGCCACGTTTGGCAAGCTGGATCTGGAAGATGTGGAAATTCTCGTGAGTGAACGCCATTTCCGAGCCGGCCAGATAGAATTCCCACATACGGAAGAAACGCTCATCGTAAAGGGCGAGAGCATCGGTCTTGCGAGCGACGAAACGTTCACGCCAGTGGCGTAGAGTGTGGGCGTAGTGCATCGGCAGGATTTCAATATCCTTGACCAGTAAGCCTGCCTTCTCGATGGCCGGCAGAACTTCCGCCAGGGAGGGAATGTATCCGCCAGGGAAAATATATTTTTCGATGAAGGGGTTGGTAGCGAGGGCCGGATATGGTTGACCGATGGAGTGCAAAAGCATGACGCCGTCGTCTTCCAGCACCTCCGCCGCCTTCTGAAAATACTCCCGGTAATGGGTGGGTCCGACATGTTCGAACATGCCAACGGAAACGATGCGGTCATATTTCGTATCGGGCGGGAGGTAGCGATAATCCTGCAGCTGGAAACGCACGATATCGGTCAGCCCCCGTTTTTCTGCCCGATCCCGTGAGACGCGCAGTTGCTCTTCACTGAGCGTAATACCCGTTACGTCAACGCCCGAGCTTTCAGCCAGATACATTGCCATTCCGCCCCAGCCGGAGCCGATCTCCAGAACGCGGTGTCCCGGCTCCGGCATGAGCTTGGCAACGATGTGACGCTTTTTCGCCACCTGCGCCTCATCGAGGGTGAGGCCAGTAGGATTGAAATAGGCACAGGAATATTGCCAGTCCTGATCGAGAAAGAGATCGAAAAGCTTGGCGCTTAAATCATAATGATGGGCGACATTCTGCTTGTTGTGATTGACGGGCAAATGCATCTTGATGCGCGAGGCGATGATGCGCGCCATACCACGCCAGACCATGCCGAACGTCAAGGCTTCAGAGAGCGTATTGCTTTTGATCAGGGCCAGGAAGTCGTAGATGTCGCCTTCGACGACCGACATTCGGCCTTCCATGTACATTTCGGCAAGCTTCAGTGCCGGGTCGGCGGCGATTTCGTCCATCGCGTGCTCATCACTGAAGCTCAGTGCGACGCGCTTGCCGCGTCCGTCTCCGAAGGACTGAAGACCGCTTGGACCCGTGACGATCAGGTTTCCGGTCTTGACGATTTTATCAAGCAGGGAATGCAGAGACGAGGCCATATTACCCCCAATAAGCTAAGTCTCACTTATCAAGTGCCTGTTACCGTATCTCTTTCCGCCAGAGTTGCAAGACGGGGTAGTTTCAAAAATACTGATTGATTTCGTGGAACAAAACGGCCCTTACTCAGTGGGTAAGAGCCATTTTATGCAAATCAACGGCGCTTCATGGCCTCCGCCAAAGCCGCCGCCAACGCGCCTCCGGACTGCGCAGGCTCGGCGCGGTCCGTCGGCTTTGCGCTGGCGTGGCGCATGACATTGGCATTGCCCTTTTCGCGCATTGGCTGAGGCGCTGCCTCGCCACCGTCCTTTCGCATCGTGAGACCGATCCGCTTGCGCTTTACATCGACTTCAACCACACGAACTTTGACGACGTCTCCGGCCTTCACCACCTCATGCGGATCCTTGATGAAACGGTCCGCCAACTGGCTGACATGCACCAGGCCATCCTGGTGAACGCCAATATCGACGAAGGCGCCAAAGGCGGCCACGTTGGTGACAGTGCCTTCCAGCAGCATGCCAGGCTTTAGGTCAGTGATCTCTTCGACACCTTCTGCAAAGGTCGCGGTCTTGAAGCTCGGGCGCGGGTCGCGGCCAGGTTTTTCCAGCTCGGCGATGATGTCCTTGACGGTCGGCAGGCCGAAACGATCATCGATGAAACGCTTGGGGTCGAGCGACTTCAAAGTGGCGCTGTCACCCATGACGGTTCTAAGGTCGCGCCCGCAGGCGGCGACGATCTTCTTTGCCACATCATAGGCTTCCGGGTGGACGGAGGATGAATCGAGCGGCTCCTTGCCATTTGGAATCCGCAGGAAGCCGGCGCATTGCTCGAAGGTGCGCTGGCCGAGACGCGGCACCTTCAACAACTCCTTGCGGCTGGCGAACGGCCCGACCTGATCCCGATGCAGCACGATGGCATCGGCAATCGAGCTCCCAAGACCAGAGACGCGCGCAAGCAGCGGCGCCGACGCGGTATTAAGATCGACCCCGACCGCATTCACCGCGTCTTCCACCACCGCATCGAGAGAGCGCGACAGTTTGCCCTGATCGACGTCGTGCTGATACTGCCCGACGCCGATGGACTTCGGCTCGATCTTGACGAGTTCGGCGAGTGGATCCTGCAGACGACGGGCAATCGAAACGGCACCGCGCAGTGAAACATCGAGGTTAGGGAACTCTGCCGCCGCGCGCTCGGACGCCGAGTAGATCGAAGCGCCTGCCTCCGATACGATCACTTTGGTCGGTTTCGGCCCGGTGATCTGCGTCAGCATATCGGCCACGAGCTTTTCGGTTTCGCGGCTGCCAGTACCGTTTCCGATGGAGATCAGTTCGACGCCGTGCTTGCGGATGAGCGAGGCGAGTTCGGCCTGTGCGCCGCGAATGTCGTTCTTTGGCGGGAACGGGTAGACCGTGGTTGTCTCGACGAGCTTGCCCGTGCCATCCACGACAGCAACCTTGACGCCAGTACGGATGCCTGGATCGAGCCCCATCGTCGGACGAGATCCGGCCGGCGCTGCTAGAAGAAGGTCTTTCAGGTTGCGCGCGAAAACATGAATTGCTTCCTCTTCGGCTCGCTCGCGCAATTCTCGCATCAAATCCAGCGACAGCGACATGGACAGCTTGACGCGCCAGGTCCAGCCCGCAACCTCCATCAGCCATTGATCGGCAGCTCCGGCGTTGCGGATATCGAAGGCGGAAGCAATGCTGCGGTGTGCCGGCTTGATGGGAGACGGATCGTCGGCGTCCACATCGATTGTCAGCGTCAGCACCTCCTCATTCCAGCCGCGCAGCATGGCGAGCGCCCGGTGCCCCGGCGCCGTCGCCCATTTTTCGACATGGTCGAAATAGTCGGAAAACTTCTCACCGGTTGCCTGCTTGCCCTCTACCACTTTGGCACGCAGCATGGCATTCTGGCGCATATACTCGCGCAGCCGTTTCAAGAGCTCAGCATTCTCCGTCATGGTCTCGGCGACGATATCGCGCGCGCCCTCGAGTGCTGCCTTAACATCGGCGACCTCTCCCACCACATAGTCTTTAGCGAGCTCTGTCGGATTGGCCGCGCGATTGTCCCATATCGCTTCAGCCAGAGGGCCAAGGCCACGCTCTCGGGCAATTTCCGCTCTAGTTCGGCGCTTTGGCTTATAGGGGAGATAGAGATCTTCCAGTTCAGCCTTGGTCACAGCCTGCATGATTTTCAGCATCAAGTCATCGGTCATCTTGCCCTGACCATTGATAGATTCGACAATCGTCGCGCGGCGGGTGTTGAACTCACGTAGGTAGGACAGTCGCTCTGCCAGAGTGCGAAGTTGGGTGTCGTCCAGACCGCCCGTAACTTCCTTGCGGTAGCGCGCGATGAAGGGAACGGTCGCGCCCTCATCCAGAAGCTGGATCGCCGCCTTCACCTGCTCGGCGCGGGCGTTGATCTCGGAGGCGATAAGGGATGAGAGACGGGCGTTATCTACGGACATATGGGGCTCTAAACTGTTCTTGAAATCTGGCCGACCATAGAGGCAGATTGTGGCGTGACAACATGGACACAAGACGGCTCCACAGAAAAGCAGCGCATAAGGGGCGCCTTTTGCCTTGACCTTTGGGCCCCCTGCCCTTAACGCCGCAGGAAATTGGAAACAGGGGTGTCAAGCATGAAAGTTCTGTTGATCGGTTCCGGTGGACGCGAGCATGCACTGGCCTGGAAAATCGCTCAATCACCCAAGCTGACCAAGCTTTACGCCGCCCCCGGCAATCCTGGTATTGCCGAACATGCTGAAATTGTGTCGCTCAGTGTCGAAGACCATGATGCCGTGGTGGCGTTCTGCCGTGAACAGTCCATTGACTTCGTGGTCGTCGGCCCAGAAGCACCTCTCGTCGCAGGCCTTGCCGACGATCTTCGCGCGGCAGGCTTCGCCACCTTCGGCCCCTCAAAGGGCGCTGCCCAATTGGAAGGCTCCAAGGGCTTCACCAAGGATCTTTGTGCCCGCTACAACATCCCAACCGGGGCCTATCAGCGTTTCAAATCCTCCGCGCCCGCAAAGGCCTATATCCGCGAGCAAGGTGCGCCGATCGTCATCAAGGCCGATGGGCTGGCCGCAGGAAAGGGTGTGACGGTCGCTATGACGGAAGCGGAAGCGCTCGCCGCAGTTGACGATTGCTTCGACGGCGCCTTCGGCGCAGCCGGTGCTGAAGTGGTAGTCGAAGCCTTTCTGGATGGCGAGGAAGCAAGCTTCTTTTGTCTTTCCGACGGAAAGACCGCGCTTGCACTTGCCACCGCCCAGGACCACAAGCGCGTTGGCGATGGCGATACTGGGCCGAATACCGGTGGCATGGGCGCCTACTCCCCTGCCCCGGTCATGACCGAAGAGATGGTTGAGCGCACCATGCGCGACATCATCGATCCGACGATCAAGGGCATGGCAAAGGACGGCAACCCCTTCTCCGGCGTCTTCTTCGCAGGCTTGATGATCACCAAGAAGGGCCCTGAACTCATCGAATACAATGTGCGCTTCGGCGACCCGGAATGTCAGGTGCTGATGATGCGGCTGAAGAGCGATCTGTTGCCGATCCTCCATGCCACTGCCACCGGCACGTTGGATCAAGTCAGCGCCGAATGGCGCGACGAACCAGCGCTTACTGTGGTTCTGGCATCGAAAGGCTATCCTGGGCCTTACGACAAGAACACACCGATCGCCCTCATTCCGAACGAAAGCACGAGCGCGAAGGTCTTCCACGCCGGTACTGCCCTCAACGACGGACAACTCGTAGCCACCGGCGGGCGCGTGCTCAACGTCACGGCTTTGGGCAGCACGGTCAGCGAAGCCCAGATCCGCGCCTACGAGTTGGCCGATGCGGTCAAATGGGAAAACGGCTTCTGCCGCCGCGATATCGGCTGGCAGGCTGTAGCGCGTGAGAATAATTAGAAACAGGCCTTTCGTTCAATTTTTACCAAACATCGTGACCGAATGGAAAGGAAGAATCCATAGGATCGCCGTTGTTTAAAGCGGCGATTAGACCGCGGGCTACGGGGGTGCACATGTTTAGAATTGTTTTGACGGCGGGCATGGTGTTCATCGGCGGCACGGCGATGGCATCCTCGATCGAGGTTCTACATGGCGCCAGGATTTCGAATCGAAGCGTGGTGATAATCACCTGTGACACATGCTCTTCCATCCCGTCGACGGGCAGGGTTGTGACGAAGGCTGTTCTGAAGCGCGGAACGCAAAGCATCTCGACGCGTGATGTCGCTGGCCGCAAGGAGACAGTTCGGACCGAAGCGTGGCTCGGCGGCTCGCCAGTCACCTTCGTCAGCAGCAATCCTGTATGGCTTCCCCAAGCCCATTCCCAACCGGTTGTTGCCGAGTACACACCTCCCGTAGCAGACGACCAGACCGCGCTCGAGGGGAATACCTCGCTCACCCAGAATCGCCAGCCTGTTTTGGCAGGTGCCGATGGACTGGATAACATCACTTTGATGTCGATACGTCCCTCGCATTGATTTCGCCATGGTGACCTTGTGGTCGTGGCCCGCCTTGTGGCCAGAAGATACAGTCGACGTCTGAACGCCGGAAAACCCGTTTATCCGGCGCGTATATTTAAACATTCATCAATTCTAAAGCTGTTTGTGAGATTTCCTTCATGTAAGAAGCCGCGAAATTGGATCGCCTGCTTCCCTATGACGAACATTTAGTCTCAGGGCAGATGATACGGAACGCCCTTTATTGAGAGCGACGATGAAGAATATTCCAATTTCACGGCAACTGATCTTGCTTGTCATTGCACTGATGGCGGCTTTTACACTTGCGACCTATTTCCAGATCAAATCCTCAGTGAACGCGATTTACGAAGAGCGTTACAACATGTTGAGGACACAGGTTCAGTCTTCGATTGCAATCCTTCAGTCCTTTTACGACAAGGAAAAAGCTGGATCGCTGAGCCGCGAGGATGCACAACGTCAGGCTTACACGATCGTCTCATCGATGAAATACGTACCGGACGGATACATGTTCGGCTATGACTATGATGTCAAAATGCTTTTTCATCCAGATCCCAAGCGTGTAGGCCAAAGCTTCAAAGGCAAGCCGGATTCCCAGGGCTTCAACTATCGTGACGAGTTGGTGCGTCTGGCTCGCGCGGGCGGTGGGGAAACCAGCTTTTACGGGCCGAAGCCCGGCCAGGAGGGCGACGGCTTCCTCAAGAGCTCCTACGCAATGGCGTTCGAGCCATGGCAGGTCGTTGTGGTCACGGGCGTTTATGTGGATGACCTTCAGGCACAGGTTCGAGCCACGGTGGTCGGCGCCGTTTCCGTCGGTCTTATCGTCTTCTGTCTCGGCATCGCGCTTGCCTTCTACGTCATCAAGGGCATTACGGGCCCGCTTACAAAGATCCATCAGGCTTTGGGCGAGGTGGCAAACGAGAATGTCTCAATGCCTATTCCCCACACCGAAATGCGAAACGAGGTGGGCATGATGGCAAAAGCGATTGAGGCGCTGCAGCAGAAGGTGCGTGAACGCCAGGCCATGCAAAGGCACCAGGAAGAACAACAACTGCAACTGGATGCCGAACGCCAGACCAATATTGACATGCAGAGGGATGAAGCAGCGCTTCAGGCTAGGGTTGTGTCGACTATCGGTGAAGCTCTGGAAAAGCTTGCAGCGGGTGACCTCACGGTGCGCTGCGGCGATCTGGGTTCACGCTATGCCGACCTGCGTACGAACTTCAACGAGGCGATCTCGCATCTCGATGCGGCAATGGCAAAGGTCAATGCCAAGAGCATCGACATCGGCGGTTCAAAAGAAGAAATTCGCAAAGCTTCAAATGAACTGTCGCAGCGCACCGAGCGCCAGGCCGCCAATCTTGAGGAAACATCCGCAGCGCTGGACGAATTGACCGTCGCGGTTCGCCAGACCGCCGATGGCGCCACTGAAGCGGCCACGCGGGTGATGTCCATCAGCAGTGATGCAAACCGCAGCGACACGATCGTGGAGCAAGCCATCGGCGCTATGAGCGGCATCGAGCAGTCCGCAGGCGAGATCTCCAAGATTATCGGCGTCATCGACGATATCGCGTTTCAGACCAATCTACTCGCCCTCAATGCGGGCGTTGAAGCAGCGCGGGCAGGCGAAGCCGGTAAGGGCTTTGCGGTTGTCGCTCAGGAAGTACGTGAACTTGCGCAAAAATCCGCCGCTGCCGCCAAGGAGATCAAAACCCAGATCGCTCGTTCATCCGATCAAGTTCAGAACGGTGTTCATCTTGTCGGCGAAGCTGGCAACGCGTTGAAGCGTATCTCCGATCAGATCAAGTCGGCGAGCGACATCGTCAGCAAGATTGCGCACTCTGCTGCCGAACAGGATACGACGCTACGCTCCATCTCCTCTTCGCTCAACCAGCTGGACGCTGCAACGCAGCACAACGCCGCCATGGCCGAAGAGACGACGGCGTCCGCCGAGGCACTGGCGCATGATACCGAGGAGTTGCTGACGCTGATCCGTACTTTCCGCGTATCACAGCACCAGTCCGGCTCGTTACACGGCATGGCGCACCAGATGCGCATGGCAAGCTGATCGCGATAAGCACGGTTGATTTGAAAGACGCTGGAGAGATTTCTCCGGCGTTTTTTATTGGGTGATGGTGTCGAGACGGTCGATATCCGTATGCGAGAATACCTTGATCCCCGCTCGTGACAGCAGGGCCGCTGTCACGCCATGCCCCGCATGTTTGACGCCTGAAAACGTCCCGTCATAGATGGCGATCGAGCCGCAGGACGGGCTTCCATCGATCAGCAGCGCATAGGCGCAGCCGTGCTGTTTGGCAAAGGCGAGAGTTCTGTTTGCCCCAGCAATAAACGCGTCTGTTACATCTGCACCGGTGATCTCCAGCACGCGCGCCCTGCCCTCCAGCACATCCACACCGGACGCGCCGTTTTCGATTTCCGCAGGAGGGCGTGGAACAGGCATGCCGCCTGCCATCTCCGGACAGATCGTCACGAGACGGCCCTCATCTCGCCATCGCTCGATGGCGGGATGATGGAGCGGCTTGCCCTTGCCGTCATATCGGACGGCGTGGCCGAGAAGACAGGCGCTGATGAGGATGTTGGACGTCATCAGCGCAGAACCTTCTTATCCCGTGATCTTGGAGAAATCTGCTACCGTGCCGGTGGCTTCACGGATGGCTTTGAGCAACGCCAGACGGTTGGCGCGGATGGCGGCGTCTTCATCATTGACAAGAACATCGTTGAAGAAGGTATCGACCGGTGCGCGCAGTGTGGAAAGCGCTTGCATGGCAGAGCGGAAATCTTCCGCCGCGACAGCCTTGGCCGCATTGGCGGAGGCGGTCTTAATTGCAGCATGAAGCGCCTTCTCGGCGTCGAGCTTGAGGAGTTCGTCCGCTACGCCATCGGCAACGACGGTGCCCTTCTTTTCTTCGGCGGCCAGAAGTTGCGTCGCGCGCTTGGTGCCGGCCAGCAGGTTCTTGCCATCCTCACCGGTGATGAAGGCGGTCAGCGCCTCCACACGGCGGGCGACCATCAGCAGGTCATCGGAGTCCGGCGTCAGCACCGCTTCGATCAGATCGTAGCGGGCGCCAAGATCGCGCAGATAGACCTTCAGACGATCATGGAAGAAGGAGAGAAGATCGGCGTCTTTGATGACCGTCAACAGCGGCAATCGAACGCTGCGCTCCAGCAGAATGCGCACGACGCCGAGTGCGGCGCGACGCAGTGCAAACGGGTCCTTCGAACCTGTTGGCTTTTCATCGATCGCCCAGAAGCCAGCAAGTGTATCCAGCTTGTCAGCAAGCGCCACGGTGATGGCCACCTTGTCGGACGGCACGCGATCGGACGGGCCTTGCGGCTTGTAATGATCCTCGATTGCCGCAGCGACGCTTTCGTTTTCGCCCTGCAGGAGCGCATATTTGCGTCCCATCAGACCCTGCAGTTCCGGGAATTCGCCGACGGCTTCCGTGCGCAGATCGGCCTTCGCCAAAACCACGGCGCGGTCGACAAGGGCGGCATCGGCGCCGATGACGGGCGCGAGTTGCTTTGCCAGTTCGCGGATACGCGTGACGCGCTCGCCCTGCGTGCCAATCTTGGCGTGGAAGGTGACGTTCAGCGCGTCGAGCTTTGCCATGCGCTGGTCGAGTGGCTTGCTGAGATCGAGGTCGAATTTCTTCGCGGAGTCCGTCAAGGTTTCGAAGTCCGGCAGATCGCCCTGGTCGCGCGTCCAGAAGTGCTTGGCGTCCGACAGGCGTGCACGCACGACCTTGCCGTTGCCGTGAACGATTTCCTTGCCGCCATCGCTCGCCTGGATGTTGGACACCAGGATGAAGCGGTTCGACAGACCTTCCTCCGCGCCTTGCGGACGGGTGACGAAGCATTTCTGGTTGGTCTTGATCGTCAGACGGATGATCTCGGCCGGAATCTGCAGATAGTCTTCTTCGAAGGTGCCGATCAATACCTGCGGCCATTCGACCAGGCCGGAGACCTCTTCCAGCAGGCCTTCGTCTTCCACGAGGTCGAGACCATTGGCGAAAGCTAGGTCTTTTGCATCATGCAGGATGATATCCTTGCGGCGTTCCGCATCGAGAATGACCTTCGCCTTTTCAAGGCTCGCGACATAATCATCAAAGCGGCGCACGGTGATGGCGTCTGGCGCGTGGAAGCGATGGCCATAGGTGACATTACCAGCAACGATGCCATCGATCTCGAACGCAATGACCTGCGTCTCATCATGTTCGGGTCCGAACAGGCAGACGATGGATTGCAATGGGCGCACCCAGCGAAGGCTTTCCGAGCCCTTGCCTTCGATCCCGGCATAGCGCGAACCCTTCGGCATGGACGCAGCACCGGAGCGCATGGATTTCGGCCAGGGGAAGGTGCGGATAATACCCGGCATCACATCGGCGATGATCTCTTCGGCGGCGCGACCCGGCTTGTTGATGATCGCGACATAGAAGTCGCCCTTCTTCGGATCGGAGACGACCTGCGCCTCAGAAATATCGCTCAGGCCCGCGCCGCGCAGAAAGCCTTCGATGGCCTTTTCATTGGCATCGGTGCGCGGTCCCTTCTTCTCCTCGCGCACATCGGCAGAGCGTGCGGTCAGACCACGGATATCCAGCGTCAGGCGGCGCGGCGTCCAGTATTCGCGTGCACCCTCATAGGTCAGGCCCGCTTCCACCAGCGCATCGGTGACGAGCTTCTTCAGATCGCCAGCCGCTTTCCGCTGCATACGGGCAGGGATTTCCTCGGAGCGGAGTTCAAGCAGAAGATCGGGCATATTGGTTTTCCGGTGTCAGAGATATTTGGGTTCGGATTTTTCGGTTGGCCTCTGCTAGCAAAATTTGCGACAGATGCACAATGTAAATATCGGAACGAGCGTCGCGAGACGGTACTCTGCTCTCCCGCTACAGCGTGACGGAAGTTCTTGACCCGCAACCCTTGCCATGGCACCTGTCCGCAATCGAAGTAAGTCCTTACTTATCCTCTCTTGACCCAAGATGACCGCAATGACCGACGTTCCAGACCATATGAACCCCAAGCGTTCCTTTCAGGCGCTGATCCTGACGCTGCATAATTACTGGGCGGACAAGGGCTGCGCCGTGTTGCAGCCATATGATATGGAAGTGGGTGCGGGTACGTTTCATCCGGCAACGACATTGCGTGCGCTTGGTCCGAAGCCATGGAAAGCGGCTTATGTGCAGCCATCCCGCCGTCCGTCTGATGGACGCTATGGCGAGAACCCCAACCGCTTGCAGCATTACTATCAGTATCAGGTCATTCTGAAGCCGAACCCTTCCAACCTCCAGGAGCTTTACCTCGGCTCGCTGAAGGCGATCGGTCTCGATCCGCTGCTGCATGACGTGCGCTTCGTCGAGGACGACTGGGAAAGCCCGACACTGGGGGCCTGGGGTCTTGGCTGGGAATGCTGGTGCGACGGCATGGAAGTGTCGCAGTTCACTTACTTCCAGCAGGTCTGCGGCATTGAATGCTCGCCGGTTGCGGGTGAGTTAACCTATGGCCTCGAGCGCCTCGCCATGTACGTCCAGGGCGTCGACAATGTCTACGACCTGAACTTCAATGGCCGCGACGGCGAGGAAAGGATTTCCTACGGCGACGTCTTCCTACAGGCTGAGCAGGAATATTCCCGCCACAATTTCGAATATGCCGACACCGCCATGCTGCATCGCCATTTCATCGATGCCGAGAAGGAGTGCCAGGCGCTTCTGGCTGCCGGTGCACCCGGCGACAACGCCAACCAGATGCTGCATAAATGTGTGTTTCCCGCCTATGATCAGTGTATCAAGGCATCGCACGTCTTCAACCTTTTGGATGCGCGCGGCGTAATCTCGGTGACAGAGCGTCAGAGCTATATTCTGAGGGTACGCACCTTGGCAAAGGCCTGCGGTGAAGCCTTCCTGATGACGGATGCCGGTGGTTTGAACTGGAACAAGGCGGCCTGACGCCTTTAAGCGCGACGTGACGAAGATCGATCCAGGTCTTCTTGTTCTTGCGCACAACAGTCAGGTGGTGAAGGGGGGCGCGTCTGATGGGTGCGGCTCGCCGGATTTCGTGAGGGGGAAGCTTGCATGTTCACCGCATTGGCCATCGTTGCGCTTGTCGCGCTCTATGTCGTCTTCACCTATAACGGCCTCGTCAAAGCGCGGCAGATGAAGGAAGAGGCGTGGTCCGGCATCGACGTGCAGTTGAAGCGCCGCGCCGACCTGGTTCCCAACCTCATTGAAACGGTAAAGGGCTACGCAGCCCACGAGAAAAGCACTTTCGAGGAGGTCGTCTCCCTTCGCAACCAGGCGCAGGCTGTGCCTGCCGGTGATGTCGAGGGACGCGCCAGGGCGGAAGACATGCTCGGCCAGGCTCTCGGCAAGCTCTTTGCTTTGGCGGAAGCCTATCCCGACCTTAAGGCCAATCAGAATTTCGTGGAATTGCAGCGCTCGCTCGAAACGCTGGAAAGCGAAATCCAGATGTCACGACGTTATTACAATGGTGCTGCGCGAGAGCTGAATGTGAAGGTGGAAAGCTTTCCTTCCAATCTGATCGCCGGGCAGTTCGGCTTCTCGAAAGCGCCTTACTTCGAAATCACCAATGAGGCGGATCGCGCCGTCCCAACGGTAAAATTCTGAGACGTGAAAGCCAGTCTGCTGGCAAGAAGACGATAAAGACATGATCGAACTGACCATTACCCCGCCCGGCAAACCTCTTTCCGGCAAAGTGGAGCCGCCCGGCTCCAAGTCCATCACCAACCGGGTACTGCTTCTGGCGGGCCTGGCCAAGGGTAAGAGCCGACTGACAGGTGCGCTGAAAAGCGACGACACGCTTTATATGGCGGAAGCTTTGCGGGCGATGGGCGTCACGGTCACGGAGCCGGATGCGACGAGCTTCGTCGTCGAGAGCCAGGGTATTCTCACCGCACCGGACAAGCCACTGTTCCTTGGCAATGCCGGCACGGCGACGCGCTTCTTGACGGCTGCGGTCGCATCGGTCGATGGCACTGTCACCGTGGATGGCGACGAGCATATGCGAAAGCGTCCGATCAAGCCGCTGGTGGACGCACTGACAGCCTTGGGGATCGAAGCGGAAGCAGAGACCGGCTGCCCGCCTGTCACGGTCAAGGGTAATGGCCGAGGCTTCACCAGGGACAGCGTTACGATCGACGGCAATCTTTCAAGCCAATATGTCTCGGCGCTTCTGATGGCTGCCCCTTGCGGCGCGCAGCCGCTCGACATCATTCTGGCCGGAGAAGATATCGGCGCCAAGGGCTATATCGATTTGACGGTTGCGGCCATGGAAGCCTTCGGCGCCAAGGTTGAGCGCGTCAGCAATGCCATATGGCGCGTACACTCGACCGGCTACAAAGCGACGGATTTTCACATCGAGCCCGACGCATCTGCAGCGACCTATCTCTGGGGGGCGGAGTTGCTGACCGGCGGCGAGATCGATATCGGAACGCCGGCCGAAGCTTTCACCCAGCCGGATGCCAAGGCGCATGCGGTAATGGCGCAATTCCCCAACCTGCCCGGCGAAATCGACGGCAGCCAGATGCAGGACGCCATTCCCACCATTGCCGTGCTAGCCGCCTATAACAACACGCCGGTGCGCTTCGTCGGCATTGCCAATCTGCGCGTCAAGGAATGCGATCGCATTCGGGCGCTCTCTCTTGGTCTTAATCAGATCAGAGACGGCCTTGCGCATGAAGAGGGCGACGACTTGATTGTTCATGCCGATCCGGCGCTCGCTGGACAGTCAGTTCACGCGTCTATCGACACGTTTCACGACCATCGCATCGCCATGAGCTTTGCACTGGCAGGCTTGAAGACGGGCGGCATTGCCATTCAGAATCCCGCCTGCGTGGGCAAGACCTATCCGGGATATTGGAAGGCGCTGGCGTCACTTGGCGTCACCTATCGGGAAGTGGAAAAGCCGGTTTAAAACGCGCTTGGCGCAACGGATCGGCTCGAGAAGCACACACCATCTGGAGAGATCGCACGTGAAGACCATGTTCGCCAGACTTCTCGGGCTTTGCCTCATGCTCGCATGGGTACTGCCTGCCTGCGCCGAAGAGTTCATCAGCTCCTATCATTCCATCGTCGATGTTGCCAAAGACGGGACACTGACGGTGACGGAAGCCATCACGGCACGGGCTGAAGGTGACCGCATCAAGCGCGGCATTTTTCGCGACTTCCCGCTTTATGCGCTCGACAAGGACGGCAATCGGACGAAGGTCGGCTTCAAGGTTGTCTCGGTGGAGCGCGACGGTGCGCCGGAAGACTGGCACACGGAGAATATCGACGGCGGCATTCGCATCTTCACCGGAAATGCCGACCGCATTCTCCCCACCGGCGAGCACATCTTCCAGATCACCTACACAACCGATCGGCAGATCCGCTATTTTGATAGCTACGACGAACTAACCTGGAACGTCACCGGCAATGGCTGGCAGTTTCCGATGCGTGAAATCTCCGCGACAATCTCTTTGCCGGAGGGCGCGAGACCCAGCGATACGGCGGTCTTCACCGGCAAGTTGGGTGCAACGGGCAAGGACGCGCGTATCCTGACCGAAGGCAACGATGTGTTTTTCGCCTCCACCCGCCCCTTCTATCAGGGCGAAGGCATGACGGTGGCCGTGAAGCTGCCGAAGGGTGTGCTGGATGCACCCTCCGCCTCGCAGCAGCGGGAATGGTGGCTGCGCGATCGCCTCGCCCTTATCATCGCCGGTATCGGCCTGCTGATCGTTCTTGCCTATTACTATAGAGCATGGGCGGCCGTTGGTCGCGACCCGGCAGCGGGCGTGATCGTGCCGCGCTGGCATCCGCCCGAAGGACTGTCACCAGCACTCGTCAATTACGTTGATGGCCGCGGCTTCGCAGACGGCGGCTGGACAGCGCTGTCTGCCACAGCGCTCGATCTTGCGGTCAAAGGCTTCGTCACAATCGAAGATTTGAAGAACGGGCTGATCGTTCGCCGCACGGAGAAAAAGATCGAGGACAGTTTGCCTGTCGGTCAGCGGACACTGCTTTCTTCCATCGGTGCGCCTGGTAATAGCCTTACCATCGACAAGGCCAATGGCGAGACCGTTCAGAAAGTCGGATCGGATTTTCGCTCGTCCATCGAAAAAGAGCATCGCGGGAAATATTACAGAAGCAATAGCGGCTACATTGTCGGCGGACTGGTTCTCAGCTTCGGCATCGTGATGGCGACCCTCATCTTCGGGAGTTTCGATGAGGGTGATATCGGTACCATCATTTCGCTCTCCATGGCAGCGGTATTCTTTGCGGTGAGCGCCACCATCTATGGCAAGCAGCGCCGGCGCGGACGGGGCATTCTTTCGCGCGTGGGCGGCATCGTCTTTATGGCCATCTCCGGCTTCCTGGCATTTTCGCTGATCGCCGGCTTCGTTGGCCGCATCTTGTTCGATCACGTCCACGACGCCAATACGCTGGCCGTGGTTGCGCTGGCGCTCATCGTGCTCTTGAATGTTCTCTTCGTCTTGGTGATGGGAGCCCCGACACCGCTCGGCCGCCAATTAATGGACGCGATCGAAGGTCTGCGTCTCTATCTTACCGTTGCAGAGAAAGATCGGATGAACATGCAGGGCGCACCTCAAATGTCGCCGCAGCATTTCGAGGCGCTGTTACCATACGCAGTGGCGCTTGGTGTGGAGAAGCCCTGGAGCAAAGCTTTCGAAACCTGGCTCGCTGCAGCGTCTGCCGGTGCCGCCTACGCGCCGACCTGGTTTAGCGGAAACTACAGCAGCTTCGGCGACCGGATCGGCGGGTTTTCTTCTTCCATGGCCTCCACGATCGCCTCTACACTTCCCGCACCGGTCAGTTCCTCGTCATCCAGCTTCTCAGGCGGCGGTGGGTCTTCCGGCTCTGGCGGCGGCGGCGGCGGTGGCGGCGGCTGGTAAGACGCCAAGGCCTCGACTTCCTGCGTTGTCCCACTGCGGACGTCATGTCAGCACCATCCCGAGGGGCATCAAACGCTCCCGCTGCTGAGAAAGCCTGGCGCCATCCACCTTTTCTATACGACTTGACGACAGCCGGACATCTGGAGACAACTTTACGTGACGACCACTTTTGCCAGATTTCTTGCGCTGTGTTTCTTTCTCGCCATGGTGCTGCCAGCCTCCGCCGAAGAATTCATCCTCTCCTACGATTCCACGATCACCATCGCCAAAAATGGCGAGCTGACCGTGACCGAAACCATCAAGGCTCGGGCGGAAGGGGATCGCATCAAGCATGGTATCTATCGGGATTTTCCGCTCTACACTTTGGATGCTGACGGCAAGCTCACCAAAGTCGGCTTCAATATCGTTTCGGTGAAGCGTGACGGTGCGGTGGAATACTGGGATACGAAATGGATTGATGGCGGTATTCGCATTTATGTTGGTGACGCCGATCATGTGCTGACGAAGGGCGATCATGTCTTTCAGATCACCTATACGACAGACAGACAGATCCGCCACTTCGAGACTTATGACGAATTGACCTGGAACGTGACAGGCAATGGCTGGGAATTTCCTATGAGAGATATCTCTGCCACCATCTTCCTGCCGAACGGAGCACGCCCGAGCGAAACCATAGTTTTCACCGGCCCACCTGGCGCAGTAGGCAAGGACGCACGCGTCGTGATCGAAGGCGACAGGACATCGTTCCTATCGACCCGCCCCTTCAGCAAGGGCGAAGGTATGACAGTGGCGGTGAAGCTGCCGAAAGGTGTGCTAGATCGGCCCTCGACTGTGCTGCAACTTAAATGGTGGATACGAGATCATAACTCGATGATCATAGGATGCGTCGGTCTACTGGTCGTGCTGGCCTACTACTTCAAGGCGTGGCACGCGGTTGGCCGCGATCCTGCCGCGGGCATCATCGTACCGCGCTGGGACCCGCCTGAGGGTGTTTCACCCGGGCTGATGAACTATATCGACCATCAGGGTTTTGAAGAAGATGGATGGACGGCCGTTTCCGCCAGCGCGCTCGATCTTGCCGTCAAAGGCTATGTCGAGATCGAGAATCTGGACGACGCCATCATTATGCACCGCACGCCCAAGCAAATGGACGACAGCCTGCCTGTCGGACAAAAAACACTGCTCACGACCATCGGGCCACCCAGTCATAGCTTCACCATTAATGAGGATACCGGCAGGGCCGTTGAGAAAATGGGAAAGCGTTTTTTCGCTGCTGTCGAAAAGGAACATAAAGGCAGGTACTTCAAGAGTAACATCATCTACAGCGCGGTAGGCTTCCTTGTCAGCGCCGCCTTTGTAATTGGAACGGTGTATTTCTCTCAACACAAAGACAACATGTGGGAGTTCATGCTCGTCGCTTACGTATGTGTGCCAGTAATGATCGCGCTATTAACGATTTGGATCGGGGACCTCCTGCACCCTAAGGCATCGCTCAAGGACAAGCTCGGCGGGATTGCGCTGTTATCGCTGCTGGCATACGGGATCGTCGCATTTGGCGGGTACATCATCGGCGCCGTGTGGTTCGAGATCACTCACGATCCAAACTCGATTGGCCTTGGGGCCGCCGGACTCATCACCCTGATCAACATACTCTTCTTCTCTCTTATGGACGCACCGACACCGCTCGGGCGCAAAGTCATGGATGAGATTGAAGGTCTACGTCTCTATCTGCGTGTCGCGGAAAAAGACCGGATGAACATGCAAGGGGCGCCGACAATGTCACCGCAGCATTTCGAAACGCTGCTGCCTTATGCGGTGGCGCTCAATGTCGAGGAACCTTGGACCGAGGCATTCGAGAGGTGGTTTTCAAAAGCGACAGAGGATTCTGAAAACTATGTGCCGGGCTGGTACTACGGTCTCGTGAAAGGCCCTAGCGACTGGATCGGTGCGTTCTCGTCCTCCGTGGCGTCAACCATTTCGGCGACGATTCCACAGTCGTCATCATCGAGTTTCTCAGGAGGCGGCTTTTCCGGCTCTGGCGGCGGCGGCGGTGGTGGTGGCGGCTGGTAGCCGCCGTTGCGCCCTCACGCTTGTCGGTCCGTCGCGGAGTACTTCGGACGATGAGCACGCATAGCGATCATCACGGCCAGCGAACCGCGCCACGCTTAAACCTCGTCTTCTCTCTTGACGCGATATTCGCCCGTCGTCGGATCCTTGACGAGCGTGCCGGTTGCGCCCGTTTGTCGCTCTTTCTCCTGCCGCTTCGATTTGGCAGAGAGTTTCTCGGCATCCGTCACAAAGCGGCGATAGAGGATGATCGCCCCGATCACAAGCAGGGCGAGCGTTATCAATTGGGCCATTTAAATCGCGTCCATCACAATCCGTATCGAGCCCACAATGCCTTTTCTTGCGCGACCTCCGCAAGTCCCGAAGCCGCGGAAGCGGCAATCGCCTGGGCGGAAAGGTCGACGCCTGGCACTTTCTTGCCGAACAGGTTTCTTGCACCGCTGATCAACTGTAGTTTGACCTTCTCGCCATAGCGTCGGCGCAGTACATCTTTCATGTCGCCAAGGCCATCGACGAGGCCGAGATCGACGCCACGCATGCCCGTCCAGAACAGGCCCGAGAACATAGCCGGATCGTCCTTCAATTTCGCGCCACGGCGAAGCTTGACCATGTCGATGAAGACATTGTGGATTTCGGACTGAAGCGACTTCAGATACTCGATGTCGCCTTCCTTCTCCGGCTGGAAGGGATCGAGGATCGCCTTGTTCTTGCCGGACGTATAGACGCGGCGTTCCACGCCGATCTTGCGCAGCATCTCCGGAAAACCGAAGCCTCCAGAGACGACACCGATGGAACCGACAATAGATGTGGGATCGGCGATGATCTCGTCACCGGCGAGCGCGATCATGTAACCGCCGGAGGCTGCGACATCCTCGACGAAAATCAGAACTTTTTTGTCCTTCTCTTCGGCCAGCTGGCGAATTCGGTTGTAGATCATCCGCGACTGGACCGGCGAGCCGCCGGGAGAATTCAGCGAGATAGCGACAACCGGCGCATCCTTCATGCCGAAGGCTTTGTCGAGCAGCGGCGCATAGCCTGCAAGGTTGAGAGCCGGGCGAAGCTGGCTGCCACCCGCCATGATCGCGCCGTGCATGCGCACCACTGGCACGACCAATTCCTGCTTGCGAAACCGCTTCGGCACAATGCGCTTCAAAAACCCGGCCATCTCATCCTCTTGGTCGTTCATCGTGAAGAGGGATGTATGTATCGTCGGGATAAACGCAATGGTGGTCACGGAAATTCGTTTGCTGTGCGCAGAGCGGACGATGCACCTAGGCTTGAGAATGGAGGCTTTTGTCATTGCGCCGATAGGCGGCACGGCCATTGTTCAATTCGTCAACGAAGGGGGAGAATGCGTGGCTTTCCTGTTCATGCATGATGAGCGAGGCGCGAAACGTCAAACGCGCGCGTGAACCCTTGATGGCGGTGACGAGCATCCGCACGGCGTCTTCACCAGGCCTTGGGTGAATGAGGGTGATTTCCAGACCACCGAAGCGACGCCCGCATGCGGCGATGATATCGGCCGCCGATTGCGGTCGGGCGATAAGGGATAATTGCCCGCCCGGAACCACGATGGCGCCTGCCGTTCTGATCCAGTGCTCGAAAAGATCATCCGTCATGGCATGCGCCTGAGCCTTCAGCGCATCCGGCGTCTTGCGATCTCCTGCATCATTATAGGGCGGGTTCATGATGACATGATCGAAGTGATCATCGATGAGACCCGCTTCGGCACGGGCTTTAGCGCGCAGCGTCACATCTGCCTGACGAACGGTCAGCCGGCTCGCGAGATGCGCATTCTCCGGCAGAGCAATGCTACGGGTGGCGAAATCGACCATCTCGGGCGCATATTCGAAAAGCGTGACTTCCGCTTTTGCCAGACGGGCAGCGACGGCAAATCCCGCAGCGCCTGCCCCAGCACCGAGATCTGCCACCCGGCACCGCCTATCATCGGCCACGAGCGAGGCGAGCAACATGGCATCCATGCCAGCCCGGTGCCCCCTGCCCTTCGGCTGAACCAGATGAAACCGGCCCCGGTGAAAAGCGTCGATGGTCTGCGACGTCATCGTTGATCAGGCCTCGTCCCGCAATTCGTCGGCAAGCCCCGCATCGATCAGGATCCGACGTGCCTGCTCGGATCTGTCATCCTCCACGAGGAACCGGCGGGGCAGAAGGCCGAGCGATCCCTCCAGAATGCTCATGCCCTGATCGGCAATCAGACAATGGATGCCGGCATCCTTCATCAGGCTTTCCGCAAAAGAAAGCAGGACGGCGTCATTCGTTCGGATCAATTCACGCATCAATGAGTTTCCACATCCCGTAATTTTTGAAGGTTCTGAGGCAATTCCACACTTGCCGCCACCATCGTCGCTTTCTATTGTCGAAACCAAAATCGAATAGGAGTCCGGTCCGTTGGGCGTCGTCATACCGCTTGAAGAAAGCAAAAACAAACTCGCATCCGTCAAGCCGCTTGTCGACCTGACGCGTCCCGATATGGAACGCGTCAATCAGCTTATCCTGTCCAAAGCCGGATCGGATGTGCAGATGATCCCGGAAGTGGCAAACCACCTGATCTCGTCCGGCGGCAAGCGTCTGCGCCCGATGCTCACGCTCGCATCGGCATCCATGTTCGGTTACGACGGCGACCATCATATAAAGCTCGCCACCAGCGTCGAATTCATGCACACGGCCACCCTCCTCCACGACGACGTGGTGGATGAGAGCGATTTACGTCGCGGCAAATCCACGGCGCGTACCATTTGGGGCAACCAGGCGAGCGTTCTCGTCGGCGACTTCCTGCTCGGTCAGGCCTTCCGCATGATGGTGGATGTCGGATCGCTGGACGCGCTGGACGTTCTCTCGACAGCCGCTTCCGTCATTGCCGAAGGCGAGGTGCTGCAGCTTTCTGTCGCCAAGAACATGGAAACGACAGAAGACGACTATCTCCAGGTTATCCGCGCCAAGACGGCCGCTCTCTTCGCCGCGGCGGCGGAAGTGGGACCCATCGTTGCCAAGACCGACAAGGCCACCCGCAGCGCACTGAAGTCCTACGGTATGAACCTGGGTCTGGCTTTCCAGCTCGTGGACGATGTTCTGGATTATGGTGGCCACTCCGCCGATCTCGGCAAAAATACAGGCGACGATTTCCGCGAGGGCAAGATCACCCTTCCGGTCATCCTGTCCTATCGCCGTGGCACGGCCGATGAGCGGGCGTTCTGGAAGCGAGCGATTGAAAACGGCGAAAGCACGGATGAGAATCTCGACGTAGCACTTGGCCTGATCAAGAAATATAACGGGCTGACGGACACGATCTCTCGCGCCAATCACTACGGCACGATTGCACGTGATGCCTTGGCGCCGCTGCCGAAAAGCCCATGGAAGGACGCGCTCATGGAAGTCATCGACTTCTGCATCCAGCGCGTCAACTGACGGACATCGTCGCCGCGAGACCATATTAAACGGCTCAGATGAGCGGCGGAATTTCTTGCAGGCCTGCTTCAAAAAAGCCATTCTATCATGCGGTAGTTCTGCGGCTTCCTGACTCGATTCCGATCTCGAAAGCGATGACCTATCTGAAGCGATGCAGTGTGCGTGGGCATTTCTAAGCCTTGAGGCTGTAGAGCTTAAAGCTGATTTTTCGGTGCGTAAGCACAAGAGCAAAGGTTCCTTCATGCGGCGCAAACCAGCATTTCGTCTTCTCTGCAGCGCGGCTTTCATCGCCGCCCTCACAATGGGCGCAGGCACTGTTGCGCTGGCAGAGACGAAGCCTGCCGATAGCAAGACCGAAGAGGCCGTCAAGTTCGATCCGGCGAAGGTCAACACCTTCTCGGGCGCGTTTCTGGCCGCCCGCACCGCCGATGTCGATCAGGATTACAAGACAGCGATTATGCTTTACCAGAAGGCTCTCGATTTCGACACGGCCAACACCGAAATCCGTCAACGTCTGATGATTGCGCAGCTGCTGAGCGGTGACTTCGAGGCCGGTGCAAAAATCGCCGACAGCCTGAAGGATGACAGCTCCGTGGAGCGCGTGACGACGATCGTACGTGCGCTTGCTGCCATCAAGCACAAGGAATTTTCCTCCGCGGAGAAGATTCTGAAATATAGCGGACCGAACGATCTGGACCGCATGGTCAACACGCTTCTAGCCGCCTGGGCCCGCGCTGGCTCTGGAAAAAGCAAGGAAGCGCTTGCCATGGTCAATGGCATGAAGGGTCCCGGTTGGTTCTCTATCTTCCAGAAGTACAATGCAGGGTCCATCGCGCTTGTTACAGGCAATACGGAGGCGGCACGCAAAAGCCTCGGCGAAGCGGTGGCCGACCGTGAAGGCGGCGCCACGGCGACGGACACCTATATGCGGGCCGTCATGGCGCTGGCCCGGCTGGAAGCGAAAGCTGGCAACAAGCAGAAGGCGCTGGATACGATTGCTGTCGGCGACGGGTTTGCACCGAATTACGCGCCCTTGAAGGCACTCAGGCAGAGCATCGAAAAAGGCGAAAAGCCGGATCAGCAGGTTCAGACCCCTGTAGAAGGTGCTGCCTCGGTAATGTTCTCGATTGCCGGCGCGCTGAATCGAGACGGTGCGGAAGAGATTGTCACGCTCTATCTTCAGGCTTCGCGCGCACTGGACCCGAAAAGCGCCGACACGCTCATTCTGCTTGGCGGCCTAGCCGAGGCACAGAAGATGCCGGAGCGTGCAATCGAGTTCTACCGCGAAGTGCCCGCCGATTCACCCATGCATCGGATTTCGGAGCTTCAGCTTGGCTTGACGCTGTCGCAGACCGGCAAGATGGACGAGGCGCGTCAGCATCTGAAGGCGCTGCTCGAATCCGATCCTGACGATGTTCGCTCCTACCTCGCCTACGGCGCCGTCCTTTCTGATGCAAAGGACTACGCCGCGATGGCAGCCAACTACGACAAGGCGGTGGAGGTCATCGGAGCCGTTCCGAAAAAGACCGACTGGACCATCTTCTTCCAGCGCGGCATTGCCTATGAGCGCCTGAAGCAATGGGACAAGGCCGAGCCGAATTTCAAACGAGCATTGGAACTGAATCCCGACCAGCCACAGGTTCTGAACTATCTGGGCTATTCCTGGGTCGACAAGAATATGAACCTCGACCAGGGCATCGAGATGATTCGCCGCGCAGTGGAGCTTCGGCCAAATGACGGCTACATCGTCGATTCGCTCGGCTGGGCGCATTACCGCCTTGGCGCCTTCGACGAGGCCGTGACGGAACTTGAGCGTGCTGTCGAGCTTCGTGCTGGCGACCCAACGATCAACGATCACCTCGGAGATGCCTATTGGCGCGTCGGGCGCAAGCTTGAAGCCGTCTATCAGTGGAACCGCGCGCTGATTGGAGACAGCGACGACGTGGACAAGGCAAAGGTGAAGGACAAGATCGCCAACGGTCTGCCGCCGCTGGAGAAGGACGCGCAAAATACCGCAAAGAAAGATCAGACTTTGCCGCCTCCCGCACCACCGGCGCCTGCCCCGGACAAGAAATCCTGACGTCCGAATGGCTTCGGCTGACGGACATGGAGCGGTCGAAACCATCGAGGCTGCTCCGGCAAAAATCAATCTCGCCCTGCACGTAACGGGCCAGCGGGAAGACGGTTATCATCTTCTCGAAACGCTGGTGACATTTACGCTGGCGGGCGATGTGCTACGCTTCCGCGAAGCGGAAGAAGACGGGTTTTCGATATCCGGCCGGTTTGCCCCGGAACTGATGGCGAGCGATTCCACTGAAAATCTGGTGCTGAAGGCCCGCGATCTTTTCCGCAACTTCGCGGTAAAGAATGGGTCAGGCACGCGACCAGTCGCGATCCATCTCGAAAAGAATCTGCCGATTGCGTCCGGCATTGGTGGCGGTTCGGCGGATGCTGCCGCGGCTCTTAGAGGACTGAGGCGGCACTGGAATTTGGAAATTGGCGATCTCACCCTGCAAGACATGGCCTTGGCACTTGGAGCCGACGTGCCCATGTGTCTGACGAGCAGACCACTGATTGCACGCGGCATTGGTGAGAAAATCGAGCAGCTGTCCCGGTTTCCAAACTTGTCAATGGTGCTCGCGAACCCGCTAAAGGGCGTTTCGACACCGCACATATTTCGCCTTCTGACGGACAAGAACAATCCATCACTCCCTCCAATAGTCGATGACAACGAGGCCGGTGGACTGCAAATGCTTCGCAGGCTTCGAAACGATCTCCAGCCATCCGCTATTAGCCTTCTGCCTGAGATCGATACTATCTTGTCCCTGCTGAGCTCAGAAGGGGCAGAGCTTGCCCGCATGTCGGGCTCCGGTGCCACCTGCTTCGGGATTTTTCCCACCATCCAGAAGGCAAAAGCTGCGGCTGCGGCACTTCGCCAAACGCAGCCTGGATGGTATGTTCAGGAGACAATGACGATTGCGGGAAGGACATCATGAGCCAGAACAAGGCGCCTAAGGAGAGACAGTTCATCCCTGTGGGCATTGCCGTCCTTACCGTCTCGGACACGCGCACGATTGCTGACGACAAATCCGGCGATACGCTTGTCGCGCGTATCGAGGAGGCCGGGCACCGGCTTGTGGATCGCGCTATCGTCCCGGACGACAGTCACGCCATACGCGGCAAGGTACAGGCTTGGACGCTGTCGGACGAGATCGACGTCATCATCACGACGGGCGGCACGGGGTTCACGGGGCGTGACGTGACACCGGAAGCGCTGGAGCCGCTATTCGACAAGCGAATGGATGGCTTCTCCGAAGTCTTTCACCGTATCTCGTACGACAAGATCGGCACATCGACCATCCAATCACGGGCAACAGCCGGGCTTTCCAATACCACTTTCATCTTCGTTCTGCCGGGCTCGCCCGGTGCTTGCAAGGATGCCTGGGACGGGATCTTGAAGGCGCAGCTGGATTACCGCCACATGCCGTGCAATTTCGTGGAAATCATGCCGCGCCTAGATGAGCATCTACGCCGTTCGAAGGGCTGAAAGCGAACGCTTAGCGATGCGGGGCGATCTTTCAAATTTGCTTACACGCCTCAATTGCTTGTTTCATCGCTTATCGTCATCGCATGACCCCCGCGTAATTCTGCGGCTACCGTGGTCGAGCTAACGCGTCCTGCGGAGCGCCCAAGCTGGTACGAGTTCTGCCCTCAATTGTCGGTTTTTTTGCGATACAGGGAACTGTGCAAGCGGGAGTCCGGATTTTGCCAGACGAGCGGCATCTCGTTTGCTTAGCAAAAGACCGAACTCGAGCGGCGGGCGACGGCGCAACAACCGCTCGATCAGGGGTCGCTTATGGTATCGGGAGGGTGAAAACCGGGCCGGGCCTTCGTTCAACGCCACGTATTCGAGGATATCCTCTATCCAGCCGCTTTGCGGACGACTACCTGGTTCGACGACCAATATCCACTCGCCACGGATCGACTGAACGACAGCGTCCATCTCCCAGCTCTGGTGAAAACGGCAACCAGCCGCCTCCGCTACACGGGCCGAGCCGTCCTGCGAGGCATGATCGAGAATAATGACGTCGCTGACCAACCCCTCGACAGCACCCGTGACCAGCGCAGACAGTGTGTGCGCAAGCTCAGGCTCCTGGTTTCGGCATTCCATGATGACTGTCAGCATAATCTTGTCGCTTGCGATCCCTTACCACCCCTAAAGCTCCTATAGCATCGTCGCTGCAAACCCAAATCGAATCTATTGAAACACTGTTGTAGGAGTACACCCTCTCTGCCTTGAGCCTTTACATCGCTTTCGAAAATCGTTTCAGGTTCTGCCGCCTGTTCAGCAGACAACGGGAAAGTAGGAGCATCAATCGATGCATCGTTGATCGAAGCACCGCACGCGCATCGTTCTTCTCACCCATGCGCAGAAGTCCGAGACGGCCTTCAACTCGATTTTGTTCTTGTATTGTTCTCGTTCGTACGATATGAATGCTCTATCCAATTCGCTGGCTGAGGCCGGTCAGGAGCATCAGATGAGACACCATGTTCTTTCGGGGCAGGCTGCCTATCAGCCTGGCCATACGCCCGATATTGCCAATGCGCTGGCAGATGACTCCGGCCTCAGGATCGAGATTGATCGCCGTCGCGGCAGAGGCGCAGGCATCAATCCCGGTGGTCGATTTGAGGCCCTGCAACACGAAGCTTTCAATGATGGATGGGATATCATCGAGGAACTGCCGGAGTTCAAAACAGACGTGCAGGTGGAAAAACCGCGCACCATCATCAGCCGCAACGATTCCCCCGATATTCCATTCGACCGTTCGATCAACCCCTATCGCGGCTGCGAGCATGGATGCATCTATTGCTTCGCTCGGCCGACGCACAGCTATATGGGCCTTTCAGCTGGGCTGGACTTCGAAGCAAAGCTCTTTGCAAAACCCGACGCGGCCAAGCTTCTGGAACGGGAGTTGTCCAAACCTGGCTACAAGGCGCGAGTGATCGCGATCGGTACCAATACCGATCCCTATCAGCCGATCGAGAAGGAATGGCGAATCATGCGCCAGATTCTGGAAGTTCTGGCGAAGGCAGAGCATCCGGTTGCCATCGTCACGAAATCAGCTCTGATCACGCGCGACATCGATATCCTCGCACCCATGGCGAAGAAGGGGCTGATCAAGGTCGGTATTTCCATCACGACGCTCGACCGCAAGTTGGCCCGCAGTATGGAACCCAGGGCATCGACGCCATCTAAGCGTCTGGAGGCGATCAAGGCGTTGACGGAAGCCGGCATTCCGGTGGCCGTGATGATGGCACCCGTCATTCCTGCGTTGAACGATCATGAAATCGAACGCGTTCTGGAGGCTGGTAAAGCCGCAGGTGCGACGGAAGCGTCTTATGTGTTGTTACGGCTTCCTCTGGAGGTCAGCCCGCTATTTCGAGACTGGTTGCTGCGCAACTATCCTGATCGCTATCGCCACGTCATGTCGTTGGTGCGCTCCATGCGCGATGGCAAGGATTACGATGCTGAGTTCGGCAAGCGCATGAAGGGTGCCGGGCCCTATGCCTGGCAGATCGGTCGCCGCTTCGAGATGGCCACCAAAAGGCTTGGTCTCATTCGCAGGGGCATCCAATTGCGCGACGATCTGTTTGCCCCGCCAGGCGGCGCCGGCGTGCAGCTATCCCTGCTTTGATGGAGGAAAACCTCGACCACATCAATGTTCGAGCATGCCATGGTCTCGCGGCGTATCCCCATAAGATGCACCGAAGTGTCCGCCATGAAACCGCTCTTCGAAGACATGTTCGGTGCGCGTCCCTGACGTACCGGCATTGCCCCCGGTTCCGCCGCCTCGCGTGCGATTTCTCGTTTTCCGCCACTTGAGAAAACGATCCTGCCTTCATGAGGCAAGGATGACAACCACGCCCCACGGGTTGTCTTGATCGCCGCGCCGGGGGCTTGCGGGAGATCGGATGTTTGTGCAAGTTTCCGCCGCATGAAGCGACGCACAGCATCCGATTCTCCTGCCCTGTTCGAGTTTGTTCCGCCAAGCCCGGATTTCAGCATGGAGCTTGAAGCGCGCCAGCGCGGCCTGTGGCCCGTGGCAGGAACGGATGAGGCTGGCCGCGGACCTCTGGCCGGTCCGGTCGTAGCCGCTGCCGTTATTCTTGATCCCGACAACATTCCCGACGGTCTCAATGACTCCAAGAAGCTGACAAAGGCGAAGCGGGATGCGCTGTTCACGAAGATCCTGGAGACATCCGTGGTCTCCGTGGCGTCATCTGGCCCGGTACTGATCGATCGGATCAACATCCTCAGAGCAAGTCTTGATGCCATGCGTCGCGCTGTCCTTGGACTTGAGCTTGCACCGCGACTGGTTCTTGCCGATGGGCGCGACCAGCCGCCCGGCGTGTCATGCGAGGCAAAGGCCGTGATCAAGGGAGATGCCCGATCTCTTTCAATCGCTGCCGCTTCGATCGTTGCCAAGGTTACCAGAGACCGGATGATGGAGCGGGCGGGCACAGTGCATGCAGCCTACGGTTTTGAGCTTCATGCAGGCTACGGGACGCCTGTGCATCTTCGCGCCATAGAGGCCCATGGTGCTTGCCCACTGCATCGAATGAGCTTTCGACCGCTTCGGCAAGATCTTGCCGAAGCGGATGTCGCTTGATGTCTCCTGAACTCCCCTGCGTCTCAAAGGGGGGCCGTTTTCCGCGTCAGCCGGCCATACGCATATAATCGTCGCGGCCCGCGCCCTGCTGGGCGTGATCGGCCAGCCTGAACTGCTCCAGCAGCATACGCAGCCTGTCGCTCTCCGCTGCCAGGGCAGAAGTTGCGGTTGTGGTTTCCTCCACCAATGCTGCATTCTGCTGTGTCGTCTGGTCCATCTGATTGACGGCCGTATTGACCTCCGAAAGACCTGTCGCCTGCTCCTGAGACGAAGTCGCGATCGCGCCCATATGAGCATTGACGGCTTCGACGTGATGGCTGATCGTCTTAAGCGCTTCGCCAGTCTGCTGCACCAGCTTTACGCCGTTTTCAACTTCATGCGACGACTTGCCGATCAGCTCCTTGATTTCCTTGGCAGCCTGGGCAGAGCGCTGCGCGAGTTCGCGCACCTCTTGAGCGACAACCGCGAAGCCTTTGCCGGCTTCGCCAGCGCGTGCTGCTTCGACACCCGCGTTCAGCGCCAGTAGATTGGTTTGGAAGGCGATCTCGTCGATCACAACGATAATGTTGGAGATCTGGCCGGAAGACTGTTCGATGCGCTGCATGGCGTCGACTGCAGCTGCCACGACATTGCCGGAGATTTTTGCTGCCCGGTTGGCTTCGCTCGCGGCACCCGTCGCCTCCTGTGCCCGCTTTGTCGAGTTCGCAACATTGACGGTGATCTCATCCAACGCCGCCGCTGTCTGTTCAAGGGTCGCCGCTTGCTGCTCAGTCCGTCGGGAGAGATCTGCGGAGCCTTCGGCGATTTCCCGTGTTCCGCTGTTCATCGCGTCGATCGCGTTCGAGATCTCAATGAGCGTATTGCCAAGCTGCTGAATGGATTGATTGAAGTCGGTTCGCAGAGGTTCAAAATCAGGCGCAAAGGTCTCATTAAGGCGGAAAGCCAAGTCGCCGGACGCAAGCCGGCGAAGTCCCGCGGCCAGACCAGATGTCGCCACGCGCAGCCGCTCCTCGGCCTCAGCCTCAGCCTTGATCTGCGCCTCAAGCCGCTCCGTTTCGGCACGCTTGCGATTGACTTCCGCTTCTGTTTCAAGCCGCTTGTTCTCAATGGCACTTCGACGGAAGACCTCCACCGCTTCAGCCATAGAGCCGATTTCATCCTTACGGCTACGGCCAGGAATATCAATCTCGGTATCGCCTGAAGAAAGCTTGCGCATCACGCCCGTCATCCGTAGCAGCGGCCTTGCGATGTAACGATTGCCAAAGACCGCCGCGCCAGCGCCGATCGTGAGCGCAACGGCCAGCGCGATATAGTTGAGCGTAATGGCCGTGCCAGCCGCCGCAACGGTGTGATCGCCCTCACCGCGAACGTCCATTTCGATATCGTCGACCGCTTCCTGAAGGCTCATTTTAGCCTGGTTGTACGCGTTCAACGCACCGCCAGCAAACAACCACCTTGCCTCATCCATCTTGTTGGTGTCGACAAGAGCCTGCACTTGGTCCCACTCGCTTTTGGCGACGGCCCATCGTGCATTGAAGCTCTGAAAGTTCTGTTTATCCGCATCATCGACGAGATGCTCCCCGTACTCCTTAAGCCGGGCGGCCAGAACACTCTCGGCTTTGGAGAGTTCTGCCTGAAAATCGGCTCGGGCATCGGGATCGGCGATAACGATGGCGCCCTGTGCGTTTCGAATGCTTCCAATGTCGGCATTGATCGCGCCAATCACAATGAAGGCGGGGACGCGTTCCCGGACGATGACATTGATGCCCTGCTCGATCTGCGACATGGATATAATCGAGGAGATGCCCTGTATCCCTGCCACAAGAATCATGATGCCTGACAGAGCAGCCAGAACCTTGCTGATCGATAACTTCATAACATCCCCTCATATAATATCGGATGTAATCGCGGACCCGTCTTCCTAATGGCCGAGACGTCACCACATATCACGTCAAGTGAAGTGGACAGAACTTATCCGTCCAACTTGCCCGCAATGCATAGCGTTAAGATCATCTAATAGTATTTACATTTAATTAAGCTCATAATTTCAAATAATTTAGTACACACCCTTTCTATCCAACGCTCGCAACTGTCCATATACTTTAGGCACAACTATATAAAGCTAAACCGGCTTAGCTTCGCTATCGAAGGACATTTCAGCAAGATAGCTGGGAGTAAAGCCGGAAGATCGCAACACCTTAAAAAGCAAAACAAAAAACCCTCCCGGCCATGGCCGGAAGGGTTTTGACGTTTCGATGAACGACGTTTTCGTCCGACCTAGTTCAGCCGCGACTTGACCTCACCGACAGCAGACTTGAACAGCTTGCCTTTGGCGGCAGCGGTGGTCTTTTCTGCGATCAGCTTTTCCGATGCTGCAATGGCGATATCGACAGCGGCGGAGCGCACAGCGCCAATCGCGTCTGCTTCAGCCTGCTTGATCTTCTGCTCAGATAGAGCTGTGCGGCGAGCGACAAACTCTTCCGTCTTTGCCTTGGCTTCTGCGGTCAGTGCCGCAGCTTCGCGTTCAGCCGCTGCAACGATGTTGGCCGCGTCCGCTTCGGCTTCCTTGCGCTTGCGCTGGTATTCGGCCAGCAGGTGCTGAGCCTCTTCGCGCAGGCGCTTGGCTTCTGCCAATTCCTCAGTGATGTTCTTGGCGCGCTCGTCAAGCGAACCTGCCAACATGCCCGGAACCTTGAGGTATGCGATCAGGACGAAGAAGAGAATAAGACCTACGAGTGCGTAGAATGTTGCATCAAACGCCATCTCAAGCCCCCTTCACGTCGGATACCGCGGCAACGGCTGCCTTGGCATCGGTTTCCTTGACCTTGGCGCCAATCAGTTGATCGACAACCGCGGTCGCTGTTTCTTCTGCGATCGTACCGACATCGGCCAGAGCCTGCTGCTTGATGGACGCGATACGCGCTTCGGCAGCGGAGAGCTTTTCAGCCAGTTCCGCTTCGACTGTCGCGCGGTCCGCATCAGCCTTAGCTTTTGCGGCATCACGGGCGGCGGAAGCGATCGATCCAGCCTTCGCACGCGCTGCGGCAAGTTCTCTTTCGTAGGTTTCGATCGCGGCGTCAGCCTCAGACTTCAGCCGGGAGGCTTCATCAAGGTCCTGCGCGATGCGGCCATGACGATCCTCAAGGATGCCACCGACACGCGGCACGATGACCTTCTTCATGAGCACGTAGAAAAGACCGAACGAAATCGCCAGCCAGAGAAGCTGGGACGCGTAGGTCGACGAATCGAATGGCGGAAATACGCCGGATCCGTGACCGGCGTCATGCGCCACTCCGGTTTCCGTATGCGTTGCTTCCGGGGCCGTCTGGCCGACAGCGGGTGTTTCCGTCGTCGTTCCGGTTGACGGCGCTGCTGACTGGGCAAGAGCCTCGGTCACGAACATGCTCACCTCCAGGGGTACTGCAAATGCGAAGGATCACGGCACGCCGTTCGCGAGCCGTGATCCAAACCTGATGCTGCTATTAGACAGCGAACAGGAGAAGGAGAGCAACGAGCAGCGAGAAGATGCCCAGAGCTTCCGTAACGGCGAAGCCGAATACCAGACGGCCGAACTGGCTGTCAGCGGCAGACGGGTTGCGCAGTGCGCCGGAGAGGAAATCGCCGAAAATACGGCCGAGAGCGAGGGACGTACCAGCCATGCCGAGGCATGCGAGACCTGCGCCGATGTACTTTGCTGCTTCCGCTTCCATATTAAGCTCCTTGAAATGGTTGTTGCGGCTGTTTTTTGACACCCGGTTTCGGTGCCAGCGACTTTACTTCTCAGTGACCACCATGCACGGCGTCATTCAGGTACATGCACGTCAGTACCGCGAAGACATATGCCTGCAGGAAGGCTACGAGAAATTCGAGAGCGGTCATGGCGACCGTCATGAGGAGAGGCAGGATCGCGCCGCCAACACCCAGAGCGCCTAGCGCGCTCATGGAGGCGACGAAGCCTGCGAAGACCTTCAGCGTGATGTGACCGGCCAGCATGTTCGCAAAAAGACGAACCGAAAGGCTGATTGGACGCGACAGGAAGGAAATGATTTCAATGGATGAAACCAGCGGCAGAAGCACAGCTGGAACACCCGATGGCGCGAAGATGCCGAGGAAATGCAGACCATGCTTGTAAAAGCCGTAGACGACGACGGTACCGATGACGAGGCACGACAGTGCGAAGGTGACGATGATCTGGCTCGTGACCGTGAAGAAATACGGGAACATTCCGAGAAGGTTAGCCGTCAGAACGAACATGAACAGCGAGAACACGAAGGGGAAGAAAACCATCCCCTTCTTACCCGCACCTTCACGCAACATGGACGCGATAAATTCGTAGGACATTTCCGCAACGGACTGCATGCGACCCGGGATCAAACCACGGTTCGACGTTGCGAAGTAGAGGAAGCCGGACGCCGCTGCGACGGTAGCAACCATGAAAAGCGACGCATTTGTGAACGAAAAATCGACGCCACCGATGTTGATCGGGATAATCGGCTGCACCAAGAACTGATGAGTCGGATCGTTTGCCACCGGCTGCCCTCTTTACCTGTTGCCGCACAAAGGCGGCACCTCGTATCTATATTTCATGGAAAGAACGGCCTCAGCCGTTTTTCTCCCCACCCTGATCTTTCCCCAGCCCGTCCTCAAGCAGCGGCGGCTTGGCCACTACCCCTGCGGACCGCAGAACATTCAACACACCCGCGCAAAAACCGAGAAGGAGAAGAATGATCATCCCCCACGGCGATGTGCCGGCAAAATGGTCCAGAAGATAACCTAGCATCGCGCCGACGATTACTGCGGAGATGAACTCGGAAGAAAGCTTGATCGCCAGTGCAAAGCCTTTTCGGCTCTCCTGTGCGTTCTGCTCCGTCCGCCTCTCCGCTGCGTCCTCCGCATGCACCTTTGCCAGTCCCTCGGCAAGACGCTTGCGCCGCTCATCCAGACTATCGTTACGGTTGCCGGTCATTTCAAATCCCGCCCTTTTCGCTCCGTTCCAGCTGCGCCAGAACCCTTTGGAGTTGTAAACGGCAGGGCTTTCAGCCTGTTCCAGCCCGCTCTGAAGTCGCGCGCAACATAGTTTTAGGGACTTCTCTAGTCAAGGCACCGTCGGCGCTTGTTTCAGCACAAATTAATGAATTAAAATCAATAGCTTACCTGACAAACACGGAATCTTCGCGCTGTTTGATGCCAGAATCGGCATTTTTGACACGAGTTTTGCAGGAAAATCCACGTGATCGTGAGAGCGCTTCCTCTTTAATGGATAGGCTCTAGCTCCAGCCGCCACCATAGGTACGGTAGAAGACGTGCAACCCGATTCTGCCGACCTTCTTCATGGACCTGCCCCAGGCCGGACGCACGTAAACGGCATGGTAATGGGTTGCGGAGCCCACTTCCTTCAGCCAGATCTTGCCGGCGGTGGTTGCCATGGCGACTTCACGCGCCATCTTCCAATGGCGTTCGGAATTAACGCGGTCCTTGATGTTGTCACAGGCAAAGGAGAACTGGCAGCGATTGCGCCAGTCCTTGTTCTGATAGACCACACCACAGATCGTCTTCGGATAGGCGGGATTGCGCACGCGGTTGAGAATGACCTGGGCAACGGCGGCCTGCCCTTTTACGGACTCGCCGCGCGCCTCGAAATAGATGCCGGAAGCCAAGCATTGCTGTTCTGCGGCTGAAAAGGCTTCGGCGGGAAGCGGGGTCGCGGCCCAGGCATGGTCATCGGAAGAGACCGGTGGAATGAAACGGCCCGTGTCCGGCTTTCTCAAGATCGCGTCAAAGGGAGATTCGCGGGCGAAATCGGGTTCTGCGGGCGCATAGGCGGTTGCCAGAATATCCGGGGTGCGATTTGTCACGAGATCCGCGAGCATCGGCGACACCGACTTGTCCGCTTTTTTCTCATCGCGACGGAAATAGAAAGACGCAAGCTCGATGTCTTTGCTCTTCTTCGGCTTAACGAAGGCGGTTCGGTCCTTACGCTTCAGCGGCTCTACATCAATCATGCTGGTGCGCTGCAAAACCGAGCCTGCAGTAAAAGCTTTGGGGGGCTGCATGACTTCGGTCGCCATCACCCTGCCCTTCTTCGCAGCACGGTTGACGCGTTCGCTATCAGGTGTCGTTTCGCGTCCGCTCTTATTGGTGACGAAAGCAACCTTGCGACCGTCCGGAAGCGTCATCCCCGCCCCGGCGATCGCGGCGGTATCGCTTGCATCATTGAAGGCCAGTGAAGCGTTGTGGACGGAACCGGCGGGAGAGTTCGTCAGCACCATGCGCCACTGCTCGCCGCCAGCATCCAGACCGGCAAGAAGAGATGCGAGATCGGCGCGTGCCGCGAGAGAGGGAAAGGCAAGCCAGGCCACGAGGCCAAAAACAACAGGCGAGGTCCACTTCTCATAGGCAATGAGGGGCCCGCGACGCGATACTTTTCTTGAACGCAAAACCATGACTCCGGACACACGCAAACAACTTGCTACACAACCGGATAATCTCTCATTAACCTTGATGCTTGGTTAACGGACACGCGGAAAGGTTTCTTGCATTCAGGCGATCAAACCTGCCCGGATATTGAAGGATCAGTGCATATGGGATCGATGGCGAGGAGACTTCGAATCTCAGTTATCGGCGTGACATGCTTCCGCTTTAAGCCTGCTTCCACCTGCAAGTGATGTCAGTAGTTCTGGTATGACGGTTTCGAACCGGTATTCGATAGTTGCTTTGGAAAACCCTTCGAGACCGCTGCAACTGACATTTCGAGCCAGAGTGATGTCCGCCGGATCGAGGTCGATGATCCAGACGGCCGCCTGGGCACGCGCGAAAGACATCGAGCGCTTTTGATCATAAACGCCGCCATCTTCGCATTCGAACTGGGGAATAGCCATGCACCGTGCTGTCGCGATCGCCGTCTCGTAGAGGGCATGGCTGATCCAGACCAGTCGTGACAACTCGATGATGCCCAACAACAGAAGAAGAAACACAGGCGCAACCAGAGCGAATTCCACGGCGCTTGCACCGTGACGTTCGACGAAAAATCTGCGAATGGCCTTGCTCACTGTGCCTGCACCATTGCACTGGCTGCGATAGTGCTACCGTTCAAAGCACCCAGCATCGAGGAGAAAGGCGCGTAATCCCGCTTTACGATGATGGCGACATACTTTCCGGCGCGTGTGCCATTCGGGCAGGCCGCGTTACAGCTATACTGAGCACCCCATTCTAAAGACGACGGCGTGCCTTTGGGACAATAGCAGGCATCAGCTCTGGCCGGCTGACCGTCGAGCGTCACCTTCGCTCCATCATTGACCGCCTGCGGGCCGTTATTGATATCGACAAGGACGTCAACGTCGTCCGATGAGTTGTTGGCAACGATAGAGACGAGATTTTTGGCCAGCGCGCCACCATTGGCACTATCGACCTGATCGACATGGGCGACCGCATAGCTCACACTTGCCGACACCGCTCCTTCGAGTTTGAAGCGCGAAAATATCAGCATTCCGATATCCGCACTTCCGACAACGATGACAGCAAAAAGCGGTATAACCAGCGCAAATTCGATTGTCGCATTGCCGCTTTTATCTTTCAAAGCAGCGCGTGCGCGACCGAGTGTCGCGAACCATCGGCCGATCCTTGTTTTCGAAAACGCGATCATTGCAGCCACGCCACCTTTCCGGCCTTGCTCAGTTGTGTGCATTGGGAGATAGCCTGGGAACCGCCTGACAGGGAAATGCTCGTTCCAATCAGTTGGAGGCAGCCACTGCTGGCATCGCCGATCTGTCCCCCGCCTCCGAACTCAACCGTGCCGTTCGGAAAATAAAATGCCCCGGAGATTTTTGCCTGGCCGCCGGACGTGATCACCGCACCTGCCTTCTTAGTGGAAGACTGCGGGCCTATAATCGCCAAATCGGCATAAGCGCCGGCTTTGGGCGCATTTAGCGTGATTGCATTGCCCCCCGTCAGACAAAAGGACTTCTTGTTACAATCCGAGCCTGATGGTGTGTCGACGCCTGAGACAATGATCGTAACGTCTTTGCCGGCTACCGCGACGTTGTCGCTGCACGATGCGCCACCGGTATTGACGGAAAAATATCCGTCGATCGTGTAGGTGCCGGAACCAAGCTTGGCACCGCCAGCAAGATTGACGTTTCCGGATATGTCGTGCTCCGCACTTGCGGGAAGCGTAAAGCAGCTGCCACCCCCGCCGCCATTTAAATCCCCGTTCAATCTGAAAATACCTTTGCCGGTGTTGGCATCCGCCATCACCGCGACAGCGCCGCCGCCCAGCGCAACGGCATTGCGGCCGCTCGATTTTCCAATCGTGTAACTATTGGAGGTGCCGAGGCCAAGTTTGAGTGATGCCCCACCACCGACATAGAAACCCGCGTCCAGCACAAATTTACTTGGGCCGCCTATCGTTATTTTTCCGGAGGAGCAGAGGCTATAGCGCGCGTCGTCGCATTTCTCGTCTCCCATACCGAAATAGAAGGCGCCTGCTCCGAACCTGAGATCAGCACCATAGACACCTTTTGCGACGGTAAATATGCCATCGCCAAATTCCAGTTTCGTGCCGTTATCGTTTTGGATTTTGCCTGAAAAATTATAGGCCGTCGATCCGCTCCCCGCGACATTGAACTTTACCTGAAGATTGCCGTGAACAAGCAGAGAGCCGGCATCGACTTTCGAACCGGCACATGTGACGTCCCACTTCTCGGTCCAGTACTGGTTGTAGTTGGCAGGATCATAACTGCACCCGATCGCTTTAAGAGCTGCCGCAGTCGTGGGTGGCGAAGACGCGCCACCAAATTCGACGTCCTGCCCGCGCGTCACCGAGGCCACCGCGGGCCAAGAGGCGTTCCTCATGATTTGAAAGCGCGCATTCAGCGCTGCCACGCCAGCGTGCTCTTCGAGCGGATCGGATGTCGGCGCGCGGGCAATGGGTGCCGGGCTGCCATCGGCCTTGACGATATTTGGTGTCCACTGGCACGGTTCCAGGGTGCCCATATAATAGGTCGCGCTCTTAGCGGTGATCTTGGTGCCGCAAGGCGCAACCAGACTATGATTGGAGGCGACGTAACAATTGGGAGCTCCAACCTGAACGCCGCCAGACAATGTCACGCCTGTTCCGCTTTTATCAAGCGCGATGATACAAGCGGCCTCCGCCGCGCCGAACGAAGCGAAAGCATCGGCCGAAATGTCAAGTGTTTTACCAACGCCGAGAACCGGCGCGAGAAACAACCTGTTCGTGGTCTTTACTTGAACACGCACCGATTGCGACGTCGGATCTTTAGGCGATGGCGTAAGAGAAACGGAAACGCTACCAGGATCGATACCGTTGAGCTTGGCAACATTCTCCGCAGCGGCTCTCATGCTGTCCTGCGAGTTGGTGTTGCCGTAGGCCAAGGCTGCTGCGTAGGATGCCAGATCTGCGATGCGCTGATTTTGGTCGCGCACTAGCAGGCCATAACCGTACTCGGTGGAAAGTGCGGCAAACCCGATAATCAGTGGCAGAGCGAGCGCCGCCATGATGGCGATCCCACCATCGCGGTTCGCGGCAAGACGAGACATGAAAGAAACACGCGTTCTCAATGTAAAAAATCTTTCGTATTCAAAAAGAGGTTCAGTAAAGGCAGCGTTATGGCGGCTTCGGCCTCATGCCATCTGGAAATAAAGTCAGATCGCTGAGTTAAAGAAAATTGTTTTTCACTCTTATAATCGGTGAATATTGACGAATATAAGTGCGGCTTGAAACAACAAGAAATGGCATCGTAGTCGAGTCGACACGTGCAGATATTTGTGCGGAAAGATACGTATTATTTATTAACAGCAGGAAAGCTAAACACGAAACAAACTTAATACGACAAATATGCCTCGAACTCGCCCATGAAAATACAACTTATAATAAAATACAATTCATGCTACAATCCAGAATATAGATTAGGATCTAAAGCGTATGAGCGAATCTGAAAGATCGCGACACGCTTTAGATCACCACATGCGATCCCAGTTCGACGACCCGGTTTGCGGGAAGGCGGAAGTAATCCGATGGATCAGCAGCGTTTTCTGCGAGAGCGATGAAAAGCCTGTTCTGCCAGCCCGGCATGCCAGACTTCGGATCGGGCACAAGTTTGCGACGACCGAGGTAAAACGAGGTCGACATGATGTCGAACTTGTAGCCCGTGCGACGCAGATAGCCGAGTGCCTGGGTGACATTCTGGGTTTCCATGAAGCCGAAATGCAATTCCACCACGACGAAGCGTTCGCTGACCTTGGTCATGGTGTAACGTTTGTCCGGATGAACGCGCGGCGTATCTTCGGTTCGGATCGTCAGGATCACGTTCTTGTCGTGCAGAACGTGATTGTGCTTGAGGTTGTGGAGCAATGCGGCGGGCGCAGTTTCGGGATCGCCGGTCAGGAAGATCGCCGTACCGGGAATGCGCACGGGCGCATGGGCGCTTTCCTTCTCTACAGAGGCGACGAAGGCTTTCAAAGGCACGTCGGTTCTACGGGTCTTCGCGAAGAGGATTTTCGATCCGCGCTGCCACGTGATCATGATGACGGTAAAGGCAATCGCCAGCAGCACTGGCACATAGCCACCATCATGGATCTTCAAGAGGTTGGCGCCGAGGAAGATCAGTTCCAGCGTGATGAAAGGCAAAACGACCAGCAGTGTCAGCGGCAGCGACCATTTCCAATGGCTGCGCGCGAACTGGAAAAACAGCAGACTGGTTACGACCATCGCGCCGGTCACTGAGATACCATAGGCGGTAGCCAGCGCATCGGAGCTTTTGAAGGTGAGAACCAACGCCACGACGCCGAAGAGCAACACGGTGTTGACCGATGGCAGATAGATCTGTCCCGTGTTGGTTTCCGATGTGAAGAGGATTTCCATGCGCGGCAGGTAGCCGAGGTTGATCGCCTGACGCACCATCGAAAACGCCCCGGTGATGACGGCTTGACTGGCGATGATTGTCGCGGCCGTTGCCAGGATCACTGCTGGTAACAAAGCCCATTGCGGGAACATGAGGTAGAAGGGATTTGACATGGTGGACTGGTCTTTCAGGACCAGCGCGCCTTGACCGAGATAGTTGAGGGTGAGAGCCGGAAAAACCAGCACAAACCAGGCCCACTGGATGGGCTTTCGACCGAAATGGCCAAGATCGGCATAGAGCGCTTCGGCCCCTGTAATCGTCAGAAAGACAGCACCGAGCACCACGAGGCCATAGAAGCCCTCGTTCATTAGAAACTCGACCGCATGGATCGGATTGAAGGAATAGAGGATCCTATAATCGTCGGAGATATGTAGAAGACCGACGAGGCCCATCACGATGAACCAAACGGCGGTAATTGGGCCGAAGAACCTGGCGACAATCTCCGTGCCGTGCGACTGGATGGCGAAGAGGCCGACGAGAATACCGAGCGATATGGGAATGATGAACTCATCCATTGCCGGCGTGACGAGTTTCAGCCCTTCCACGGCAGAGAGAACGGAAAGCGCCGGTGTGATCATGGCGTCGCCCAGGAAAAGCGCAGCACCAATCAGACCAAGCATGATGAGGAAATTGCGCCGTGCGCCGGCCGTTTTCATCAGCAGCGCCAGAAGCGAGAGCGTGCCGCCCTCGCCGTCATTGTCCGCCCTCAGGAGAAAGCTGATATATTTGATGGTGACGATGATCGTCAGAGACCAGATCATCAGCGAAATCAAGCCAATAATCTCGGCTTCCGTCAGCCCGTCCTGTGAGATCGGCTTCAAGGCTTCGCGGAAGGCGTAAAGAGGGCTGGTGCCGATATCGCCGTAAACGACGCCGATGGAGCCGAGCATGGCAGCGAACAAGCCCTTGGCTTGGTGCTCCTCCACGTCCGGCTTGTCCAGCATTTCCTTCTCAAACGGATTTGGCATGTGCATTCTAGCTCTTCAGAGCCAGCCCTTCCAACGGAAAACAATGAACGGGATGATCGCCGATATCAGCATAACGAATATTGCCAGCGGGTAACCGTAGCTCCACTGCAACTCCGGCATATGCGCGAAGTTCATTCCGTAAATGGAGGCCACCAGCGTTGGCGGCAGAAACACCACGGACGCGATGGAAAAAATCTTGATGATCGCATTTTGCTCGACATTGATGATGCCGAGCGATGCATCCAGCAAAAAGGTAAGATTGCCGGAGATGTAGGAAACGTGTTCAGAAAGAGAATGGATGTCCCGCGAAATGGAGGCGCCCATTTCTCTTGCTTCCTTGTCCTGGTGAACAACGGAAGTCGCCTGAAGGAATGACTGCATGCGTGCGAGCGAAGTCAGACTGTCGCGGACTTTAGAAGCCAGCCGATGGAAAGAGGCTATTTCAGCGATCTTGTCTTCGAGGTAGCGCGGCGCCTTGCGCTTGCTGCGGGCCTCGCCGCCGAATATTCCCTTCGCTACGTGATCGATGCCAATCACGCTATTCTCGATGATCTCTGCGGTACGATCAACGATGGTCTCAAGCAACTTCAACAGCAGAACGGCCCCGCTCGCTATCTCATGCGGCGTGCGGGTGATGGCCGCGATGAAGAGGTTGAACGACTTCGGCTCGGCGTATCGGATCGTCACCAGTCTGTTGCCCGCAAGGATGAACGCCACATCGGTCAGCTGCGGATCGGAAGAATCAGCCTTCCAGACGAGTGACGCCGTCATGAAGATATTATCGTCTTCCTTATAGAGCCGGCTGGAGGGCTCGATATCTTTCAGATCCTCACGGGTGGGAAGCTCCGTACCAAGCAGAGTCTCGACACGTTTTTCCTCGTCACGATGGGGATTGATAAGATCGATCCAGATGATGTCGTCCGCGATATGCGTAAGCTCTCTGTCCGAGGACAGGCTGATCGCCTCGCAATTCGAGCGATAGGCTTTTATCAATCAGTTTCTCCGGTCCGCGGTGCCGAATATCGTCGGCTGGTCGATCTAGCACATCATGCGTGGCGTTCGCAAACGCACGAATACGGCTGCGGTTCAGACGGCGCAGGGCTATGCTCCCAACGAGGTAAAGAATCAAGCGGTATTTTCGCTGAGCCATCCTGGCTCAAGGCCAACAAACCACCTTATACTTCAGAAAATGTCATCCAAAACAAACTATTGGTCCGATTTTTACTCGGACCCAATACTGGTGCCCTGCTTCTTATGAGCAGTTGATATGCGATCAATGCATCGATGCCGGAGCAGTTTCGGCATATTTTTCAACGCTTTCTATTCAAATACGATCTTTGGCGCGGTTCGTCCGGACCCTCTTGAGATCTCTGTCCACACCTTTTGTGCGATATCCTGATAGGCAAGCGCTTGTGGACCTTGCGGCTCGTTGACGGTGATAGGCGTGCCGGCGTCCGACATTTCCCGGATCGCTATGGTCAAGGGCACCGCGCCAAGGAACGGAACGCCAATGCGGGCAGCCTCGGCCTCGGCACCACCATGGCCAAAAATATCGTAGCGCTTTCCAGTATCGGGCGCGACGAAATAGCTCATGTTTTCAACGATCCCGAGAAGCGGCACCTCGACCTTGCGAAACATGGTGATGCCCTTACGTGCATCGATCAGAGCCAGATCCTGCGGGGTGGAAACGATGACCGCTCCTGCCAGCGGCACCTGCTGGGCGATCGTCAGTTGCACGTCGCCCGTTCCCGGCGGCATATCGAGAACCAATATGTCCAAATCGCCCCACATGACTTCGCGTAGCATTTGCATCAACGCCGACTGCACCATCGGACCGCGCCAGATCATTGCAGCTTCTTCGTCCACCAGAAATCCCATGGACATGACCTTCAGGCCGTAATTCTCCATGGGCATGATCGTGCGTCCTTCGCCCTGCTTAGGGCGACCCGAAATGCCGAGCAATCGCGGAATGGACGGACCATATATATCTGCATCCAACACGCCCACGCGCAGGCCGAGCGCCTGTAAGCCGAGAGCGAGATTGACGGCAGTGGTGGATTTACCCACCCCGCCCTTACCCGAAGCGACAGCGATGATCGCACCGATACCCGGCACACCGGCCTTTCCCTGTTGTTGTGGCGCCGGTCGCTGTGGTGCAGGAGGGGCTTTCGCTGCGGCTGCTTTGGCTGAACTACCGGGCCTGCTATTGGCCGTGAGGGCGACGACGGCGGCCTTGACGCCAGGAACAGTCAGCGTTGCTTTTTCCGCAGCCAGACGCAGTGGCTCGAGTTCATTAGCCTTTGTGGCAGGCACCGTAATGGAAAAATAGGCCTTGGCATCGGCCAGAAAGATCTCCGATACCATGCCCAGTGCGACGATGCTTTTATCGCTGCCTGGAAAGATCACCTGCTCGAGTGCCTGTTCGATCTGTCTCTTATCTAGCTCTGCCATGCCACTCCACCCAATCCGCTTCAGCAAGGATTAGATAGAGCAGCCCACGCCATTCGCCAATGTCACAACCCTTGCATTCGTCAAAGAAACACGAAGGTGCCCAGATTTCTGCGCAGGTGATAAAGATGCATCGCGTCGGTCGGAATGGAGCGTTGTGTGTGCGTCCAAGGACCTTAAGACGCGCTAAATGGTTTCAAGCGTATCCGGATCGAAAACGCGACCGTCGAAAAACGCATCGGGTCCAAGAAAAAGCGGCGCGCGATAGGCCCCGACCGGCGAGCGGCTACTCAGTGCTCCCTCCACCTTCATATTGGCCGCAGGCACGGGCGCGAATATCGGTTTCAACGCTTTGCGAAAAATGTCCGGGCGAAAGACTTCGGCGGCAGCCTGGCGCATGACCTGATCGGCGATATAATGCGCTGGGCATTCGTCCCGACGGACCATCTGGTTGAAAAACCAAAGAGCTTGGCTCTGCCATGGAAAGTTTGCCGCATTGGCGCTGAATGCCAGAAAGTCTGGACACTCGAGCAATCGTGCCGGGGAGTTGGGAATGAAGCCGGACAGGGAGGGGAGGATCCGTTCGCTCTCGCAGGAGAGATAGAGATCAGCCGCCAGAAGTTCGGCCAGCTCCTCGATATTCGCTTGCGCCGAGCACCATTCTCCCGCGCGGTAGAGCGCACGCAGTAGCGAATGAAGCGTCTGCTCGTTTTCCTCTGCCCACGCCTTCGAAACGGCAAGCGCCTTCTCCGATCCATTCTGCCAAATGTGAGATTTTGTCGTGACGATACGCCCCACTCCCTCCGTTACAACAGCGCTTCCATAGGGTTCGCCAACGTAAAAACCGTCAATGTCGCCTTTTGAGAGAAGATGCGGCATTTTTCTGGATGCGGCTTGCCTGATGGCAACATCGTCATGTCCTGCCAGGCGAGCGCTGGCTATCAGGTAGACCAGTTCATAGCTGGAACTTGAGTGTGGATGTTCCGTCGCGAACGTTAGACGCGGAAGACCCGCGTTTTGACGCGCAATCACAATGCGCGATAGTGCCCGCGAGACCGAACCAGGCTCTGGGATCTTCATGCCCTGCTCTACCAGATCATCATATAGCAGATTGCTGACGACCAGCGTGGAGCCCCCGGTCGCCAGAATGAATGGTACGATAAGATCGGTTCGCGGCTCAGGCGATGGCAGGAGGGCGAGTGATACGGGTAGAGAAGCGGAAAGATGGGCGCCATCGATGCGCTCTTGCGACCATGCGTGGAGAATATCGCTCGGGGCGCTCATTCTGATGAGTTCGAGTCCGACACCTTCGTCGGCGGCAAAGCCTTTTTCTAGTGCTGCGACGAGAATGGCGCAGTCTACGGTAGGAGAAAACGCTGCTCTGAAGCGCCGTGTTCCTGCCAAATCAGTCTCCCTCTTTGTCGAGGTGTGAAGGATCACTCACCCTGTGGCGGATAACAACAGGAAAAAGAGCATATCCCTATTTTATCAAGCCTGCACGCAGCGCCTTTGCGACGGCCTGCGTGCGGTTGACGGTATTGAGCTTCTTCGTTGCGCGATTAAGGTGGTGGTTGACCGTGTGCTCGGAAAGCGAAAGAATGTCGGCGATCTCCGCACTCGTCTTGCCCGCAGCAGTCCAGTTGAGGCAATCGATCTCGCGATCCGTCAAGGTTTCACTGACCCGCGAATCCAGACTGCGCACATAGGCGAGATGTCCGTAAAGATGGGCGGCCACGTAGAAAATTTCCGCCACTTCCGAGGGCGAGAATGACGACCTGCTGCCTGAAATGGACACGCCACCCCGCATCCCCCTCATATCCTGCACCGGACACCATATGGCATTCGTCATTTCGAAACGTCTAAACAAATCCACCAATTTCGCGCCAAGCGCAGGGCGATGCCCCTTAGAGGTGAACTCCAGATCCACGAAAAAGGGCGCGCTCGCCTTCTCTAAGGCTTTGAAAATATTACTTTTACGCAGAAGACTATTGTCGTCGTATTCCTGAAAAAGATCCGCGGGCCAACTGCTCATCACAGTGCATTGCGACAGGCTGACCAATATCGGCGTCGGTACATCCACGACCAGGAACGCCTTCATGCCCCAGCTTTCAGTAATCCTCTTCATAAACCGGAAAATGTCGAACTGGCTTTCGAGACGTAGTAATTCTTGGACGCAGTCCGCGCCCATTGGAGAAGTTTTTTCTACTCCGGCATCGAGCATTCGTACAAATCTTTATAGTCGAACTTAGTGAATGGCCTCATAGTTAGCAAAATATAAGTTTCACGCAAGCAAAAGTTGGCCCAAAAACGTCTCTCGCTGGCCTGGTTGCAACCATTTTCAAAAATAAGCAAAATTTTACCTCACGTGGACGGTGACAGCCGTATGGAGGTCTCATCGGAAATACTACGCGCGATGGCTTGCACCATCGGCGCCCATCCTTCGAGACGCTCTCTCGTCAGCCTATAGGCCGGACCGGTCACCGATATTGCCGCATAGAGGCCCTGCCTGCCCGTGTTGACAGGCACGGCGATGCATTGAATGCCTTGCTCGTGCTCCTCAAGATCGAACCCGTATCCGCGCTTGCGTATCGCGGCGATCTCCGCGAGCAGAGCGTCCGCGCTGGTCAGCGTATTGGACGTAAAGGCATTAAACGAAAAGGATCGAACCAGGCGCAACAACGCGTCCTGAGGGATTAGGGACAGCGCCGCCTTGCCGACGCCAGTGCAATATAGGGGTGAAGTACGGCCGATCTGGGAATACATGCGAACGGCGTGCTTCCCATCGATCTTGTCGAGATAGATGATTTCGCAACCGCGGACGACGCCAAGATGGACGGATTCGCCTGTCTGCTCATGAAGATCGCGCAAATGCGGTGCGGCGACGGTGCGCAGGTCGCTGGCGCTCCAGGCTTTGGCAGCAAACTTCAGCAACCTGATCCCGGCGCTGTAGGACTGATCCAAGTTCTGTTCGAGAAGTCCCTCTTCGACCAAATGCGTTAGTTGCCTGTGCAGCGTTCCACGCGGCTGACCCGATCTTTTAAGAATATCGGTGAAGCGGAGCGGCTCATCGGCCATTACCACCGTTTCAAGCAAGGCAATGGCCTTACCGAGCGTTCCGGTGGAAATATCCTTTGTTTCAGCATCGGAAGAACGGGACATGAGCGATTTTCTCGACAAGGCAAGAACTGAGCTTGACAGGAATGGGGTAAGACGATGATTATTCCATTAAATAAAACTTAGTTCCAAATAGTAGAACTTTCAACCGTCAAGTTGATATCATCATGGGCAATTGCTTGGGCCAATCGCAGGAATTTTCCAACAAAGGCGTTCTAATCACCGGGGGCGGATCAGGCATCGGCGCCTCATTGGTGGAAGCGTTCGTGAAACGAGGCGCCCATGTCGCCTTCATCGACATCGATGCGCGCACTAGCAAAGCATTGGTCGACCGGCTGTCGACGGAAAACAAAACGTCTCCGCTATTCTTGCATGCGGATCTGCGCGATCCGTCTCAGCTTGCCATCGCGGTAAGGCAGGCGGGCGACGCGCTAGGCGGGCTCAAGGTCCTCATCAACAATGCGGCGTGGGACGATCGGCATGACATCGAGACGGTCACGAGCGATTATTGGGACGCCAATCAGGCCGTCAATCTGAAACAGGTTTTCTTCGTATCGCAGGCAGCGCTCCCCTATCTTCGAAAAGAGCAAGGTGCCTCCATCATCAACTTTTCGTCTATCTCGTATTTGTTGAATATGGGCGAGCTGCCCATCTACGCCGCAGCCAAGGCAGGCATCATCGGCATGACGAAAAGTCTGGCAGGGAGGCTCGGTCCGGAAAACATCCGGGTAAACGCGATCCTCCCCGGCATGATCGTGACGGAACGGCAAAAGGATTTGTGGCTCACCGAGGAGTCCATCTCACGCACCGTCGATCGCCAGTGTCTCAAACGCACACTGACCGGCGAGGATCTGGTCGGGCCCTGCCTCTTCCTGGCGTCAGATGCCTCTGCCGCCATGACCGCACAAACAATGATCATCGATGGAGGTCTTCTCTAATGTCAAATGCCGCATTCGTTGCCGTGGACTGGGGCACGACAAGCTTTCGCCTTTGGCTGATGAGCCGGTCGGGCCATGTTCTCGCCGAACGCCGTAGCGCCGAGGGCATGACCACAGCGATGCGAACCGGATTTGCGCAAGTTCTGGCCTCTCATCTGTCTGCCATATCCGCACCGGAAGGTTTGCCGGTGATTATCTGCGGGATGGCTGGGGCACGCCAAGGCTGGATCGAGGCGGGCTATGTGGATGTTCCAGCCAATCTGTCGGAAATCATGCAGCGTGCGACGCCAGTTCCCAACCAGAACAGCGACATCCGCATTCTTCCAGGGCTTGCCCAAAGAGACGGGATCATGCCGGATGTGATGCGTGGCGAAGAAACGCATCTTCTCGGCGCGCTTTCCACCCAGTATCCTACAGGCTCTCAACTCGTCTGCATGCCGGGCACGCACTCCAAATGGGTTCGCGTCAAAGATTTGAATGTTACCCAGTTTTCGACCTTCATGACGGGGGAAATCTTCGATGTCGTCTCGAAGCACACGATTCTCTCCCATGCCATTGTCGATGCCGAGACCTTCGATGGCGATCTTCCCGCATTCCGCGATGCCGTGATCGACATCTACAATCATCCGCACATGGCAACCAATCGCTTCTTCACATTGCGGTCTGGGCAGTTGTTGCACGGACTGTCGGCAACGGATGCAAAGGCGAAGCTATCGGGAACCATGATCGGTCTGGAGATAGCCGGAGCTCATGCGAGCGCGCCGCCCGATTCCTCTGTCGTGCTGGTCGCGTCGGGAGCTTTGGGTGAGCTATACAAGTCAGCGTTTCAAGCGCTTTCCATCGATTTCACCACCATAGATGCCGATGATGCGGTTCGCCGGGGGCTGATCGCCGCCGCCACATCCATCTGGCACTGAGGAGCTTCAAGCCAATGTACGTTCCCTTCCCCGAGATGAAATATCCGCTCGTCGCCATCCTGCGCGGCATCCGCCCCGAGGAGACCGAGGGTGTCGTCAGCGCGCTTCTGGAAAGCGGGCTTCGCGCTATCGAAATCCCGCTGAATTCGCCAGATCCATTCCGGTCTATCGAAATCGCCGCAAAGCTTGCGCCAGCCGACGCGCTGATCGGCGCGGGCACCGTTTTGACGGTTGAAGACGTTGCCCGTCTGGATAGCGTCGGTGGAAAGCTGATGGTCAGCCCCAATGTCGACACGGATGTCATTATTGCGGCCCGTGAAAAGGGCATGGTGACGATGCCAGGCGTGCTGACGCCGACGGAAGCCTTGCTCGCTCTCAAAGCAGGCGCTACCGGCCTCAAGTTCTTCCCCGCAAGCGTGCTTGGACCGGCCGGAATTGCCGCGATCCGCTCCATCTTGCCAAAGGACACGCTGGTTGCCGCTGTGGGCGGCGTATCCGACAAGAACTTCTCCGATTACACCAGCATCGGCATCAAGGCGTTCGGGCTTGGAACAAGTCTGTACAAACCTGGTACGACTGCAGAGCAAGCGCGTGAACGCGCCGAAATTACCGTCAAGGCTTACGAAAGCGCACTGGGAGGTTAAGATATGGCAACCGTTCATCCGTTTCAGGGCAAGGTTCTGGACAGCACCCAATTGATGCTTGGTGAGGGGCCGAGCTTCGATCCGATCTCCCACAAGATCGCGTGGCTCAACATTCTGGGCAAGGAACTGCATGAGCTCGACCCGGTATCCGGCGACAAGACGGTCGTCTCCCTGCCCGTCATGGCAAGCGTGGTCGCTGCAATCGATGGGGAGCGACAATTGCTGGGAACGGAAAACGGACTGTTCATTCGTAACCGCGCCACTGGCGAACTGTCTCTGCATGCCGACTTCGAGCCGGGCAAACCGGGCAACCGTTCGAATGACGGCAGAGTGCATCAGAGCGGCGCGATCTGGATCGGCACCATGGGCAAGAAGGCGGAGGATGGTGCGGGAGCAATCTACCACGTTGCCAGGGGCGTCGTGACGATGCTCTTTGATGCGATCAGTATTCCAAACGCCATCTGCTTCTCGCCAGACGGCGCCACGGGCTATTATGTCGACACCAAGGTGAACCGATTGATGAAGGTCATGCTCGATCCAGAGACCGGGCTTCCCATCGGCCCTTCCAGTATTTTCATCGATCGCTCCGAAGAGGATGGCGGGATCGACGGGGCAGTCTGCGACGCTCAAGGACATATCTGGAATGCCCGCTGGGGGGAAGGCGCGGTCGATCGCTACGATCCCGAGGGTCGACATATCGACCGCTATGAGGTTCCGGCCACGCGCACGACCTGCCCGGCGTTTTTTGCTAGCGGCGCGGACAGATTGCTGGTCACTTCTGCCTGCGAAGGCCTTGAGGACGCAGAGGTCAAGGCAAATCCGCATCATGGCGCAACCTTTGATCTCGGCGTAACCGTCAACGGCAGGCTGGATGGGCTTTACAGGCTGTGATGCGCAATGCGCGCGCAACGCCGATCACGATCTTCGAGGTCGGCGCCTCAAGGGGGAAGGTCTGATCAGATCACATCCGCATCGATAAAGTTATGTTTTTCCCGCAGATAGCGGCGCGTTGAGGCGGCGTCCGCGGGGCGTCCGTAAAAATAACCTTGTCCCATGGCGCAGCCCAACCCTTTGAGCTTTTCGGCTTCGCCAGCATCTTCGATACCTTCGGCCACGACTTCAAGATCGAGGCCGTCGCACATGGCGATGATCGCCTTGATGATATGTTCCGATGGCCGATCTGTTCTGATGCGCGAGACGAAGGCGCGGTCGATCTTGACCTTGTTGAAGGTGAAGTCGCGTAGCCTGCCAAGACTTGATTGTCCGGTTCCGAAATCGTCCAGCGAGATGCGCACACCTGCCTGCTGTAGTTCTGCGATGATCGTCTGAGCGGTGTCCGCCGAACTCATGACGGCAGTTTCGGTAATTTCCAGCTCCAGCCGGCGTGGGTCGAACCCGACACAGGCGAGAATGGACAGGATATTGCTGGCGGTCGACGGGTTCATCAATTGCGCCGACGAGAGATTGAAGGACAAGAACAGTTCCCGTGGCCATGACAGCGCCGTTTCAGCGGCTTTTCGCAGCAACGCTTCGGAAAGAGCGTCGATGAAGCCGCGCTCTTCCGCCAGGGGCACGAAAACGTCAGGCGGTACGAAACCGAGATCCGTGTCGCGCCAGCGCGCCAGCGCTTCAAAACCGATTACAGAAGCATCCGCCAGCCTGACGATTGGCTGGAAATGCACATCGATACTATCGGCCATGATCGCATTTCGAAGCGCCTGTTCCAACTGCGTGGCGCGCGTCATTTCCTGGGCTATCTCGTGGGAATAGACCGTGATCTGCCCGCGTCCGCGCCTTTTCGAGCGGTAGAGGGCCGTCTCGACGCTCTTCATCAGATCGTCGAACTCCTCTCCTGCAAAAGGATGGATGGCAAAGCCGAACGAGGACGATAAACGGACGCTGCGATCGCCGAGATCGTATGGCGCCGACAACACATCCTTGAACATCTGGCCGACGCGCTCGGCAGTGCCGCGCTCGAAGATGAGCGGCAGGATGAAAGCGAACTCATCGCCTTCATGGCGCGTGACGACCGAACCGTCCATCATGCATGCCTGCAGGCGGTGCGCAACCTGGCACAGAATCTCGTCGCCTGCATGTGCCCCGAAGAGATCGTTGATCGGCTTGAAACCGTCAATATTAACGATGCCCACCGTGAAGGGAGCGGGATCGGATGCCCGTTCCGCCGCGAGAAGCTTCACCTTGTCGCGCAAACGATATTTGTTGCCCAGCCCCGTCAGCGGATCGCTATAGGTCATCGCCTGCAACTCGTGCTGGCTGATGAGCGGAAGTGTCGGCACGGACGGATTCATTCACATATCCTGAGGGCTCTATGGTGGTGCGGATTATCCGGGTTCCATCCTTAACAAAGGCTGTCCATGGGCCGACAAAATATGATTACCATCAGGAATAAAGGTCCGAGGTCATGCAAGGCGGCTTTGCGTCTGCTGGGGCAGGAAACGCTTCAGTAGCATATCGATCATGTCCGGGCTGATCGGCTTCAACATCATGTCGTCCATTCCCGCATCGAGGCAGGCCCGTCGATCACCCTCGAAAGCAAGCGGCACGACCCCGACGATGGGTGTTCTGCCTTCCGTCAAAGCCTCGATCTGCCTGATACGCCGGGTAACCTCGAAGGCGTCGATGTCGGGCAGCGTCGTGTCCATAAGCACCAGGACAGGGCTCTCCTTTTCGAACAGCGCAAGCGCTTCCTGGCCCGTAGGTGCCAGCCGGTATTCGATCTTGAAACCTTCCAGAATTTGCGAAAAGACAATCTGGTTGATCTTGTTGTCTTCCACCACGAGAACGACGGGGGCCTGTCCGTCGGCGACTTCGTCGTCCATGCCGGTCATCACAACCCAGTCGTCGTCCATGCCGCGACCCTGCTGCACGTTTCCAAGCGAGCGAAAATGGCGCGTCAGTCGATTGACAAGAGAGCTTCCGATCTCGAATTCGTCCGCAGTCATGATCTGAACCCCGAATGTCGCAGGCAGATCGAGACATTGCAGCGGTAGCTCTATATCCACGACGACGAGATCTATGCGCAGACCCATGGAATCGGCCACAGCCAGGAAGGCTTCCTGTTCCGCCATGCTCACCGCAACGGCGCAATCTACCCCGACAGCCGACAGCCGTTTGCGGGCGGCCTCACCGGCTTCAGCGTTTGAGACGACCAAAAGAACGCGACGATCTTTCAGCACTAGCGATGCTTGGTGGTTCTCGTCGTCCATATAGGAACTTGGGGTAAAGGTCAGATACTCCAGCCCCGGAATGATCCGTCTGCCATCAGGCTGCGTCACTGCAAATGCGGTGACGTCATCCATGGTTGTGACAAGGAAATGGCTGCCGGGTTTGCCGACCCTGTGCTTTCTGGTGATCACAAGGATCTGCTCGCCGGTCAGCAATGTCACAAGTTCAGGCAGGACGGCGGGAACGCCAGTCTCTAGAACCTGCTTGTCGATCTCATCGATCGAGGCGGCAAGAGCCTGCGCGTGAATATCGAAGACGGTGCGACCCAGGATCAGATCGGGCGAGGTTTCGATAAGGGAACATCCTGCTTTGTTGACGGCGGAGTAGACCCGGTTGCGATCCTTGACGAAGATCGACAGCGGCAAATTATCGAGAATTTCTTCGGTTATCTGCACTCTGGAGACATCGGCACGCCAGTGCTCCTCGCGCCTCTTCTGTTCGGAAATGTCCGATATGGCGCAGATGCAGAACCCGGATGGTATCCGGCGCTTGGTGAAGCGCAGCCACTTGTCGGCTGGTCGCTGCTCCAGCGTTTCGGAACGCTCCGACCAATGGCAGGCCAGCTTCCTGGCAATCCATTCGTCCCGGTCGATCCGTGTGCCGCGCGACACACCCTCGCCAAATCCGGCGCGATCGTAGAAAGCGCCCAGGACATCCTTCAACCTCGATCCAAGGGCAACATCGCCTTTATCGATCGGCAGCAAAGTGAAAATGCGCTGACTGACGAAAACAAGACGATCATCACGATCGTAGATCAGAAGCGCTGCTGAAATTGCATCGCTGACGGCATCTAACAGCGCAGTTTGAATGGCCACGCCATCTGGCGCTAAATCATTCATGACAATTTCCTATACACGTCTCCAGAACGCGCTCAACTCATCGTGAAAATCCGCGACGGCAAAAAGCTTCAGTTTTTATGGAAACATGCAGGCAAACTGCTTGAGAAGTCTTTCCAGGTCATGCAGGCGGCGCCCAGCGCTTCCGTTCTGCACTTGTCAGCCACCTTGGAAAGGGGATTGTGTCGATCATTCAAGCATCAACAGTCTTAGCGAGCCAAAATTAAGGACGTCTTAAATTACGATAAAAACCTTCATGAGGAAAAACGAACTGAAGGGCTCTCTATGAAAGATCGCAATTTCGCTTTCGTCCGGGCAACGAATCCGCGACAATGAACCAATGTCAATCAAGCAGCTTTCAGAAACACTGATCAACCAGATCGCCGCGGGTGAAGTCATCGAGCGCCCGTCGAGCGCGGCGAAGGAACTGATCGAAAACGCCATCGACGCAGGAGCGACGCGGATCGAGATCGCAACCGCCGGTGGCGGCAAGGGGCTCGTGCGCATCACCGACAATGGATGCGGCATGTCTGCGTCCGATCTGGAGCTTGCAATCCGCCGCCATTGTACGTCGAAGATCTCGTCGACGCTCGACGACATCCGCACACTGGGCTTTCGCGGCGAGGCGCTGCCCTCCATTGGTTCGGTTGCCAAGCTGACTATCACCAGCCGAGAGCACCGGGCAAGCGAAGGCGCCATCATTTCGGTCAGCGGCGGCAAACTGCTGCCGGTACGACCTGCCGCTGCCAATACCGGCACGATCGTCGAGGTGCGCGACCTGTTCTTCGCAACCCCTGCCCGATTGAAATTCCTCAAGACCGAAAAGGCAGAAGCGGCGGCGATCACCGAGATCGTCAAGCGGATGGCGATCGCCTTTCCCCATATCCGTTTCGTGCTGTCCGGCACGGATCGGTCAACGCTTGAGTTTCCATCCACCGGTGACGATCATCTGGCGCGCATGGCGCAGATCCTTGGAGCCGAGTTCAAGGATAATGCCATCGAGATCGATGCCGTGCGCGAAGACGTAACGCTTTCCGGTTTTGCAGGCGTTCCCACTTTCAACCGGGGCAATTCGGCGCATCAATACGTCTTCGTCAATGGTCGCCCGGTACAGGACAAACTTCTCCTGTCGGCCATCAGAGGCGCTTACGCTGAAACGGTCCCGCACGGCCGGTATCCTGTCGCGGTTCTTTCGCTGACCCTCGATCCGGCGCTAGTGGATGTCAATGTGCATCCGGCCAAATCCGATGTGCGCTTTCGCGATCCAGGCCTCGTGCGCGGATTGATTGTCGGCGCGATCCGTCAGGCGCTTGCGCGTGAGGGAGATCGCGCCGCCACTACGGGCGCTTCGCAGATGATGAGTGCTTTCAGGCCGGGTTACAGCCCTTCAACGGTCAGACCGTACTCTTCCCAGGCTTGGACGCCAACCAACTCCCCTTCCCGGCCCCTTCAGATGTCTCACGACATGGCTTTTCGCGAGCCAGCGCAAGCGCAGTTCGTCGATATAACCATGCCCACGGCCCGATCCGACATTTTCACGTCGCGGGAGGAAGAAACCATCGCCGTCTCAGAGCCTTCACGCTATCCGCTCGGCGCGGCGCGTGCGCAGGTTCACGCCAATTACATCGTCGCCCAGACCGATGACGGGCTGGTGATCGTCGATCAGCACGCCGCGCATGAACGTCTCGTCTTCGAGGAAATCCGCAAGGCGCTGCATGCGAAGCGACCTGCCTCGCAGGTGCTCCTCATCCCTGAAATCATCGACCTGCCGGAAGAGGATTGCGACCGTCTGATGGAGCATGCGCCGGGCTTCGACAAGATGGGACTTTCGATCGAGCGGTTCGGGCCGGGCGCGGTTGCGGTTCGCGAGACCCCTGCGATGCTGGGAGAGGTCAACGTGCAGGGGCTTGTGCGACAACTGGCCGATGAAATCGCCGAATGGGATACGGCAAGCAGCCTGTCCAGCAAGCTGGAATACGTGGCCGCAACCATGGCCTGCCACGGATCTGTTCGATCCGGACGGCGGATGCGTCCAGAGGAGATGAATGCGCTTTTACGCCAGATGGAAAACACGCCGGGGTCCGGCCAATGCAATCATGGACGACCCACCTATATCGAACTCAAACTCGCCGATATCGAAAAGCTGTTTGGCAGAAGTTGAGCGCACGGGGCGAACTGAATATGACGTTCGACGTAGCTATGCGGCCGCACCGATGGTCACATGTGCAAGATCTGACCACTAGAATTGCAGGCTGTGTAGGAATAGAGATCGCATCCACATATGAGAAGACCGAGGAGACGGACGCGGATGAACAGATTTGACGGCGGGCTGCGGGAAGCGAAGATCGAATATCTCGATGGGGACCTGCGTGTCATCCAGAGCGGCTCCTACGTGGTCTGCGCCATGACGGGTGCTCAGATTCCGGTCGATGAGTTACGCTACTGGAGTGTCGTGCGTCAGGAGCCCTATGCCGATGCGGCAGCGTCGGTCGAGGCGGAAAAGCGCGCGGGTGCTTTACCGAACCAGAAACGGGCTTGAGCCCGGTATTTCCGGCGCCACTGCATACATCATTATTGCGAGAGATTTCAAATGTTCGGATATGTCGTTGGCCTGCCTGCCTTTGCGAGCTATTTCGCGGTGGGTCTTTTTGCCTACGCGGTCTTTGCCAGCGTCTATACAAGACTGACACCCCATGATGAAATCGGGCTCATCCGCTCGGGCAATCTCTCCGCAACCATCGCTTTTCTCGGTGCCCTGGTCGGCTTTGGTCTTCCCATGGCATCGGCAGCAGCGAACTCCGTCAATATAGTCGATTTCATTATCTGGTCGGCTATCGGTATCGTCGTACAGATCCTCGCTTTCTACATTGCCCGCGCCAGCCTCCCCGGGATCCATGACAAGATCAGCCGTGGAGAGATGTCCGCAGGCGTTTGGGGCGGCGGAATCGCGCTTATCATTGGCATTCTCAATGCCGCCTGCATGACATACTGAGGAGACTTCGCATGAAAAGACGCATGCGAAGCCATGCACGGCCGATGCTGTCATTGGGAACCATTACCGTCTCGAGCCTTGCTCTGGCGAGTTGTGGCGAGCAGTCTCCGGATGCCTTCGTCTTCAAGTCCCCTCAGCAATGCGTTATGAGCGGGATCGGCGCAGATGTCTGCGACATCGCCTTTCGCGATGCGATGAAGGACTACGGCCAGAACGCGCCGCGTTTTGCAGATCAGACGGCCTGTGAAGCAAGTTTCGGCAGCGATCTTTGCACGCGCTCGGCTCGGAGTCCACAAGACACCGCCCCGTTCATCCCGGTGCTGACCGGGTTTTACCTGTCGCGCAGCGTTCGCTCCATGGCGGATTACGATGCGGACCGAAAACGCCAGGAGGAAGAGGAACAGGCGCCTGAAAGTTCCGGCGGTGGGGGGAGCACCGGCGGCGGATCGTTCCGTTTCGGTAGCGGTTCGGCGGTCTACAAGGACCGTCGCGACACCGCTATGGTCGCACGCAGCAAGGCAGGCGAAGGCGGAAGCAACGCCTACCGGCTTCTCAGCAATGTCAGCTACGGCGTTCCCGAGACGACGGCGCGCAGCGGGTTTGGCCATTGGGATTCGTCGAGGCATTACGGCAGTTGAATGAGGCGCATCTCCCTTCACGAAAGACCTGACTGGCGCGAACAGGCACGATCCGTCGGCTTTGGCTTTCATGAGATGTATGGAGAGCCGTATTGGGTGGACGATGCTGCCTATGTTTTCGGCTTCGATCAGATCGAAGAGCATATAGAAGGACCGTCGCAAGAGCTTCATGAGATGTGCATGGATCTCGTCGCCGATGTCATCGAAAGCGAGGAGACGCTCGAAAAGCTCCGCATTCCGGAAGAGATGAGAGATGCGGTCCGACAGTCGTGGGGACGCGGCGACCGCCATCTCTACGGACGGTTCGATCTCGCTTACACGGGTCAAGGACCCGCCAAGCTTCTCGAATATAATGCCGACACTCCAACCTCGATTTTCGAAAGTGCCTACTTTCAATATGACTGGCTGACCGATCGCATTAACGCAGGCGTACTGCCGGAGGGTGCGGACCAGTTCAACTCTCTTCAGGAAAACCTGATCGAAGCGTTCGGTCATTTTCCGACGACCAGCATCTTTCATTTCTCTGCCCTGCTCGACAATGAAGAGGACCGCGGAACGACGACCTATCTGATGGACTGCGCCATGCAGGCCGGCCATCAAGTAGAACTCATCGACATACGCGATATCGGTGTGGATCGCGCAGGTCGCTTCACCGATCTGAAGGATCGCTTGATCGAGCGGTGTTTCAAGCTCTATCCTTGGGAAGTGATGTTCAACGAGCCGTTTGCGGCCCATCTTCGACATGCCAGCGGCATTTTTGTCGAACCGATGTGGAAGTCCATCCTGTCCAACAAAGGTATCCTTCCCTTGTTGTGGGAGCGTCATAGAGGCCATCCGAACCTCCTTGAGAGCTACTTTGCCGGAGATTGCGAGGCACAGAGCCTCGCCGATTATGTGAAGAAGCCCCTCTTTTCTCGAGAAGGCGAAAGCATCTCCCTGTTTGAGGGCCAGCGACTGGTCGCCGAAAACCCCGGCATCTACGGCGCGGAGGGCTATGTCATTCAGGCAATGACGCCGCTCTTCGATGTGGATAATGTTCACGCCATTCTCGGCAGCTGGATCGTGGGCGATGCAGCGTGCGGCCTGAGTATCCGCGAAGATGAAAGCCGTATCACCACCAACCTTTCGCGCTTCGTGCCACATGTCATCGTCGACTGAGGACGGCGATATCCGGATCCCAACTTTGTCGGCCCATTTTCGGAACCATCAGGAGCCCGCCAGGTTCGGTGTGCCGTGCTATGACAAGCACCAACATTTGGGAGATACACATGGCAGAGAAGAAGCTCGACGATCTTTTCTATGATACGCTGAAGGACATCTATTTTGCGGAACGCCAGATATTGAAGGCGCTCCCCAAAATGGCGCGCGCAGCCAGCAGCGACAAGCTGAAAGCGGCATTCGAAAAGCACAAGGAAGAAACTCAGGGCCAGATCGAGCGCCTCCAGGAAATCTTCGAAATCATCGGCAAGCGCGCCCAGGGAAAAACTTGTGAAGCAATCCAAGGTACCATCGCCGAGGGCGAAGAAATCATGGAAGATTTCAAAGGAAGCCCAGCGCTCGACGCATGCTTGATCTCGTCGGCGCAGGCGGTCGAACACTACGAGATGGCGCGTTACGGCACGCTCAAAGCCTGGGCGCAGCAGCTCGGGCACAAGCAGGCCGTCCAGTTGCTTGATGCGACGTTGAAAGAAGAGACGAAGACAGATGACGACCTCTCTTTAATGGCGACCGAGTCCTTGAACGCAGCCGGCAAGAAAGCCGCCTGACATCATTCCAGTCATGCAAAAAGCCGGAGCACTCGCTCCGGCTCAGACTGCTGACAAACCCCTGGCGCGAGCTGGGGGTTTATGATTCATTGGGACATGTTGAAGAAACCTGCTCCTGAACAGACTGCTCTTGAGATGGTGACGCTCGATAGCCTGGTCCCTAAAG
>NZ_CAJYTV010000004.1:0-43795 GCF_913777885.1 uncultured Agrobacterium sp. | reverse complement strand
CATACGCCTTGAACTCGCCGAAGAACTTCGTGATCGCTGCCGTCAGAGACGTCTTGCCGTGGTCAACGTGACCGATCGTGCCGATGTTGACGTGCGGCTTCGTCCGCTCAAACTTGCTCTTTGCCATGTGAATTGCTTCCTGTGAACGTGAAGTAGTTTCCCCGGCGAACCGGTTTGGTGTCGCCGTTTAAGGCTTTGTAACCGAATGCGCAAGACTTAATTGTCAAGGCACCGAATCCACAGCCGAAAGCGGCAGGATTGGCGCCATATGGGGATCTTCATCCGCGTTATCAACCACTTTAATGGCGAGCGGAGCGCCGCAGCGGCACTTACTCTTTACGCTCCTACGATTCATGTCATATTGCAAAACGAAGTCGCCAGGGGGAAACGGCGATTTGAAAAGGACTCTCGCAATCTCAACACCTCTTTCGGCGTCGCGTCTTGCGCGGCCCTCGAGCATACGCTTCGGGATATAGAATGGAAATCTTCACAGCAGCAGGCTTCACAGCCTTTCTACAGGTCATTGCCATAGACTTGGTTCTCGCGGGCGACAACGCCATCGTCATCGGCCTTGCCGCAGCAGGCCTCCCCGCTCATCTGCGCCGCAAGGCCATCCTTGTCGGCATTATTGCCGCCACCGTATTACGCATCGCCTTCGCGGCATTGACCGTGCAGCTCCTCGCCATCGTCGGCCTTCAGCTTTTCGGCGGCCTCCTGCTCGTTTGGGTGTGCTGGAAGATGTGGAGCGAACTGCGCGAACAAAATTCCTCGGGCGCAGACACGGTTACCGATGAGGAGGCCGATCTGACCAAGGGTCACAAGACCTTCTTCCAGGCGGCCACCCAGATCGTCATTGCTGACGTATCCATGTCGCTAGACAATGTTCTGGCCGTTGCCGGTGCTGCGCAGGACCACGTGACGGTTCTCATTATCGGGCTCGTCGTGTCGATCGCACTCATGGGCCTTGCCGCCAACCTCGTCGCTAAGCTGCTCCACCGTTATCGCTGGATTTCCTATGTCGGCCTCGCTGTCATCGTCTATGTAGCAGCGAACATGCTGTACCATGGCGGATTGGAAGTCTGGCCTTACCTACAGCCTTACTTCAGCTGACGCGAGAAGCGATCGCTCTCATATTGGAGAGCCCGAATACCGTATTTCGGGCTTTTCATTCCGGCTTCGGATGCATCGCCTGCGTGCGCGTTTATTACTATTGATTCTTCTTACGAGCGACTATCGCTTGGCAAGAGGCAAGCCAATGAATTTGCCTATCCGATCTGATAATTTCCGTCAGCTTCGCGCAAGCATAAAAGATCATTACTTTAGATGTAAAAAATAATCAGAAGGATGCCTGAATCAATGGCTTATGACTGGTCCGGCGGCCGCACACGGCGCTTTCGACAGTTAAAGATCGGCGCAGCACTCACCTTCATCCTGCTGGCCTTACTGGTCGTGCAGTTACTTTATACCGCAACGAGCTGACCATCCTGAGTTCTGACGACCTGTAGCGACAGCACAGACGTAAAGCAGACGCATTTGGCCTCAACCATTTACGTCACTGCCGATGCCCCGACCAGACCCGCAAAACAGCGCTGCGAATCCAAATTGGCAATACCGCGCCTGGGTTTGGACAATACGAAGTGCAGGCGATAAGGCCGCAGCCATACTCACTCTGATTCTGCTGACGGAATGGAATCACGTTGCCGAAGGTGGGCGTCGCAAAGAGCGACAGCGACCGGTGATCGCTCAACAACATCAAATTAAAAAAGCGGGAAAATTGGAGCGGGTAGCGGGAATCGAACCCGCGTATTCAGCTTGGAAGGCTGCTGCTCTACCATTGAGCTATACCCGCGGCGGTGATTTCGATCCGTGCAGAATGGTGGAGGGAGTTGGATTTGAACCAACGTAGGCTGAGCCAACGGATTTACAGTCCGTCCCCTTTAACCACTCGGGCATCCCTCCAGTATTCTGCGAGGATCAAGCGACCAAGCTTAGTCCAGATGTCCGTTCGGCGCTGCGCCGTTCGTCGTCTGTGGCCGCGTATATGACGGCCCTTCATCGTTCTGTCAACACGATCAGTGACGAAATTTCAGGAAAAAATTCCAACAGTGTCAAAGCCCTGTGGATGGCGTTGGTCGATGCCCTGCGCAACAGTGGGGGGACTGGTGCGGATGATGCGGCAACGATATAAGGCGACATGAGCAAAGACGATCCCAAAGACAAAACCACCCGCGACACGCACTATGCCAACCTTCGACGCGCTGTGCGCGACGGTAAGCGCGAACGCGGAGAAATCCCCACACCGCCACAACAGAAGCGCCGCAACAGAGGCGCTGACGACTGGAAACCGCCGCAGCTTGGCGCGGATCAGGTCTACCTCTACGGCCTGCATACGGTGCGCGCGGCACTCGCCAACGAAGAACGGCAACTCATCAAGCTGTCCGTCACCCAAAACGCTTTCGCGCGCCTTGAAATCGGTGAAGCAAGCGCCCAGCCCTTCCCCGTCGAGATGGTCGCGCCGCAGGAGATCGACAAGGTTCTCGGGCCCGACGCTATTCATCAGGGCGCGATGCTGGAAACCCGGCCGCTGCCGGTGCGCAAGCTTTCGGCCTTGAAGGAAAGCCCGCTGATCCTGGTTCTCGATCAGGTGACCGATCCGCACAATGTCGGCGCCATCATGCGCTCGGCGGTCGCCTTCAACGCCGGCGCGCTGATCACCACCATGCGCCACAGCCCGACCGAATCCGGCGTCTTGGCTAAATCAGCCTCCGGCGCGCTGGAAATGATCCCCTACATCCAGATCACCAATCTTGCCGATGCTCTCTCCGAACTCCACAAGCTCGGCTTCACTTCCATCGGCCTCGATTCAGAAGGCCCCGCCCCCATCGAGCAAACCTTCAGCGGCAACAAGATCGCGCTCGTCCTTGGTGCCGAAGGCAAGGGCCTGCGCCAGAAGACACGCGAAACGGTGACGCATTTGGCGCGCCTCGACATGCCGGGCGAAATCAAGTCACTCAATGTCTCGAATGCAGCCGCCATCGCACTGTATGCAACGCAGCAGTTTCTGGCGAAGGCGTAAGGCACGCAAAGGACAGACACCGCCGCAATCGTAAGACTTAAAACAGCCCTGGAGAGACAGCCCCATGAACCAAGCCCCCAAGCCCACCGGCGAACTGACGCTTCGCACGCTGGCCATGCCGGCCGATGCCAACCCGGCGGGCGATATTTTCGGGGGCTGGGTCATGTCTCAGATGGACTTGGCGAGCGGCATTCGTGCCGCCGAACGGGCGCGCTGTCGCGTGGTGACGGCAGCGGTGAAGGAAATGGCTTTCGAGCTTCCAGTCAAGATCGGCGATACGCTCTCCATCTACACCGACATCACACGCACGGGCCGCACATCTATCACCCTTTGCGTCGAAGCGTGGGCACAACGGTCGCGCTACGACAAGCTGGAGAAGGTCACGGCGGGCACCTTCATCATGGTTGCCATGGATGAGAACGGCAAGCCGGCACCGCTTCCCCCGCAAATCCCCGTCGAGACGATCGACGTCTGAGCGGCCGCTGTCACGACATGCGTTCAGACTCAACACTGAAGCGTGAGAAGCTGATCAAGAAGATCGCGGCATGCTCTTGTCATATCTTGAGATAGGCCGACGATCTGTCAAAGGACAGTCCCGGAAAAATGCCATTGGTCAGAGCTTCGCTACCGACATCGAATTGGCGGTAGAGCATGGCGGCGGCCAGCTCGCGCACGTCGCCGGTCGGCATCAGATCCCGGTCGTCCAGCAACTTGCCCTCGCCCAACTCCGGCCATTTGCCCAGCACCCTACCACCCTGGATACCTCCACCTGCGAGAATGGCAACGCCGCCCGTACCATGATCCGTGCCGCCAGTACCATTTTCCCGCACGGTGCGGCCGAACTCGGTCATCGCCAGAACCATGGTCGTCTTCCAAACATCGGGTCCCAACGCATCTTTCAGCGTGGTCAGTGCGATGGTCAAGTCCTTTACCGTGCGGGCGAACTGCGCCTTCTGGCCCGCATGCGTATCCCAACCATCGACGGAGAAGCTGGCGATGCGGTAATCCTCGCGCAGCATGCCGCCCGCAAGTTTCGCAATGTCGCGAATGCCCTGCCCGCGCTTTTCATCCTGAAAAAGCTGCTCGGCCGCGATGTCGGTGCGCAAGGCTTCGGCAAGCACCCGGCTAAACTCGGCATCATTGGCATAGAGCCGCTTGAAGAAACCGACTTCATCCGCTGCCATCGTCATATTGGAACTCGAAGCCCAGACATCCGCCTCATTCGGCCCTGATAGAATAAGCTCCATCGATGTGTTGATATCGATGGCCTTGCGATCCTCCGACCGCGGAATGGCGGAAAGCGCCCGGTTCAGCCAGCCAGTGCGCTCGCCATGCACAGCCTGCGCACCGCTCTCTAGCATGTCCTGACCATCGAAATGGCTCCGCTGGTCGCGATAAGGCGTTGAAACCGCATGGACGAAGGCCAACTCCTTCGAATGCCACATGGGCATCAGAGCATCAGCCGCAGGGTTCAGGCCAAAATGTCCATCAAGATCGATCAGGCCGTCGTCTGGCTTCAGCGCCAATGTCGGACGAAACTGAGCGAAGGCGGGATCGCCATAGGGCTGCACCAGATCGAGCCCGTCCATAGCACCGCGTAGAACAATCGTGACGAAACGGTTCTCGCCCGGCATCGCGGCAAAGCTGACCGGGGAAAAAACCGGCACCGCCGCCGCACAACAAGCAGTCATCAGGAAGCTGCGGCGGCTCAAAATCATATCCTGAGAGAAGGCCATGTCCTATCTCCTGTTGAATTCGGGGGAAGACAACGCGAGCGTCAGACCGCTGACACGGTTCGGCGCCTGTCCCACCACACGGATCGTGTCGTCGCGCGCCTGATCGGCCAGCGACACTTCGAGAAGCTTTTTAGGTTCCATGTCCTTGCCGAGCGTGCCGGCTGCTTTACGCGCCCAGAGAATGCGCTCGCTCATCTGGCTTGGCGAAAGCCAGGATGCGACGCCCTCCTCGAATCCGGCTGGGCTTGGCGGTTGCCAAACCGGCTGGCCCATGCGGCGAAGTGCTGCGACCGTCAGCGTCCGGGCAAGGCTTGCTTTCGGCTTTGGCAGTTGCGCTGGATCGGATGGCATCACGGCCTTCATATCCGCAGCAGGCTTGTCCATCGCCATCTGTCCGGCATCGCCAGGCATCGCCGGCGCCATCTCCTCACCGCTGCTCTTCAGCGCCTGCTGTGCCGCGGCTGCGATCGGCGTATCAAACGGCGTGTAGCTGTCATCACCATCCGGAGACATGCGCTCTCGCCAGTTTTTACGGGTAATTCCGAAAGCCCGAAGTCCGGAGACAACATAGTCGAATGGCAGTTTCATCTTGGCGCCGGGCTCCTGCCACGCGCGCGCGTGATTGAGCATTGCGGCATAGACCTTGGCCAGATGCCCGTCGCTCGCCTTCCACTCTTGTACCATCGCAGTGACGACATCCGGGGGCGGATCGTCGGAAATGAAGTGGGTCACGAGTTTGCGGCAGATATGCTGCGCCGTCTCGGTTCTGCTCGCCAGATCGTCCAGCATGACGAGACAGTCATCGGCCGAGCGCGGGTCCCCACCGTATTTGACGCCCAGGACCTTGATCTCACCGGGTTCCGCCATGCGCGGGCGAAACAGCATCTCGTAATGATCGTCCACCGTCATGCCGGTCAGCACCAGCGCCGCGGATCGCACATCGGCCTGCGTATAGCCGCTGCCCGCGCCCATCGTGTGCAACTCGATCAGTTCCCGACCAAGATTCTCATTCAGGCCCTTCTTGCGGTTCTGCGCCGCAGCAGACTGTGGTCCGGTCGATTGCGCCTGATCGAGATAGATCAGCATGGCGGGATGGAGAACCGCCGCCTGCAACAGGTCGCGGAACGATCCTGCAAGGTGCGGACGAATGGCCTCGACCTCATAGAGCGGCGTGATCATGCGCATTGGAAAAGATTTATGCGCATTGACCGAGAAGTGGTCGAACCAGAAAGCCGCCAGCCGCTCATGAAAGCCATAGGGCGAGAATGTCGCCTGAAGCACGCGTGCAAGGCTATCGCGCTGGAAACTTTGCTCTGCCTTGCGTTGCAATTGCTGGCGCGCCGCGCGATCGTTCTCGGCGTCTTTCTTGGCAATCTTCAGAGCCTCAAACCCCTTGGCGAGGTCATCGGCCCGCTGCCGCGCATCAAAGGCACCGCCTATGGGAAAGAAGCTTTCCTTTAGCGGCGCATCTACCAGTTGGACCAGTAGATCGTCCCTGTTCCGGCTGAGTATCTGGTCCGGTGCAAGACCGTAACCATAGCGGATCGCCGCTATCGTTGGAGAAAACGGAGCCATGTTTGCCACTCCTGCCAACTGTCAATGGCAAGAGAATCCCAGCCAAATCCGGCAGAAAAGCTGCAGAACTGCGGCATTTTGCCGACATGGACAATTTGTAACCCACCGCGGTGGTGTTTACCGTGTCACCTTTGCCGCAGTGACATGATGGCGAAAATGTGCCACTGCATATGCCATGAAGCTTATTCGCAGGATCATGCAGGATCGCAGTTCGGCTGGCGCTGTCGCAGTGCTGGCCCTGCTGCTGTTTCTGCTGCAAGGTCTTGCCAATGGCGTGGCGCACGGCAGCATGGCGGCCACCGCACTTGCGGCTGATGATATCATCTGTGCGGCTCATCTACCGGATGGCAGCGTTCAAAAACAATCGCCTGCCGAGAAGCTCGCCAATAGCTGCTGTGGCACACTCTGCCGCCTCGCTTCTGCATCCTTCACTGCTTTGCTGGCAAGTCCGAGCGAAATTGCCGGGCGTATCGTGCCGCATGTCCACGTCACGCTTTGGCGTTGGAGTGAAAGCAGGATTCCTGCGCCGCCCACGCACGAGCAGCAGCCCCGCGGCCCTCCCACTCCTTTTCACGCATGATCCGAGGCGCATCTCTGAAACGGAGAACGCGTCGATAACAATCAGCCTCGGCGCTGGTTACGGACATATGTCGCGTAGATCGCCTCGATTCCCGACGGCGATTCTACTGTCCGACCTGCGTTGAAATCTCCAGCGGGCATGTCACCGACTGCCTGCACCCTTTTGCGGAGTCAATAATGTCGATCAGCACCACTTCCGTGGGTGAACGCGTGAGCGCGCCGTCATCGCTCAATCTCTATCGCGCCGTCTGGCGCTGGCATTTTTACGCCGGTCTCTTCGTCCTTCCCTTCATGATAACGCTGGCCATCACCGGCGGGCTCTATCTCTTCAGGGATGAGTTGGACAATGCTTTCCATTCCAACCTGAAGCGGATCGAGGTGACAGAAACCGCCGCTGTCCTACCGTCGACAATCGTCGCCAACGCCGTCGCAGCTTTCCCAGGCACTGCCGTCAAACTCACTCAACCCGCCGATCCCGGCGCATCAACGGAAGTCACCGTGAGCACACCGGAGGGTAAGCGCGCCGTCTATGTGAATGGCTACACCGGACAAGTACTCGGCTCCCTGCCGGATCGCGGCACCGTCATGTGGACTATCCGTACGCTCCATAGCCTCAAATACTTCGGCACCTACGCCCGCTACCTCATCGAGATCGCCGCGGGCTGGTCGATCCTGCTGGTGGCGACCGGCATCTATCTCTGGTGGCCGCGTAACCAGACCGGCGGCGTGGTTTCCGTTCGCGGTACGCCCAAGAAGCGCGTCTTCTGGCGGGATATGCACGCCGTTACCGGCATCTTCGTCGGCGGCTTCATCGTCTTCCTCGCCATCACCGGCATGCCATGGTCGGGCGTGTGGGGTGGGAAGGTCAATGAATGGGCCAACGGCAACAATTTCGGTTATCCGGCAGGCGTGCGCGTCGATATCCCCATGTCTGGTGAACGGCTCGACAATGTCTCGAAAACCTCTTGGTCGCTGGAGCAGGCAAAGATACCGACGTCAGAGGGTCACGATCATGGGCAGCACGTGGAGACCGCACCCTCAATGCCTACGGATCATATGGCGATGAACCACGACCATGGCGATGAGATGCCGGCCCCCATCGGCATCGATAAGGCGATCGCTCGCTTCGATGAACTCGGCCTCTCAGCCGGTTATGCAGTGGCGCTGCCGACCAAACCGCAGGGCGTCTATAGCGGCTCCATTTACCCGGACGATCTTTCCAAACAGCGGGTCATCCATCTGGATCAATATACCGGCAAGCCGCTGATCGACATGAGCTACGCCGATTACGGCCCGCTTGGTCGCGGACTGGAATGGGGCATCAACGTGCATATGGGCCAGCAATTCGGGCTTGCCAACCAGATCGTGCTGGCACTGGCGTGCCTCGCCATCATCCTGCTTGCCGTGTCCGGCGGCGTCATGTGGTGGAAGCGTCGTCCGAAAGGCTCGCTCGGCGTTCCGCCCATGCCTCAGAGCAAGCGTACGCTTTACGGACTAGCCGCAATCCTGGCCGTGGGTGGGATCATCTTTCCCTTGGTCGGCGCAAGCCTGATCGTCATGCTGATTCTCGATCTGGTGGTCCAGAAGGTCGGGCAAAAGCACAAGACCGCTTTATGAACTGAGCGATCCCGGCTCGGATGACGACCGATCAGCGTCAACCGAGTCGATAGGCCTTGCAGACACGATCGTCCGTCGTACGATAGGTTCGGAACCCGATGGCTTCGTAATAAGCCTGCCCCATGTCATTATCGGCGCCAATACTGGCGTCGATATCCTTTAGGCCAAAAGCCTCGGCTGCTTTGAGTGTCACCTTTAACAGCGCCTTGCCAACACCGCGTCGCGCAGCGAAGGGGCTGACATGCGTGCCGATGATGCCCCAACCTTCAGCTACACCGTAAGGATTGCCAGCAGCGGTGGCGAGCTTCAGCGCCTGAAAGCCAAGAATGCGCCCATCCTCATCGACGGCAACCGTGCAGGCGATTCGGGCCGGATCCGAGATATAGTTAGTCGTGACAGTCTCAACATCCGTGGAGCTGTTTCGCAGCCCCGCCGCAAAGATTTCGTTCTGCACTGCAGCCATACCTTGCGCGTCTTCTTCTGTTGCGGGGCGCGTAATCGTGACACTACCTCTTGTCTGCAAGGTTCAAGCCGGACCTCGATCCGCCGTCCAGCGGCGATGACGAGAACCAATATCGTTTTGTCTCCTGCCGCGTAACCCACACTCGAAGCATTTGACCGCGACCAGAAACGCTTTTCGAAGCGGGCTAAAAAACGACGATAAGAACGCGGCGGATAGCCTCTTGTTCCAATAAAACCGTTGCCTTTTTGTACTCGTTTTTTAGCGCTCGCCTCTTCCCTTTGCGCATCAAGCTCTCCATATTCCTCGCATGGCCAGATCACCCAAAAAACCCTCCGAAAGCTCCCCCTCCAATGGTTTTGAAGAGATGCCGCAGGCGTCCTTCGAAGGCGCTCCCCTCTCCGGCTCTGTTGCCGATTGGGTGAAGCAGCTGGAAGCGGAAGCCGAAGCGACCTCCGTCGAAACCCAGCGCGAAGTCGCCTCCAAGGCGGGCAAGCACCGCAAGAAGATCGAGATCGAAGCGCGCAAGGAAGCGGAAAAAGCAGCCGCAAAGGCCAGCAAGACGCCGACAGCCTCCAAGACGTCACGCGGCGTTTCCATTGGCGGCTCGTCCGATCCGAAGACCCGTGCCGCCGCGGGCCTCAATCCGGTCGCGGGCATGGACATATCGCTGGAAGATGCCGCATCCCTGGCGCCCGGTGCGGTAACCGCCACGGTGGATGCACTTTCCAAGCTCATCGAAAGCGGCAACCCGCTCTTCAAGGATGGCAAGCTGTGGACGCCCCACCGGCCTGCGCGGCCGCCGAAGTCCGAGGGCGGCATCGCCATTGAAATGGTGACGGACTACAAGCCCTCCGGCGACCAGCCGACGGCGATTGCCGATCTGGTGGAAGGCATCAATTCCGGTGATCGCTCCCAGGTGCTTCTCGGCGTCACCGGCTCGGGCAAGACCTTTACCATGGCGAAAGTTATCGAGGCCACCAATCGCCCGGCGGTCATTCTGGCTCCTAACAAGACGCTTGCAGCGCAGCTCTATTCCGAGTTCAAGAACTTCTTCCCCAACAACGCGGTCGAGTATTTCGTTTCTTACTACGACTACTACCAGCCGGAAGCCTATGTGCCGCGCTCGGATACATTCATCGAGAAGGAATCCTCGATCAACGAGCAGATCGACCGGATGCGCCACGCCGCCACCCGTGCCATTCTGGAGCGTGACGACTGCATCATCATCGCCTCCGTCTCCTGCATTTACGGTATCGGCTCGGTGGAAACCTACACCGCCATGACCTTCCAGATGCAGGTCGGCGACAAATTGGATCAGCGCCAGCTGCTGGCTGACCTCGTGGCGCAGCAATATAAGCGGCGCGACATGGATTTTCAGCGCGGCTCCTTCCGCGTGCGCGGCGATACGATCGAGCTTTTCCCGGCCCACTTGGAAGATGCCGCCTGGCGCATTTCCATGTGGGGAGACGAGATTGAAAGCATCACCGAATTCGACCCGCTGACCGGACAGAAGACCGGCGATCTGCAATCGGTCAAGATCTACGCCAACTCGCACTATGTGACGCCGCGCCCCACGCTGAACGGCGCCATCAAGGCGATCAAGGAAGAGCTGAAACATCGTCTGGCGGAACTGGAAAAGGCTGGCCGCCTGCTGGAAGCCCAGCGCCTGGAGCAGCGCACCCGCTATGACATAGAAATGATGGAAGCCACCGGCTCCTGCAACGGCATTGAAAACTACTCTCGATACCTGACGGGGCGCACGCCCGGCGAGCCGCCGCCGACGCTGTTCGAATATATTCCGGACAACGCGCTGATCTTCATTGACGAATCCCACGTCACCATTCCGCAGATCGGCGGCATGTATCGCGGCGACTTTCGCCGTAAGGCAACGCTGGCCGAATATGGCTTCCGCCTGCCCTCGTGCATGGACAACCGCCCGCTGCGCTTCGAGGAGTGGGACGCCATGCGTCCGCAAACCGTGGCCGTGTCGGCGACACCCGGCGGCTGGGAAATGGAACAGGCGGGCGGCGTCTTCGCCGAACAGGTCATTCGCCCGACGGGCCTTATCGATCCGCCAGTGGAAGTGCGCTCCGCACGATCCCAGGTGGACGACGTCCTGGGGGAAATCCGCGAGACTGCGGCCAAGGGCTATCGCACGCTCTGCACCGTGCTGACCAAGCGCATGGCCGAAGACCTGACAGAATATCTGCATGAACAAGGCGTTCGCGTGCGCTACATGCACTCGGATATCGACACGCTGGAGCGCATCGAAATCATTCGCGATCTGCGCCTCGGCGCTTTCGACGTGCTGGTGGGCATCAATCTGCTGCGCGAAGGTCTCGACATTCCCGAATGCGGCTTCGTCGCGATTCTGGATGCGGACAAGGAAGGCTTCCTGCGCTCCGAAACCTCGCTCATCCAGACCATCGGTCGCGCTGCGCGTAACGTCGATGGCAAGGTCATCCTCTATGCGGACAAGGTGACGGGCTCCATGAAGCGGGCGATGGAGGAAACCACCCGCCGTCGCGAAAAGCAGATGGCCTATAATGAAGAGCACGGCATCACGCCGGAATCGGTCAAGGCCAAGATCTCCGACATTCTTGATTCAGTTTATGAACGCGACCACGTAAGGGCCGATATTTCCGGCGTTTCCGGCAAGGGCTTTGCGGATGGCGGCCACCTCGTCGGCAACAATCTTCAGGCGCATCTCAACGCCATGGAAAAACAGATGCGCGACGCCGCAGCCGATCTCGACTTCGAAAAGGCTGCCCGCCTGCGCGACGAAATCAAGCGCCTCAAAGCCGTCGAGCTTGCGGCAATGGATGACCCGATCGCCAAGCAAGAGGCGTCGAATGCAGAAGGCGTACGGGGGAAAGACACCTCGGGCAAAGCCAGAAAGACGGGACCGGAGGGGGACGCCCCGTCCTCAGAAGCCAACGGCAAATCCCTCTTCGCAAAACCCTCGCTGGACGACATGGGCCCTGGCACCGACACGGCCAAGCCTCTCTTCCGCAAGAACACGCTGGACGAAATGACCGTTGGCCGCACGGAAAAACCCGTCCGCGGCGCAGCGCCGGAAAAGCCTGCGACCCAAACCGGCAAGCGAGTCTCCCCCCTTCTGGAAGGGCTGCCCGAACCCGCCAATGGCGGCAAGGACGATCCTCGCCCGTTGAAGCGTGGCAAGGTCGGCGTCGGCTCCTATGAGGATCCCGGCGAACAGAAGCGAAAGGGCCGCACGAAAGGCAAAACGGGCCGTCCGGGACGGTAGCCCGCGCGCAGATGAACGTCTCGCGGGAACATTCAGGCGCGCAACGACATTGCCGTTGCGCGCAATGAACCGGAAGGAGAAGCGCTATGCGGTTGCACACACTTGCTCTTTCGGCACTGGCATTCGCCTGCCTCACTTCGCCCGCCCTGTCCGGCACCCTCAGCGACGCCACGTTCCACAGCAATGCGCTAAACGCCGATTTGCCGGTGATTATCTACCGCCCGGATGGCGAGCCGCCAGAAAATGGCTGGCCGGTTCTTTATTTGCTGCACGGCCATGATGGCGACCAGAACAGCTGGCGCGATCTTGGCAATATCGAAAAGACGCTGGACGGAATGATCGCCGCCGGCACGATACGCCCACTGGTCGTCGTCATGCCGGGCGTAAAGAACAGCTGGTATGTCGATTCCGCCGCCGTTGATGGCCCCGGCGATTACGAAACCGCTCTCACCGGCGATCTGCGCGTCCATGTCGAAAGTAGGTTACCGGTGCGCAAGGACAGGCAAGGCCGCGCCATTGCCGGCCTTTCCATGGGTGGCTTCGGCGCGCTGCACCTGGCCTACGCCCACGAAGACCTCTACGCTGCAGTCGCCAGCCTGTCGGGCGCCATATGGCAGAATGTTCCCGCCTCCGATCTCGACAAGACCCCGGCGGAGTTGAAACTCATTCAGGACAGCGCCTTCTTCCACCGCGTCGACCGCACCACCGTCACCAGCGGCATCGTCCTGCCCTCCACCGGCGACCACTTCTCCGGCGCTTTCGGCACGCCCTTCGATGCAAGGCTCTTCAACGAAAAGAACATCTTCACCCTCGTCGCCCAGCACGTCGCCGAATCCCAGGACCTCCCCGCCACCTACCTGACCGTCGGAGACCACGACGGCTTCTTCCTCTGGCGCGGCGCCGTTGCGCTGCATGAAACGCTACAGGCCGACAACCGCAAATCGGAATTGCGCATTACCGATGGCGATCACGTTTGGTCGCTGTGGAAGGTGTCGATTGTCGATGCGTTGAAGTTTGTGGACGGGGAGTGGAGATGAATCGTACTCTTTGCCCACAGCGATTTGCAGGACATAGGTGCATGGGGATCTCTGAATGTGGCGTCTAATCTTCCTGTGTTATGAAACCTAAGGCGACGTTTGCTCCAGACACATGTATTTCTCTGACCGCATAATGCAGCGCGACCTTCGCAAAAAAGGGAATGTCAAAGTCGCCGTTTTTTCGTGGCTTATCGATGATCCTAAATTCAATTGTATTAGTTCCCTTGCCCAAGTTGCTCACAGATAGAGCGTCTTTTTCACGGTTCGTCGCGTTGAGCTTAACAGAAATCGATTCAAGAAACTTTGGGTCACGTAACATGCGAGACGCGGTAGCCCCCTGACGAAACAAATGGTGCAGCGGACCTGATGTTCTCGACCCCTTTTTTACGTGGAGTAGACGGGGAGTTTCGCCGGGTATAAGGAGATCGCATAACTCGTTTCTTTGATTGGCGATACCGGGAGCTGAGCCGGTTTCCTTATCCAGATAAATAAGACCTAGATCCAGCGCCACGCGCTGATTATATTCGCCTTCGGGCTCTAAACCTTTCTTAACTTTTCCCGCTTCTTCTTGTTCAATGATTTTCGCCGCCGGAAGTTCGCCGTCGTTCACGCCAGATCGCACAGATGTAAATGTTTCTTGGATAGCGGTTCGAAACTGATCTGCAACGTTGAACCATTTACCATCGTCGAGAGTGTACAGCATCCCGTCATGCTCTACCGACCCCTGTAAGCACCTATATACTTTCCACATTTTTTTTGGGACATCAGAAGCCGCATCTATCACTTTGACAGTGTGATTATTCTTTATGTTTTTTAGTATAAGTTCTCTTTGATCATTTAAGTCATCAAATGCGGTTTTAAGTTGATCGATGTAGTCTTCAATATTGAGCTCCTCATAAGTTTTTTTACTTCTAAGCCCCTTGTAAGAGAAAACACCAAACTGATCCCACTCAACAATATCTGGAGAACACAGCAAGAAATCTGGGCTGTCGCCAAGGATGTTATCTAACATGAGCCCATCAAGCGTCCTCACCAGCTTTGGCTTTTTAATGGGCTTCATTGACCGTATGAATTCAAGCCCTTTGGTCTTGTATGCCTCTGCCTCATATTGAAGTAAAACAGTGTCGAGGATAGTAGGTAAAAGCGATAGGTCGTCTGGGCCAGAAAATTTAAAGCCCGAAGAACCGGACAATGACTTCCCCAAATTCCCTTCTGATTTCCCGCCCAAACGCTTAATGAATGTCAATGCAGTGTCTATATCGAACATAGTCATCGCAGATAAGCGATCCGCCTGAAAGCGCGACTTCATCCCAGCCGAAGGATTGTTTGAATCAATAAACCTGAGACTTGATTCCTCGATCTCATTCACCGTGACCATGAGACCGAAATCTGCCTCAACCATTTGATCATTTATTCCGAAGGCTCCCGTCCCAAATGGCACGACGAAATGACGTCCCTTATATTTTATGTAAAGGATGACGCCGTTCAGAGTATTCTCAATGTCCTCGACTTCAGGAAAATAATTTTCAACGAATTCCGTCCACTTTGGGCTTTTTTTAATTTTTCTTAATTTCAAAAGTTGAACATCTTCAAATTCGTCGATTTCCTTTCTACTCCAAAAAACTACATGGTCCGATATTTGCTGGGTTAGTTTCTTAGATAATACGTCCGAAGGAGCCTGCACCTCATTAGTGCACAGATAAAGAGTTAAGGGCTGCCCCATGCTTTCCTCCGAATTGTAAGGCGCGATTAAACAACCCTAGTTTGAAATCATGCCACAGGAAATCAAGCAAGTTCTAATAAAGGATCAGCCAAAAATAGTTTTGGCGTAAAAGAAGGTAATAAGCGACCGGGAACCAAATCCACCCCCACCCGTTCTTCCCCCGAACAAAATGTTCAGCATACAAAAGGGAAGAAACATTCATGAAAAACAAGGTTTTCGCACTGGCCGCCGTTGCAGCCCTGACCTCCTCCGTCGCTTTCGCCCAGACGGCTGCACCTGCCGCTCCGGCAGCACCTGCACCAGCCGCTGCTGGCTCTGATGCGATGATGTCTGGTCCAGGCTTCACCATGGGCACCAAGCCGGCTGGCCCGCTGAAGTTCGTCAACGTGCAGAAGACCGACCTGACAGCTGATCAGCTCGAAGGCATGAACATCTACAATGCCCAGAACGAAGAGATCGGCGAAATCGAAGACGTCGTCATCGGCGACGGCAAGGCTGTCATCGGCATCGTCGCAAGCGTCGGCGGCTTCCTCGGCATCAATGAGAGCTATGTCGTTCTCGACCCGACCTCCGTTGCCATCAACAACGACAATGGCACGTGGAAGGCTCACGTCGATACCACCAAGGAAGCGCTTCAGAACGCTCCGAAGCTGGATTATGACAAGCTTGACGATTGATTGATCGCACGTGCCCTCGGGCGGTCGATCAAAGGCCCCTGCGTTTCATGCGCAGGGGCCTTTTTCTTGTGCTTTCTCAGTTTCGGCCGATAGATCGACAACGGCATTTGTCCGTTGCGACCCGCCTAGCCTAAACGGGCAGTAGCGACACCGCCCGAGCGTGGTAAGAAGCAGTGAGTTCTTCGTCGCCACCCAGACCTTGCGAGATCCAAAAGGCCGCTTGCCCGCCATACTCCAGTTCGCTTATCGTCCGGCGCATGATCAAAGAGGACTTTTGCGTTGCTCACCTTCCGCTTCACCGCTGCCGTGGCCGGTCTTGTCACCGCTTTTCTGACACCCATTGCCGCCCAAGCTCAAAGTGGTAGCTGGAAGCCCTCCGAACAGATCAAAACCTATGCGATTTCCGGCAATTCCGGCATCGAGCTTTATCGTTCCATCGGCGAGCGCGGGCCACAGGCCGGTGTCCAGGCTGTGGCGCACACCACGTTCAAGCTCACCTGGCGGCGGGATTATCGCCCGCAGGCAGATGGTGCCTGCGTCCTGGCGACGGCGCGACCCAATCTCACGATCATCTACACATGGCCGAAGGCGCCCGCCAAACTGTCGCCGGAGGTCGCTGCGAGCTGGCAACGCTTCATTGCTGGCGTGGAAAAGCACGAACGGGTGCATGGCGAGCATATTCTCGACATGGTGAGGAAGATCGAGGCCTATAGTGTGGGTCTAAGGGCGCAAGATGATCCAAAATGCCAGAAGGTTCGCGCCGTGTTGCAGCAGCGACTGAAGGAATTGTCAGACGAACAGCGCCAGCGCGGGCGCGATTTCGACAAGGTCGAACTCACCGATGGCGGCGCGGTTCACCAACTCATTCTGGCACTGGTGAACGGCCCTTGAGAATCGATGGCGTCTGAAAGCATGACGTGGCTGCGCCGACGATCATCGAGAGAAAGAGTGTGTGGAAGCATCGGGCATAGATCGGCAAAAGCGTAAAAGGCCTTGAGCAGCCCCCCGTTGGATAAGCGCCCTACTCCGCCGCTTCGCCCTTCAGCGCCGGTTCCACCATCATCACCCGCTCAAGTTCGTAGGAATAGCCTTCCAGCATCGTATAGGCCTGCTCTATGACCTCGATCTGGTGTTCGGCATTGCGGATCGCATCGGCAATCGACTGGCTGCGGGCGCGCAGCATCGAACCCAGAACATCCGTTTCCGGCTTTTTGCCCAGCCGGTCCATGTGTTTGCGCACGCGGGTGCGGTGGCGCTCCAGCTCCAGAATATGGAAGCGGCTTTTGAGAATATCGTCGGTCAGCTTGCGCCGCATTGCCGCGACGGGATCGAAACTGCCCGGCTCTCGCTCATCCAGAATGAACTCGTTTACCAGGGTTTCCAGCATCAGCAGACCCTTCAAATCCTTTGGATCGGCCAGTTGCGGATCGTAACCGGTATCGTCGAACACCTTGCGGCGCACCGGGTCTTTCAACAGATCATAGGCCAGTTGCAGCTTGGCAAACTGGTCGGCATCGCCGCCGCTGTCCGGATGGGCGTTCTTCGCCGCCTTGCGATAGGCAGCCTTGATAGCAGCCTCATCCGCCTCGCGCTCAACACCCAGCAAAACATAAGGATCGATCACCGAAACACCTGTACTCGCATTACCGAAATCCGCCTTTGTGGGTGATGCCACGCACAAAGGCTGGCGGGATCATACGCAATTTCGCCAGCCACGGCACCCCTCGCCCGCAGTTTTGAACGTAAAAGGCCAAACCGCTCGACCCAACGAAGCGCCCAAAGCGCCTTCGCCCGCAAATTTGTTCAGCGCGTGACCATGATAGGCGAAGGAGGGACAAAATTGTGGAAAGCTGCTACGAAATCATACCTGAAAGCTATTCTGCACAGTCAGCGAGAACCTTATCCATTCCACATTCATCGTCGGCCCTGGCCGCCTTGAAGGTGATCGAACCCAGGCTATAAGTTGCTATAGGGATTGAAAGTGCTGTGACTTGTAGCCGAATGGCTTACTGTAGCGTGACGCAACTGCCCGATATGAGAGGACCCAAAAATGGCCGAAGATGCAGGCGTGATAGCTGTCGATCATACAGGGTTTTCGGTCGCTTCGTTGGAGGAGGCGATCCAGTTCTGGACTGAGGCGATGGGTTTCGACCTTGCTCGCCGGGGCGAGATGGGTGGAGAGTTCCTACGGGAAGCCACGGGGGTTGCCGACCCGCGCTGCCGAATGGCGCTGGTGACGGCTCCAAATGGCTACCCTATCGAGCTTCTCGAATACTCGACAGGCCCCACGCTCGGCCAGACACCTCGTAGCGCCGGCGCGATCGGCGCCGCGCACATCGCCTTCACGGTTACGGATATAAACAAGGCCATCTCTCGGATCCAAAAGGCCGGGTGGGCAGTGAAGGGTTCGCCACAACCGATACCAGCCGGGTCTCGATGCGGAACGATCGTCGCGTATGTCTCCGGCCCGGATGGTATTACCATAGAGCTGATGCAGCCGCCTGTTGACAGTTCAGGCGTCGTTTAACGTCATTCCGCTCCGGGAACGCTGAATCTCGTGTAGGTTTTACGTTGCGTTGCATCGAGCCGCTACGCCCACTCGGTTTTTCGTCGCAAGATCGGTCCTGCGAAGGATGCTCTCACGGTTATGGTTCGTCGGCATCTGGCTGACGAGCTTGCGCTTTCTCAGTCTTTCCTCATCCGCGATCGGATGAATGATCGCGGGAAAAGGCATCATACACGCTTTGGACGAGATCAATCGCGCTCGACCGACCTGCTTTTTGACGCGACAGAAAAGTTTTCCCTTTACAAGAAGGGGGAATCTGCTAATTCGGCGGCACTGGATTGCCCTTGTAGCTCAGTTGGTAGAGCACCTGATTTGTAATCAGGGGGTCGCGGGTTCGAACCCTGCCGGGGGCACCAGTTATATTTCCCTATTGTAAGTCTCCTCCTCGAAAACATCTATGCTGCTTTCGCACGGCACCAGTTCCGTTCTCCTGCGCGTTTGCTATCCTTTTGGGTCCAACCGCCAAAAAGCTTGCGCTGCTGGAAAAAGTGTGGCTCTGACAACCGCACTTGAGCTGAGCATCAGCCTGAACGAATAGGAGCATGACGGTGAGTGAATTGACGGTAAAGGACGCAACGGATCGCATCTACGAATCCTTGCGCGCAGATAACGCCGATATCGATCTGCACATCGCCAATCTCAAGTCCGCGCTGAAGAGGGAAGGCTTGAAGGAAGCAACATTCGACGCGTCCAAGCTTTCGCATAACAACCGCTCCGGACGTAAGCTGATGCAGGCCTATTTTCGCCAGCGCGGCGTAACCGTAAAGTTCGACGGCGTTTAACACGCCTCTCGACACACGGTGTCGTAGGTCGTGCGACTTCGAACTGAACCACGCGGTATCCGCAGTGGCTTGGGGCGTCGGGTTATTCCAGATCCAGCGTCATTACCACCGGGCAATGGTCCGATGCCTTGGGCCGGTCCCAGCCGGTTCGTGGATAGCGCTCCACCTCCTGCCCCGGCGGAAAGACCGTACGGTATGGCTGACCGGCGCGGATGATTTCCGGCACGCGCTCCACATTCCGCTCCGCAAGGCTCTGCGAAAGCAAGATGTAATCGAGCTGGCAAAGATGCTGCTCCTGCGGGCCGCGGGAATGATAAAGCGTCCACCGGTCCATTACATCGCGGCGTTGCATCGGATTGATGGCAAAGTCGTCTCTTGTCAGCAGGTCAAGCGCGCTGCGCGCCTCCGCCACCGGCGTAAAGCTGTAGCCGCTCCGGCGGTCGCCCTTGATGACGACCCGCTCCTGATAATCATTCATATCGCCGCAAATGGCGAAGTTCACATGCCGCGCCTGGTCAACGCCGAAGCGATCCTCGATGATGCGGCGAATGCCGCGCACCTCCGCCTCACGCACCGGCATGGTGCCAAGCCTCGCATCAGTCGATTCGCGGGCATTGCTCATCGATTTCAGATGGGTAACGAAGAGCGAGAAAGGCTTGCCGCCGATCCTCAGATCAAGCTCGAGACAGTCACGCTTGAAGATCTTGTCATCGATAGCGTTGGTCAGTTTCAGTTCGTCATTGAAGAGATCGAAGTCGCGGTAGGTTTTCGATGCATGGCTGCGAATATCGACCAGTTCGATCTTCTCGCCGTCACGCGTTTCGTCGCGCATGACAACAGCCACATCGATACCGCGGCTGTCATTGCCTTCCAGCAGATATTTGTGCCGATAACCATTGCCGACCATGCGATAGAGATAGCCATATTCGAAGGCTTGCAAGGCCGCCATGTTATCGACTTCCTGCAGGCACAGAATATCGGCATCCGCATCGGCAATGGCGAGTGCCGAAAGCTGGCGTGTGTCATCGGTGGAAGCGAGCATTCGCGCGCTTTCCAGCGCATTATAGGTGGCTTCATCCCGCACATCGAAAAGCTGCATAGCGCGGTCGCGGCGGGTCTGGTTGCGAAACCCGGTGAAATCGAAGCGGGTCATCAGGTTTTCGATATTAAAGGTGGCAAGCCGAAGCGACATGAATCATTCCCGTATGAACGTCCAGCTTAGCCGCTTTCAAATGGAAACCAAGTCACCGACATTACAAACGCCAGGCCGAGCGTACGATGACGGGATAGGCCGCCCCAAGCGCTGCCGGCTCTCGGGAATAGGCGCGCAGCACCTGTCCATCCGGTAGCGTCAGGCGCAGGGCGTATCGTTCTCCCTCGTAAAGGATATTGCTGATGCGGCAGACAATGCCCTCGGCATCCTGCAACACATCCTGCGGACGAACGAGAATATCCCTCACTGGGGACATAGGCGCATCGTTCCGCATGGCTGGCTTCAGCATGTCCCAGCTCAATGCTCGCGGAGCATCGTCCGGCAGACCGAGTGAAATAATGGCGCCCTGCCCCACCAGCGAACCGACAAGCCGGCCTTCCGGCCTTGCGTAGAGCTCAGCGGGTGCAGCCATCTGCAACAGCCTGCCTTCCGACATGACAGCCACGTCTGTTGCAAGCGCCATGGCTTCGGCCTGATCATGCGTGACATAAACCATGGTCGCGCCGGAGGTCGCATGGAATTCGCGAAAGGTCTCCTCCATCTCCTGGCGCAGATGCCGGTCAAGATTGGCAAGCGGCTCGTCCAGAAGCACCACGTCCGGCTCCGTGACCAGGCAGCGGGCCAGCGCCACACGCTGACGCTGACCGCCGGAAAGATCCGAAGGGCGGCGATCGGCATAGGCATCGAGCCGCACGGTCGATAGCGCATCCATCACCTTGCGGCGATAACGTTCGCCGGAAATGCCCCTCACCTTCAACGGATAACCGGTATTCTCCGCCACCGTCATGTGCGGCCAGAGCGCGTAGGACTGGAAAACCATTGCCATATTGCGCCGTTCCGGTGGCACCATGCTGCCAGCATCAGCCAGCACCCTTTCGCCAAGAAGGATCGCGCCGTCGCTTGGCTGCTCGAAGCCTGCGATCATCCGCAGAACCGTGGTCTTGCCGCAGCCGGACGGGCCGAGCAGAGCGAGAAAGCCGCCATCGCGGATCGTCATCGACACATCGTTGACGGCGGGTTTGCCGCCGCCAAAGCTCTTCGAAAGGCGATTGAGGATCAGTTTCGCCAAGGCACAACTCCCTTCGGCAGCTTGCGGCCGAGCAGTTCGAGCAAGAGCATCAGCACGATCACCATCGCCACCACCAGCACGGAAAGTGCCGAGGCAAGATCGAAGCTGCCGCTATCATCGAGATTATAGATCACAACACCGAGCGTCTGGGTGCCTGCCGACCAGAGCAAGGCAGAGACCGTCAGTTCATTGCAGGCAATCAGAAAGACCAGAATGACGGAGGCACCCGCTGCGGGGCCGACGAGCGGCAGAATGATATCCTTCATCCTTCGCCAGAACCCGGCACCGGAAAGCCGCGCCGCTTCCTCCAGCACCGGATCGAACTGGGTAAAGGCGCTGGCCATAGGTTTCAGGCTAACGGCGAAGAAGGAGGAGAAATAGGCAAGAAGGATGATACAGAGCGTGCCGTAAAGCGTGATGCCGACAAGCGGGATGGGTGCAGCGAAGAGCAACACATAGGAGACGGAAATCACCACGCCGGGCAGCGCATAGGGAATATCGACCAGCGCCGACAGCAGGAACATGAACCGGCTTTTGCCCATCACAAGAAAATAAGCGGTCAGCACAGTCACCAGTAGGAGACATAAGGATGTGGCCGTCGCCAGAAACAGCGAGTTGACGAAAGCCGTGCGCGTCACCGACTGACGAAACAGGATTTCCTCATAGGCATGAATGGTCGCCGTCTTCAACGTCAGCGGCACGCCATAGGCGGGCGCGAGCGAGCTTGCCACCAGCGCGGCCAGCGGCGCGACGAGAATAATGAGGATCGCGAGCCACAGAAACGCCTCGACAATCAAGCGCCAGCCGCCGAGCTGGAAGGTCGCAGCCTTGCCGGAAAGACCGATGATGCGGTAGTCTCGCCCCTTCATCGCCCGTTCCTGAATGGCAAGGCCGAGAACGGAGATGATGGCAATCATGCCCGACAGCATGGCGATGTCGCCAAAGGTACTGCTGCCGAAGCTGGAGAAGCGGCTGTAGATCAGCGTCGGCAGGGTGAAGATGGAGGCCGGGATGCCGAGAATGGCGGGAATGCCGAAATTGCCCACACCCGAAACGAAGGCGATGGCTGCGCCTGCAATCAGCCCCGGCATGGAGAGCGGCAGGATGATATCTTTCAGCACCTGCCAAGAGGATGCACCCGAAAGCTTCGCCGCCTCGATCCCGTCCTGCGGAAGCGCCAGCAGCCCTGAACGCAACGACAGATAGACGAGCGGCGCATGATGGACGCCGAGAAGCAGCGAAATCCCGAAGATCGAGTAAAGCGGCTGGGCAGAGCCAAGCGCCGGCGCCATCCCGATGGCCTTCAACAACGTGCTGGACGGTCCGGTCATGCCGATCCAGGAAAGCGCCGTCACCTGCGGCGGGATCATCATTGGCAGCATGAAGAGAAAGCTTAAAATCGACTTGCCGCGAATATTGCAGAGCGTCAGCGCCAGCGCAAAAACACCGCCGATCGCAAGCGAAATCAGCATGCCGAAAAACGAGGTGGAGAGCGTGTTGACCGCGGCCTGCCACAGCGCCGGATCGCTGAGAAGCGGCCACATGTCACCCTTCAGTGACGAAAGGATGCCGGTATAGGCCAACCGTCCCAGCGGCAACGCGCTGAGCATGAAGACGACGATAATGACAAATGGAAACAGCCAGCGCGGCTGGCTGCTTCCCTTGGCTGATATGACTGGCATGAAAAAGGATCAGCCCTTGGAGCCGCCAAAGATATCGGAGAAGGTCTTGAGGTCCTTTTCGGAATTCTTCAGCGCTTCGGTCGGGTTCAGTGGCAGCACCTTGATCTGGTCGCGCGACGGGAAGCCAGCTGGCAGGGCAACATCGTTGCGCGCCGGAATATAGCCGAGCTTGACGAAGCCTTCCTGACCCTTGGTGGAGAGCACATAATCCACGAACTTCTTGGCGGCATCGGCATGCTTGGTGTGGGCCAGAATGCCGACGGGCTCGGTGACGGCGGACACGCCTTCTGTCGGGAAGACGAACTCGACCGGAGCGCCCTTTGCCTTCTCGCGGATCGGCATGTAATCGACAACCACGCCGTAAGCCTTCTCACCGGAAGCGACGGATTTCAGCACAGCACCGTTACCACCGGCGGCAATCGCGCCATTGTCCTTCAGTGCCTTGTAGTAATCCCAACTTAGACTTGGAACAGCGGCAATCGTCTGCGCGTGGATCAAAGCCGCACCCGAGGTCAGCGGGCTTGGCATGGTCACCAGCCCCTTGGCTTCCGGCTTCTCCAGATCCTTCCAGCTCGTCGGCTTCATCGCGGCCTGCGTGTTATACATGATGCCGGTGGTGATGAGCTTGGTGGAATAGTAATAGCCATCCGCATCGTAGAGCGAGGCATCGTAATGGGCGGCCTCCGGCGACTTGTAGGCCATCAACTGACCGGCTTGCTTCATGCGTTCCAGCGTCACCGTATCGGCAATCAGAAGAACGTCGGCAACCGGATTTCCCGCCTCGATCTCGGCCATCAGCTTGGCCATGATCTTCGGCGTTCCGTCACGAACCCACTCGATGTCGATACCGGGATTGGCAGACTTGAAGCCGTCGACAGTCGCCTGGGCATCCTCATTCGGCTGGCTGGTGTAAAGCACCAGATCTGCGGCATTCGCGGCGCTCATCAAAAAGCCGAGCGACACGATGGCGGTGAAGGCGGAAAGAAGCGTTTTCATGAATCCAGTCCCTGTTTGGAGTTGGGACCGCTAAAACATACCTGCATAACATGTATGTGACAGACAGGATTTGTCTGTCACATTCGCCGTTAAAGCGTGATCTTTCCCTCAATCAAGGAGGTGACCTGCCCGCCGATCCAGATATCGTCACCGATCTTGTCGACGCTGACACGCCCTGCCCGGCCAAGAACCGTACCCTGGCTGGCGACATAGCGTTCTGGAGCCACGCCAGCACCGATCAGCCACTGTGCAACGCCCGCATTGAGGCTTCCCGTCACGGGGTCTTCACCACCTTCGAAGAAAGCGCGCACTTCGAAATCGGCATCGATCCCATCTTCCGGCTGGCATTGCGCAACCACGCCCACCTTGAACCCGCCGAGCGCCGCGAAGTCCGGCTCGATGCCGATAACATCAGCGCGACTTCTGAGAAGCAGCGATACCCACCCTGGACCATTATCCGTCCAGCTTGCATCCAGGATCACCTCTGGTGCCAGCGCCAGTGCCGCCGCGATCTGCGAAACAGAGGTCGGATCGACCGGACCGGACTTGCGCAGTGGAGGCGCTGCAAAAGCCAAGCTTTCGCCGGTGACCCTGATCTTGATCAGCCCGGCCGCACATTGCTGGACGATCTCGTCTTTGCCTGTCTGCCCGGAATGCGCAAGATAGACATGGCAGGTGCCGAGTGTGGGGTGACCGGCAAAGGGCAACTCGCCAGTGGGCGTGAAGATACGCACCCGGTAATCCGCTCCCGCCACCGTCGGCTTCATCAGAAAGGTCGTCTCGCTGAGATTGGTCCAGTTGGCGAAAGCCGCCATCTCCTCATCGGACCAGTCATGCGCGTCGCAGACGACCGCAAGCGGGTTGCCCTTCAGAGGCATGGCGGAAAAGACATCGACCTGATGAAATGGATAGGTTCTCGCCATGGCGCATATCCTTCGAATGGGTGGCGTTGTGTCTGTGCGAAGCGTCGTAACAGCAATGCCGTAACGCGTGGATGACGGAGCAAAGCATCACGTCAAATGCTGGCCGCATTCAAATCGGCCAGCAAAGGCTCGTCGGTTAAGGGCGCAACAAGCCCGCCCCTTGCCTTATACGATCGGCATTGTTGCCTTGGTGGTGGTCTCGGCATTGGCGATCAGACGACCAAGCCGCTTGATGCCCTCATCGATCATCTGCTCATTGGCGCAGGAGAAGCTGATGCGTAGCGTGTTGCTGCCCGAACCATCGGCAAAGAAAGCCTTGCCCGGAACGAAGGCCACACGCTCGCTGGCAAGCGATTGCGCCAGAAGCTCCGCGCCATCGAGACCTTCCGGCAGCGTCACCCAGATGAACATGCCGCCTTCCGGCTTTGTCCAGCGTGCAGTCTTCGGCATGTAGTTGTCGAGCGCCGTCAGCATGGCATCGCGGCGCGCACTATAGGCCGCCTTGATCTTGGCGACCTGCTTGTCGAAGCCGCGCGATGCGACATGCTCGATCGCCATCTGATTGATCGTCGAGGAATGCAGATCCGCCGCCTGCTTCATCAGCACCAGCTTGCGGATGACGGGCATTGCCGCAACCACGAAACCGACGCGAAGACCTGGCGCCAGCGTCTTGGAGAAGCTGCCGGAATAGATGGTGCGGGTCTTTTCGATGCCGCCATTGCGCTCGATATCGAGCGCCAGGATCGGCGTGACCGGCTCGCCGTCGAACCGCAGGTTCTGATAGGCGCCATCCTCGATAACCGCAATGTCCAGCTCATCAGCCAATTCCAAAAGCTTCTTTCGGCCTGCAAGATCGACCGTCTCACCCGTCGGGTTGGAGAAGTCGGCAGAGAGATAAGCGAACTTGACCGAACCGCCAGCCTTGGCGGCGTTGTCGCGATAGGTTTCCGGTGTGCGATTGCCACCCGGATTGAGCTGGTCATAGGTCGGCTCATAAGCATTGAAGGCAGACAGCGCACCGAGGTAGGTCGGCCAAGTGACAAGTGCCGTATCGTTCGGCGACAGGAACAGCTTGCCGAGATAATCCAGCGCCTGCTGCGAACCGGAGGTGATGAAGACGTTATCGACCGAGCAGACGATGCCGATCTTCGCCATGTCCTTGACGATCCACTCGCGCAGTGGCTTGTAGCCTTCGCTCACCGAATATTGCAGAGCGGAGCTGACCTGGGCGCCAGAGAAGATATCCGCATAGGCCTGTTTGAAATCCGCATCGGGGAACAGCGCCGGATCGGGAATACCGCCTGCGAAGGAAATGATGTCCGGCTGATCCAGAAGCTTCAAGAGCTCACGGATTTCGGAGGCTTTCATCCGCGATGACCGCGTGGCGAAGATTTGTTCCCAATCGAGCATGGGTCTTTTTCCTCATATTTCGTTTTATGACGCAAATAGGTACAGAAACATCGATAGGTCAGCAATACTGACTTATCAGTTTTCGGTACGGTTTTTCGAGATTTTTTGCGTCCTCTCCCAAGTTGCGGACATCCCATACAATCTCTTCAAAGACTTCACAATCTGCTTGCCGATGGATTGACGGGCGACAAATTTAAGGATGGATTGCGGCCCAACTGATTTGCTGTCCGGAGGAGACAAAATGCTCAAGAATATCCACCCCGCGCTCAACGCCGATGTGCTGCACGCGCTTCGCGCCATGGGTCATGCAGACACGCTCGTCATCACCGACACCAACTTCCCGTCGGACAGCATTGCCCAGCACACCGCCGTTGGTCAGGTGCTGCGGATGGAAAACCTCACCTCCGCTCAGGCTATCAAGGCCATCCTCTCGGTCTTCCCGCTCGACACGCCCTTGCAGCCCTCGGTCGGCCGCATGGAAGTGATGGGCGCACCGGACCAGATCGAGCCGGTCCAGCAGGAGGTTCAGGCCGAAATCGACGCTGCCGAAGGCAAGTCCGCGCCCATGTATGGCATCGAGCGCTTTGCGTTCTACGAGAAGGCCAAGGACGCCTACTGCATCATCACCACAGGTGAGCTGCGGTTCTACGGCTGCTTCATCCTGACCAAGGGCGTGATTTATCCTGAGGCATGATTTGACCGTGAACGCAGCTTGAACTGAAAGTTACGGTTTGGTGACACATCAAGCCTGTGGCAGTTCTCGCCCAGTCACGTCATCGTTCTCAAGCTGCGCGATGGACTCGCGCAGCTTTTTTCCGTTCGCGCTGCTGGACAGCAGGTGGGACGCGTCATCCAGATCGACGCCAATAGGTGTCCCCTGATGAAAACGTAGTTTCCAGCCATCACCGTGACGGCTCCAGATGGAAGAGCGATTGGCCCGCTCAATCTTCTCGCCGTAGAGCACTTCGCTCACATAGGTCACTTGCACGACGTCTGGAGAGAGATGGCGCGCATGAAAATTCAAAAGCGGGATGGTCGATTTTATGTCCTGCCCGGGTTCAGCTTCGATCAGCATCTCCGCGCGATCATATGTTCTCCCGGATCGCCCAAACTCAAAAAAATCCTGAGAAAACACTTCGTCCATCAGCGAAACGTTGAAGCGCGTCTCAGCGATCCACAGGCTCTCTTCCAGTCTTCGGATGCCATCCAGCTCGGACGTCAGCAATAGTGTGTCGTGTTCGTGCATAATCACGTCCTTTGCAATCCCGAAAAACGAAACCAGCTTTCTCTCTCGACCGTAAGAAGAAGGGCGCGGAAGTTTCCCTCCGCGCCCTCGCATATTTCCGTCTGCTTGGCCTGACGGCGCAGGCGCCAGACCGTCTTAGTTGACGGCCTTGTCGACCAGCTTGTTCTTGCCGATCCAGGGCATCATGCCGCGCAGCTTCGCGCCAACTTCTTCGATCTGGTGAACGTCGTTCATGCGGCGGATACCCTTGAAGCGGGCTGCACCCGAACGGTATTCCTGCATCCAGTCGGAGGTGAACTTGCCGGTCTGAATATCGTGCAGAACGCGCTTCATTTCAGCCTTTGTTTCAGCAGTGATGATGCGCGGACCGGTGACGTATTCGCCCCACTCAGCCGTGTTGGAGATCGAGTAGTTCATGTTGGCGATGCCGCCTTCATAGATCAGGTCAACGATCAGCTTCACTTCGTGCAAGCACTCGAAGTAAGCCATTTCAGGCGCGTAACCGCCTTCGACCAGCGTTTCGAAACCAGCGCGGATCAGCTCTACGAGACCGCCGCACAGAACGACCTGTTCGCCGAAGAGGTCGGTTTCGCACTCTTCCTTGAAGTTGGTTTCGATGATGCCGGAACGACCGCCGCCAACGCCACAGGCGTAGGAGAGTGCGAGTTCAAGAGCATTGCCGGAAGCATTCTGGTGAACGGCAACGAGGCAAGGAACGCCGCCGCCCTTCTGATATTCGCCGCGAACCGTATGGCCTGGGCCCTTCGGTGCGATCATGACGACGTCGAGCGAAGCCTTCGGCTCGATGAGGCCGAAGTGAACGTTGAGGCCGTGGGCAAATGCGATGGCAGCGCCGTCGCGGATATTGCCGGCAATCTCAGCCTTGTAGATGTCGGCCTGAAGTTCGTCAGGCGTTGCCATCATCAACAGGTCGGCCCACTTGGCAGCTTCGGCAACCGTCATGACCTTGAAGCCATCGGCTTCTGCCTTCTTGATGGTCGGCGAACCGGCCTTCAGAGCGATGACGACATTGTTGGAGCCGCTGTCCTTCAGGTTCAGCGCATGCGCGCGGCCCTGCGAACCGTAACCGACGATGGCGACATTCTTCGCCTTGATGAGATTGAGATCGGCATCACGATCGTAATAAACGCGCATTTCTTGGTCCTTCCCTATTCAAAACCAGATGATTGAAGCCGGAACTCAGGCGAGTTTGCCGCCCTTTTCCGAATGTACCTTTTCCGTCCCGTAGAGCGTCAGGAAGGCAGCAACCGCCTTGCGCGCCCGAGCGGAAAAATCCTTTGCCTGCGCTTCGCCGAGCAACATGCGCACATGCAGATCGGTAACGATCAGGCCGTAAAAACTGCGATAGGCATCTTCCAGATCGTCAAAGCGCAGGTAACCGCAACGGCGCCCGGCCTCTATCAGACCACGAGCACGCTTGTCGATCTGACGACGCCCCCGCTCCAGAAGCAGATTGCCGAGCTTGGAGCCTTCACGGCTCGCCTGCCCGATGGCAAGACGGTTCAACGCCAGCGACACATCGCCTGCCAGCACGTCGAGCAGGTCATGCGCAAAGACTTCAAGATGATCGACGAGTTGCGGCGCCGTGACACGATCGCCCGCTTTCTCGAAGGTGCGAACCTTGCTCTGCTGAAAGCTGATCATCGCCGCCAGCAGACCATCTCGGTCGCCAAACCACTTATAGAGGCTTTCCTTGGAACAGTTGGCTGCGCGTGCCAGACCAGAGGTCGTCAGCGCCTTTTCTCCACCCTCGACCAGAAGACGCAATGCCTGCTCCAGAACGGCGTTCTGTCGCGGCGAAAATTCCTGCGCTGTGATCGGATCGGTCCCCACCTTGTCCACTCCACTCTCAATTATGTACCGTACGGTACGGTTCGAGCGACATTTAAGCGGAGCGCTTGTCAGGGTCAAGAAGATTTTTGATCGAAGATTACGAATTGATGCGCCGCAATATGAGACACGCTCAAATTGCGAGCTAAGACAGAGACTTACGGGGTGGCGTCGAACTCTGTTCGCGCCTTCTTTACCGCATCATGGTTATCGAGCGCCCAATTGATGACCTGCGACAACGGCATATAAAGGGACCGCCCCAACGCCGTCATGCTGTACTCGACGCTGGGCGGCTTGGTGGGAAACACTTCACGGTGAATATAACCATCCCGCTGCAGGTCGCGTAGTGTCTGGGTCAGCATACGTTGTGAGATATCGGGTACAATGCGGCGCAACTCGCCGAAACGATAGGGGCGCTCCGCGAGCGCCTGCAACAGCAACGTCGACCATTTCCCACCAATGTGATTGAGTAGATCGCGCACCGGGCAATTGTCGAAATCAAGATTGGCAAAATCCGGCAGGGGTGCCGACCTTTGGGCTGGACCCGAGGTTGCGGCCGGTTTCAAGCGTGAGACTGTCGCGCCCATGGCGGTGGTTCCCTTCTGGTAACGTAGGGCGCTAGAACTGCCTTCTTTACACCGGTCAGTCAATTCCTATTTTAGAGCTACTCTCTTTTCGAGACCAGCAAAGGAAATATATTATGAGCAAGATTCTCGTGACCGGTGCCTCCGGTCATCTCGGCCAGGCCGCCATCCGTCATCTCCTGGAAACCTATCACGTCCCGCCCTCCGATGTTGTCGCCGCCAGCCGCGATACATCCAAACTCGCAGGCCTTGCGGCAAAGGGCGTCGAGACGCGCGCAGCCGATTTTGACGACATGGCCTCGCTGGAGAAAGCGTTCGAAGGCATCGACACGCTGCTCATTATTTCCACCGATGCGCTTGCCGTTCCGGGTCAACGTCTGAAGCAGCACAAGGCGGCGGTTGCCGCTGCTGCAAGGGCGGGTGTCAAGCACCTCGCCTACACGTCCATGCCAAACCCGGACAAGTCGCTCGTGACCTTTGCCCCCGATCATCTCGGCACGGAAGACGCCGTCAAGGCAAGCGGCCTGCCCTACACGATCATCCGCAACGCCTGGTATCTCGACAACTACCTGCACGGGATGCCGCACAATCTGGCGGGTGGCCAGTGGTTTACCGCGATGGGCAACGGCAAGGTTTCCAATATCTCGCGCGACGACTGCGCTCGCGCTGCGGCAGCGGCGCTGGCCAAGGGCAAGGCCGAAAACAAGACCTACACGCTGACAGGACCCGAACTTCTGGATGCGGACCAGATCGCAGCGCTCGTATCCGAAGCGGCTGGCAAGCCGCTCGAGGTCGTCAAGGTATCGCCGGAGGATCTGCAAAAGGGCATCGAAGGCGCCGGCCTACCCGGCTTCGTCGCGGCTATGCTGGCTTCCGCCGATGCTAATATTGCCGTCGGCAACTTCGAGATCCTGACGGATGATTATGAAACCCTGACAGGCAAGAAGCCTCAGCCTTCCGAAGACTTTTTTAAAGCAAACAAGGCAGCTTTGGCCGGCTAAGAACGAACGTTTTTCGCCGTGCTGGCCTCCAGCAGCACGGCGGAAGACACAAGCTTAAGCTTTGCGTGAAAGGCGCACTCTACTCCGCAGCAGTGCTCATGCTTTCGCGCGACGCCTCGACATCTCTCGCTGGTGACATGCCATAGACTCGGGCATATTCCCGACTGAACTGCGACGGGCTCTGATAGCCCACTCGATGACTGGCGGTTCCGGCATCCAGCCGTTCTAGCAGCATCAGGCGGCGCGCCTCATGCAGGCGCAACTGCTTTTGATACTGCACCGGCGTCATCGCGGTCACCGCCTTGAAATGCTGGTGGAAGGACGACACGCTCATGCCCACCCTTTCGGCAACATCCTCGATGCGGATAGGACGGGCGTAATTTTCTCGCAGCCACGCGATGGCACGGGCAATCCGGTTTCCGTGACTATCGACCGCCAGAATATTCATCAGCTGACCGCCCGCAGGTCCAGTCAGGATGCGGTAAAGGATTTCCTGCTCGATCAGCGGCGCCATGGCAGGGATCTCTGCTGGACGATCGAGCAAACGCAACAGGCGCGTCGTGGCGTCCAGAAGCTCGGGCGTTGCGGCATTCACCACGATGCCGCGCTGGCTGGGAACGGCAGTTGGCGAGCGCGCAATCTGCGCACGGCTCATCACATCCAGAAGCTTCTCACTGCTGATAGCAATCGATATGCAGAAGTGCGGCACCTCGCGGCTTGCCTCCACCACGCGCCACGCCACCGGCAGATCGAATGACGTCAGGAGATAATCTCCCGCCCCGTAATTAATGGTATCGGTGCCGAGCTGAAGGCTTTTGGCGCCCTGAATGACCATGGCGAAACAGGGATGATAACTGCCGTGGCAGGGCGCACTCGGGCTGAAACGTTTGCTGAGCCGCAGAGCGTCGATTTGGGTCGTCACTTCCCCTTCATCCTGCGCGTAGCGGGCGGCAATGGAAACGATTTCCTGGTAAGGGCTAAAAGGCAGCGTCATCGAGCGAAAACCTTGAGGCAAACGGCAGTTCCGTTGAGACATATCTAAAATGCCTTGCCCTTCTCGCAAAGAGGGCGCGTCTTACTTTTGTAGAATTATGCAAGAAGCTCGGAGGATCGCTCTACCGCTCTTTCGCGTTAGGGGCGCATGATCAACCATCCCATTCCACAGCTGAAAGGAACTTCAGATGGCTACTGCAAGAGGTTATGCTGCAACAGACGCGTCCAAGCCGCTAACGCCCTTCACCTTCGAGCGCCGCGAGCCGAACGAAGACGATGTCGTCATCGACATCAAATATGCGGGCATCTGCCATTCGGACATTCACACCGTCCGGAATGAATGGAAGAATGCGGTCTACCCAATCGTCCCCGGCCACGAAATCGCCGGCATCGTCACCGCCGTCGGCTCCAAGGTCACCCGCTTCAAGGTCGGAGACCATGTCGGCGTCGGATGCTTCGTCGATAGCTGCGTTGGCTGCGCCACTCGCGACGTGGATAATGAGCAATACATGCCAGGCCTCGTCCAGACCTACAACTCGGTCGAACGCGACGGCAAGACGGCAACTCAGGGCGGCTATTCGGACCATATCGTCGTCAAGGAAGGCTACGTTCTTTCCATTCCGGAGAACCTGCCACTCGACGCGTCCGCACCGCTTCTGTGCGCCGGCATCACCCTCTATTCGCCGCTCAAGCACTGGAACGCCGGTCCTGGCAAGAAGGTCGCTATCGTCGGTATGGGCGGTCTTGGCCATATGGGCGTGAAGATCGGCGCGGCCATGGGTGCCGATGTCACCGTCCTGTCGCAGTCGCTTTCCAAGAAGGAAGACGGCATGAAGCTCGGTGCGAAGGATTACTACGCGACTAGCGACGCCTCGACCTTCGAGAAGCTTGCAGGCACCTTCGACCTCATCATCTGCACCGTTTCGGCAGAAATCGACTGGAACGCCTATCTTGGCTTGCTCAAGGTCAATGGCTCCATGGTCGTGGTCGGCGCACCTGAAAACGCGATTCCCGTCCACGCTTTCTCGCTTATCCCAGGCCGCAAGAGCCTGTCCGGTTCGATGATCGGCTCGATCAAGGAAACCCAGGAAATGCTGGATTTCTGCGGTGAGCACAATATCGTTTCCGAAATCGAGAAGATCGACATCAAGGACGTCAATGAAGCCTATGAGCGCGTGCTGAAGAGCGACGTGCGCTACCGCTTCGTCATCGATATGGCAACGCTTGACGCGTAACTCGCCGCGATTACCGGTAGATCAGAGAGAGGCGGGCACCGGCTGTGCCCGCCTCTTCTCGTTAAGACGCCTTCCCGACAGGCTGCGTCTCATCCTTCAGTGTATCGCGCTGGGTAATCAAACGCGCACTGTGCTGGCCGCTGAGGTAAATCCAAAGCCAACTCCAGGCGACAGCAAGCCTGGAGCGAGTACCGATCAGGAAGTAAATATGGGCAAGTCCCCATATCCACCAGGCAACAACGCCCTTCAGCTTGATCTTGCCAAAATCGATGACGGCCGCCCGCTTGCCTATGGTGGCAAGATTTCCCTGATGCACATATTTGAACGGCGCTGGCTGTGACCGTCCCGTCAGTCGGGCCTTGATGACCTTGGCAACATGGCTGCCCTGCTGCTTGGCGGCGGGCGCGATACCCGGCACGGGTTTGCCGCCCTCTTGCTGAACAAGCGCCGTATCGCCAATGACGAAGACGTTCGGGTCATCGGCAATATGAAGATGCGGGCCGACCTCGGTACGACCAGCCCGATCTGCCGTGACGCCAAGCCACTGCGCGGCGGGGGAAGCTTGCACCCCGGCCCCCCAGATAACGGTCCGCGCCGGAATGAAATGATCGCCGATCTTGACCCCCTCTTCGGTACAATCCGAGACAGGTGTGCCGAGCATGACTTCCACGCCGAGTTCTTCAAGCGCCCGCTTGCTATATTCCGACAGATCCTCGGTAAAGGCAGGCAGCACGCGCTGTCCAGCCTCCACCAGAATGACCCGCGTCTTGCGCGTATCGATATTGCGAAACTCCGGAGGCAGCACCTTTTTAGCGAGATCCGCAATCATCCCCGCCATTTCGACGCCCGTCGGGCCGGCGCCGATCACAACGAAAGTGAGATAAGCCTGCTTCACCTCCTGCGTCTTCTCCAACTCGGCGCGTTCGAAGGCAAGAAGCAGTCGCCTACGGATGGTGGTGGCATCCTCCAATGTCTTGAGGCCGGGCGCATATTTTTCCCAGGCGTCATTGCCGAAATAGGCGTGGCGCGCACCGGTGGCGAGCACCAGCGTATCAAACGAGACCCTATCGCCATTGGTCAGATGAACGGTTCGGTTCGTCCGGTCGACGCCGGAAACCTCGGCCAGCATAGTAGAGACCTCCGGCCTGTCACGAAACAGATGGCGGATAGGCCAGGCGATCTCCGATGTCGCGAGCGCGGTCGTTGCGACCTGATAAAGAAGCGGCTGAAAAAGATGATGATTACGACGATCGATCAGGGTGATGCGCACTGGCGCGCCTTTCAGACCATGAACCGTCTGCAACCCGCCGAAGCCTCCGCCAACGACGACGACATGATGTTCCTGCATGACACTTGCCCTCACTGCAATGAGAAAATCAAACCGCGCAGGTTCTACGCGGTTTCATTGTAAGGGCAAAAACTGACATTAGTTATGAAATGGCCTGACCGCAGGCCCGGCAAAAACGCCGGACGGTTTCGGCCATACCGAACTCCAGCGCATCCGCTGTAAGTCCGTGGCCGATGGATACTTCGGCAAGGTCGGGAATACGCTTTACCAGCGCGGGCAGGTTTGCGACGGTCAGGTCATGACCGGCATTCACGCCCAGTCCTAATTCCGTGGCAATATCGGCGGTCCGTCCGAGTTTATCGATCCACTCGGCGGCAGCCTCGGGACTATCGTAGCAGCCACCATAGGGCCCGGTATAAAGCTCGATACGGCTGGCACCTGTGGCGGCAGCCAGTTCCAGCGCCGTCCGGTCTCCGTCACCATCCGCAAACAGCGAAACGCGCATGCCGCGGGCCTTGAGGCGCGAGACGACGGTCTTCAAAAAATCTGCGTGTTCGCGGAAATCCCAACCGTGGTCAGATGTCGCCTGCGACGGATCATCCGGCACCAGGGTTACCTGCTCCGGCTCGGCCTCTTCGCACAGCAGGAGAAAGTCCTCGGTCGGATAGCCCTCCATATTGAACTCCGCCCCCGGAAATTCATCATCGATCAAGGCGCGCAGAACCGGCAGGTCGGAGAAGCGAATGTGACGCTGATCCGGTCTAGGATGAACCGTCAGCCCACTTGCCCCGGCGTGAAGAGCAATGCGCCCAAAAGACGCCACATCCGGCCAAGGCAGATCGCGGCGATTGCGCAGCATGGCGATGGCATTCAGATTGACGGACAATTTCGTTGGCATTTTTCCTAATCCCGGACCTTATGATGATGGCCATTCAAGGCTTCATCTGTTCCCAATTATTTCGGCAACACGCAAGTGCCAAAAAAATTACCTCTCCATGGAACCATTATCCATCCAGCGCATTATGCAGGTTCTGGATGGGGACTAATATGACGCAATCTATTTCATTAGATAATGCTAACGTTGACTTGACTTTAGACGCGGTTCTTCTGGATGATATTGATGTAAACGCGGTGGCTGATCTCCCGGTTCGACCGGGTGTTGCAGCCCAAAACCGACCATGGAGCGATAAGTCCGTGAGTAAGGTCGATAATCCGTCCATGTCATCGCCTATGAAGGCTCAGAGAGCCTTTCTTCCAGAGGTCAAAATTCCGTCTTCTCTTCCAAGCGAGCCTGTCGTCATCGCCGATATGGCAAATCTTTTTGGCGTGACGCACCGGACATTGCATTTCTATGAGGAAAAGAAAATCCTGTCGTCAGGTCGAATGGGGCTGATGCGGGTATATTCTCACCAAGACGTACATCGCATGGCCGTTATAAACCTCCTGCGTGAAATCGGTGTTCCGGTCGCAGCCATCCAGGACATTATGGGTCAACTGGATAACGCATCCTCACAGGAGGAAGCTGATGATATCTTCCAGGTCGCACTCGAGACGCGCAAGGGCGAGCTTGCAATAGAAATGTCTTCCGTTCATCGCCAGATCGATCAAATCCGCAACCTTCTGGATTTCAGCGACGACCACGATTGCGATCCCGACCAGGACTCGATTGCCGATTTGACAGAGCAGGAAACCACCTGCCTTGAACTGATGTCGGAAGGTTACTCCTCCACCCGTATGAGCCGCACTCTCGGCATTTCGGCTGACGAGCTGAACCTATTGGAGGAAAGTCTGCTCGGGAAATTTGGCGTCAACAACCGATTTCAGGTTGTCGCAAAAGCTCTGACCATGGGTGTCATCCAATCGTAATGCAGGCCTGAGCATCATCGAACGATGGTCAGTGTCTCCGCAGCACGCGTCACAGCGGTGTAGAGCCAGCGTTCGCGCGTATCTCGAAAAGCATAGCTTTCGTCAAAAAGCACGACATTGTTCCATTGCGAACCCTGCGCCTTATGAACCGTCAGCGCGTAGCCATAGTCAAACTCGTCGTAACGCTTGCGCGTTGACCACGGTATCTCTGTCTCGCTCTCCTCGAAGGCAGCCTTCAATAATTTGATCTTCGCCGCACCGCGATCCATATCGTCGTCTTCCGGCCTGATCATCAAATTGATGCCTGGTTTGACCGTTTCCCGGGATGAACTCATCACCTGCCAGAGCGAGCCGTTGAGCAGCCCCTTTGCCGGGTCGTTGCGCAGACATACGAGCTTGTCGCCGGATTGCGGGTAATCCGCCGAAAATCCTTTCAGTTCGCGCAGACGCTGATTGTAGCGCTTGCGCGTTCGGTTCGTGCCAACCAGAACCTGATCCGCATCCAGAACCAGCGACTGCGTCACTTCCGACTTGGAGATCACCTGCGCGGTGCCGTAGTCTCCGCGCATGATCTCGCGTCCCTCACGCACATCCATGGCAAGCTGGATAATCGGGTTGTCCTTCGCCTGACGATGGATTTCCGACAGAAGATAATCCGGCTCCTGCTCGGTGAAGAAACCGCCGCCCGAAACAGGCGGCAACTGGCCTGGATCGCCCAGAACCAGAACAGGCGTGCCGAAGCTCATCAGGTCCTTGCCAAGCTGTTCATCCACCATCGAGCATTCATCGATGATGATCAACGCTGCCTTGGCAAGCGGACTTTGCCGATTGATCGTGAACATCGGCGCGATCGACGTCTTGCCGGTTTCCTCGTCTTCGACGGCCTCTTCGCCACGAGGCCGGTAGATCAGCGAGTGGATGGTGCGGGCATTGGAGGCCCCACGCGAACGTAAAACCTGCGCGGCCTTGCCGGTGAACGCGGCAAACAGCACTTCGCCGTCAACGTGTTCGGCAAAGTGCTTTGCAAGTGTGGTCTTGCCCGTGCCTGCATAGCCGAAGAGACGGAACACCGGCGAGCGGCCTTCCTTCAACCAGCGCGAAACAGCCTTGAGGGCCTCATCCTGTTGCGGAGAAAATTGCATTCTTCCTCTTCGCAGGATTCGAGCGGCAAGCGCAACAGAAAAAGAACGAAAGAAGAATGTCGCGCGCGAAAGCGACTGGAAATCGCAACTGCCGGAGGCAGACGATGGCATGCAACGTCACATTTGATTAGATAGAGGCATGAAGATATTGATTCTTGGCGCAAGCGGCTTCATCGGCTCGGATATTCTTCGCAGGCTTCACAATGACGGCCATGTAGTGACGGGCCTGGCCCGCAACACCGTTTCCGCCCGCCGAAAATTTCCTCTTGCCAACTGGATCGAGAGCGATCTGGCGCAGATGAAGGACGCTGCGAGTTGGACAGAGCTTGTTGCGGATCACGAGGTCATCATCAATTGCGCAGGCGCGCTCCAGGATGGTCTGGCGGACAATCTCTCCGCGACGCAGCTGGATGCGATGCTTGCGCTCTATGAGGCGTGCATCCGGGCACACGGCAGGCTGGTCATTCAAATCTCAGCGCAAACCTCTGGCACCGCTGCCGACTTACCGTTCCTGGCGACCAAACGCGGTGCCGATGATGCCCTTGCCGCAAGTGGATTGCCGCACGTCATCTTCCGCCCCGCCCTCGTTATTGGCCGCAACGCCCATGGGGGTACAGCCCTCATCCGGGCCTTGGCCGGTCTTCCCCGCGTCGTTCCGCTCGCACATGCAGACAGTCCCGTGCGCGTTGTCTCGGTCAACGATGTCGCCTCTGCCGTGTCGCGCGCTGTCAGCGGTCATATCGCACCGGGAAGCGACCTGCACCTGGCAGCCGATGAAGTCATGACGTTGAGCCAACTCGTAGCACTGCATCGCCAGTGGCTTGGTCTCCCTCCTGCGAAGTCTGTAGCCCTCTCGCCTGCCATTGCGAAAGCCGTCAGCCTGATGGCCGACCTTGCGGGACATCTGGGATGGCGTTCACCGCTTCGGTCCACCGCCATGGCAGTCATGTCGGAGGGCGTCTCGACAAAGGCGCAGGCAAATACGCTTGCAGTCGCGACGGCATCCGAGACTCTCGCGCGTCATCCTTCAGCTGTACAGGATCTCTGGTTTGCGCGGCTCTACCTTTTGAAGCCGCTCATAATCCTATGCCTGTCGATGTTCTGGTTGCTGTCGGGCCTCGTTCCGCTGGCCAACGTCGAAAACGCAGCAAGCCATTTCTCTGCACTTTTGTCTGGACCCTTAGCCACCGCGCTCACACTTGTCACCTGCGCGGTCGACATCGGCCTCGGCCTTGCTGTCGTCATCAAGCGGTTCTCAAGAAAAGCCATGCAGGGCATGCTGCTGGTGACGGCCTCATACCTCTTCGGCGCCACGCTTGTGGAACCCTCGCTCTGGCTCGATCCGCTCGGCCCCCTCCTTAAGGTGTTGCCGTCGATCGTCCTGACGCTGGCCGCAATCGCGACGCTGGAAGAACGGTGAGCGCTCCATGCTGGAGGAATTGATCCGTACGGCCCATGTCATCGGTGCTACGGTGCTTCTGGGCACGGGAGCAGGCATTGCTTTCTTCATGGTCATGGCGCGCCGGACCGAAAATCCAAGCCTCATCGCCCATGTTGCGGAAACAGTGGTGATCGCGGATACGGTTTTCACCGCAACCGCCGCGATCTTTCAGCCGATAACAGGATACATTCTCGCACGCATTATTGGTTGGCCGTTGACGCAAGGGTGGGTGTGGGTCTCACTTCTGCTCTACGTTATTGTCGGCCTTTTCTGGCTTCCCGTCGTCTGGATACAGATGAAGCTGCGCGATATCGCCAGGGCTTCCGCTGCCGCCGGCTCCCCCCTTCCGCCGCGATGGTTCAGTCTGTATCGCATCTGGTTTGCCTGCGGTTTTCCAGCCTTCTTCGCCGTCATCGCCATTATCTGGCTGATGCTGACGAAGCCCGACATCCCGTTCGGCCTCGGCTAAAGCTTTCCTCACGGGAGGTTTTCACTTCAGCATCGGCCAGAGGCTGACGACGAGCAACACCGCCATGGTGATGTTGAACCATTTGAGCCTCACCGGAACGGACAGCCATTCGCGTAGCGCAGAGCCAAACGCTGCCCATGTCGAAACGCTCGGAAGATTGACGGCTGCAAAAGCGATGCCGACAAGGACAACCGTCGTTGTATAAGCGTTGTCATCGGTATAGGTCGCCATTGCCGTAACCGCCATCACCCACGCTTTTGGGTTGACCCACTGGAACGCGGCTGCCGCCAGGAATGTCATCGGTTCGCCAACGGCCTCACCTTCGCTCAAGGTTCGCGACGTTCCGATTTTCCACGCGATCCATATGAGATAGGCGCCGCCTGCAAATTTAAGCACAGTGTATAATAAGGGAACGGCGTGCAGTAGCGCGCCAAGCCCTAACCCGACGCCGATCAAAAGCGAGAAGAAGCCTGCAGCGATACCGAACATATGTGGGATCGTCCGTTGAAACCCGAAATTTACCCCTGAGGCAAACAGCATCATATTGTTCGGCCCTGGCGTTATCGATGTCGTGAAGGCGAAGAGCAGAAGTGCGATAAAAGTCTCTATTGTCATGAAGGTCCCCTTGCGCACCAATTTAAGCGTTGGCCGCATCTAGAACCAGCAAGCGCCAAGAATGGGATGGCACAGAATTTTTGATGGATCGGGAGGCGAACCTTTCGGTTTACTGACGGATATCAGTCTGAGGAGACCTCCATGTATGACGAGATACCAACCCTCACTCTTCCTTCGGGAAAAAACATCCCAGCACTAGGCATAGGCACCTGGAACATGGGCGAAAGGCAGACAAACGAGGCTGAGGAGATCGCAAGCATCCGCAAGGCAGTCGAACTAGGAATGACAGTCGTCGACACGGCGGAAATGTACGCTGACGGGCGCTCCGAAGACGTTGTGGGGAAGGCAATTCGCGATCTACGCCAGGACGTGTTTCTTGTTAGCAAGGTCTACCCATTCAACGCCAGCTCAAAAGGCACCATCGAGGCGTGCGAGCGCAGCCTTTCGCGCCTCGGCGTAGAACAACTGGACCTCTATCTCCTGCACTGGCGCGGTTCTCATCCGCTGGAAGAAACTGTAGCGGCCTTCGAAACGCTGAAGCGGTCCGGCAAGATCATCGATTGGGGTGTCTCGAATTTTGATACCGAGGATATGGAGGAACTGTTTGCAATCGAGAATGGCACCAATTGCGCTGCAAACCAGGTGCTCTACAATTTGTCCCGGCGCGGAATAGAATTTGACCTTCTGCCCTGGTGCCAGGATAAGGGAATCCCGATCATGGCCTACTCACCGATCGAACAGGGACGGATCTTGGGCAATCATGATCTGATCAAGATCGCCAAAGCCTATCAGGCCACCCCGGCACAGGTTGCACTCGCGTTCCTGCTTGAGCGAGACGGCTTGCTCGCAATTCCCAAAAGCGCCCGACCCGAACGGGTCGAAGAAAACCGAGGCACCACCGATCTGGAAATCAGCGACGACGATTGGGCGGTTCTCGACGCCGCGTTTCCTCCGCCAACCAGGAAGACCTCGCTCGCAATGTTGTAAAGCATCTTCATGGACTTGGCGTGATCAGCGGAATCGGTTTCGCAAGACAATGTGACGCGACACTCGAGAGGAACGAAAACCGCGCGATGTCGCCGCACAAAAAAAGCCGGACGATTTGGGCGCCCGGCTTTTTTAGTCTAGCGATGGCTCAAAGTCCTATCAGAACTCTTCCCAGTCCTGCTTGACGGCAGCGTTACCACTGAAGGCCGTAGCGATCTTGCGACCAAGAGCGCGAGCCGGCGACGCAGCCGGACGTTCGGCGGAGGTTGCAGGCCGAACCGGAGCTTCGAACGTATCCGAGAGCTTGAATTGTCCGAGAAGCTGGTTCAGCGACGAAGCTTCGCGAGCAAGACCATGGCTCGCAGCCGTCGTCTCCTCCACCATCGCCGCATTCTTCTGCGTGTCCTGGTCCATCTGGTTCACAGCGGTATTGATCTGCTGCAGACCGGAAGACTGTTCCTGTGCCGCCTCCACAATCGCCATCACGTGGCGATTGATCTCCTGCACTTCCGACACGATCGTCTCCAGCGCCCGGCCCGTCTCGCCAACAAGCTCGACGCCTTCCTGAACCTGATTGTTCGAGGTGGAGATCAGGCCCTTGATATCCTTGGCAGCGCTGGCGGAACGCTGAGCCAGTTCGCGCACTTCCTGGGCAACAACGGCAAACCCCTTGCCCGCCTCGCCTGCGCGTGCCGCTTCGACGCCGGCATTGAGAGCCAGAAGGTTGGTCTGGAATGCGATCTCGTCGATAACACTGATGATATTGGAAATCTCACCGGAAGACTTCTCGATACGCTCCATGGCAACCACGGCCTTGCGAACGACATCACCGGACTGTTCCGCGCCGGTGCGCGCCTTGGCGACCAGTTGACCGGCCTCCTGAGCGCGACGGGTCGAGTCCTTCACCGTAGTGGTAATCTCTTCCAGGGCGGCTGCGGTTTCCTCGACCGAGGCTGCCTGCTGCTCAGTGCGCTTGGCAAGATCGTCAGCCGCAGCGCGGATTTCGTTGGCACCGGCATCGATACCACGGGCATTTTCCGCGACACGGGTGAGAGCCGACTGAAGCTTCTCGGCAGAAGAGTTGAAGTTCTCGCGAACGGTATCGAGATGCGCGACGAAAGGTTGGCTGATGCGGTAGGACACATCGCCTTCCGAAAGACGCGAAAGCGCATTGGCAAGATTATCGACCGCAAACTGCGTGTTCGCCGCTTCCTTGGCCTTCTGCTCCTCGCGCGCAATTCGCTCCTTTTCCGACAGGCTGCGATTGGCGTCTGCTTCCTGTTCGAGGCGAACGCGCTCAAGCGCGTTATCGCGGAAAACCGCGACCGCTTTCGCCATTTCGCCCAATTCATCCTTACGGCCAAGACCCTCAACCTCGTCGGTGACGTTGCCCGAAGCCAGTGTCTCCATCCGCTTGCGCAGCCGGTCGATGGGACCAGTGATCCCACGCGACGATACCAGCAATGAAACGGCTATTGCGGATGCGAAGAGTAATCCAAGCGCGGCGAGGGAGTAGAGTATCGTTGAGTTGGTGGTAGCAGAAAGAGTATTAGAATTAGCCACGACATCCTGCAGCGTCTTCTCATTCAACGCGCGGATATCCAGTCGCCAGGACGCGATTTGCGCGTTGACTTCGGTCAGCTTGCGGCGCGCGGTCAAAAAATCACCGTTCTTCATCATCACCCACACTTCATCTGTGGCCCTGACGATGGCATTCGCCCGATCGGTGATGCCAGAGAGAGTGGTACTGATTTCCGGAAGAAGTTTCGGCGCACTCTCAAGTCGGGACAGGAGCGCGGCGACATCCTTTTTGTATTCGTCCTGGATTTCGGTTGGCTTGAGGCCTTGCTCTGACCGCAACAAACCAAGCGTCGTGTCATAGCCCAAGGCCACCAGGGATGTGTTTGCCCGGAATAGCTCGGTCGCGGCGGCGCTATTGTTTGCAATGATGTTGGAGTACGTCGTATCGGCATTTTTGTAGTTGACCGCAACGAAGCCAACACCGCCCAGACCGACCAATGAAACCGGAAGAATGAGACTCAGTATCTTGGTCCGAATTTTAGCATTCTCAAAAAACGACATATGCCCTCGCTTAAGACAGGCTGCAGATGACAATAGCGACCGCCAGCCGCCACCCCTCCTTGGGCTGCGGATCATTGCTTCGTCGATCTTGATGAGACGCACCATCATAGCGCGAAAACCGATGATCGTTATATGCCGCGACGAATGTATAAAAGTTTAACCGGGAGGGCGCCGACGAAGACGTTAAAAATAAAAATCGTTATACATCATGACCTTACGTAACGTGAGACAACGATTGGGGGAGCCGAACGCTTACGACCAGTCGGCATCGTCGACCAAGGCATAGCTAACGATCGATACTTGATCTACAGCCCAGAAGCTTGTCGGAAGGCGACTTAGAGCGTTTCCTTGTTAAATAGAAACGTTCTGCCGGAGCAGGTTTTCGTCAGGGCAAAGGCGATTGGCGAAGGGCATACCCAAAGGTACGGTCGAGCCGATCGCCTTTGAGCCTGGCGGAAAGATGACCGGCCCTTCGGGTTGGTTGAAACGGGCCACCTGCTTGCCCGGACGGCTTGGCCGTATGCGTTGGCTACGGCACGCGCCGCCCGGACAATCAGTCGATCCCGTTTGAACCAACAGAACTGTTTCTATTTAACAAGGAAA